>NZ_BAAGTL010000002.1:0-223613 GCF_054781935.1 Rheinheimera gaetbuli
AACCGCAGCACCCCGTGGCATGGCGCGCATTATAGGGCGTTTTTAAACTGGCGCAAGCGGTTATTTGCGAAAAATGACAATCTCAATATCGTTCGCCGATTAATTGCACAAAACGCTATGAAAGCAGACAAAAAACGCTACTTTTTAGCCGCTCTGATTACAACAGCAGCCTTAAGCCGGTTTTTACCGTAACTGAAAGCTTTGATAAACACGCTGTGCTCTACCGGAATATATTGCCGCTCGGCAGTAGACAGCCAGGGGATATCTTCAGTGTCGGGATCATTAATATAGACAAAGTGCTCATTCACTGCACATACCACCACCCAATGTGGTGCTTTGCTTCTATCAAACTGCCAAGTGCTTATTAACACCAACAGCAGAGCAGCTTCCTGCAACAACTGTTTGATCTTGCTGATACCAAGCTCGCTAAGATGTATAGGTATAGCACTTTGTTCAACCTTTTGCCGGTATGAATCATGCACGCGCTGCAAAATTGTTTTTTTTACTTCGCTGCGCACGGTATCGGTAAACAAGGGCCCCTCTTTGTTTAAATAAATCTCTACATCAAAACCTCTGTTATAAGCAGCCAATGCCAAGCCTCTTGGCCCACAACAGCCATGGCCAGAGGTCATAAAGATGGTAGTTGCCTCGCGCCAGATATCTATTTCCAATGATAGCGGGTCATATTTTCCTGGCTCAAAGTAATTAAACGCCATCAACAGGCAAGCAGGCCCGCAGGTAAAAGGCGTGGTTTGCGCTATATAAGGTACTTGGCGACTTACTGACTCAGTATCAAACTGAATAATCTGCTTTTGCATGCAGATGGCATCAGAGTGATCCTCGTAGAAATCGTGCTTAACGGCAAACTCCTGGTAGTTCAGTTTTTGATATAAGTGAATAGCAGCAGCATTGTCATAGCGAACTTCCAGGCGCAGCAACACGCAACGTCGTTCTGCTGCAATTTGCTCAGCATTGTGCATAAGAAATTCAGCTATACCTTGTTTACGACAATCCGGGTCTACCGCCAGAGAATACAGACGGGCTAAACTGGTTCCTCTCCTATATATAAGAAGAAAGTATCCAACCACCTGCCCTGCGCGCTCGACCAACAGCAGATCGCTACGCTTTTCTGTGATAAAACGCTTAAAGCTACGCAAACTAATGCGATCAGCAGTAAAACATTTTTGCTCCAACGCTACTAAGTTAGCAGCATCGGACAAAATGGCATTTCTAATACACAACATAGCCGCAGCTGCGGTTGATACCATAACTACACTCACTATTGCCTTTGGCTGGTTTTTAACTAAGTTTAGGATAACAAGAGCTAAACAAATGAAAAGCCAACAAGAAATTTAACTGTTGTGGTAAAGATTTCTTCGCTTTCTTTTTTGATCACACCACGACATGCTTCAACAAACTTACAGGAGTGGCGATGGCCAAGCTAATAATCGTCGTCGACAAAGCACAGGATTGGGCACCTTTTCACCAATACGATGGCGTAATGACATTACCCGCCTATTTAAAATGGTCAGCGAAAAACAAACAGCGTACCCGCGTGATCAACTTATGCCGTCAAGCACAATATTTGGGCAGCGGCTACTATTGTTCCCTGCTGGCAGAGGCTCGCGGCCACAACGTGGTACCTTCGGTAAGAGCATTTAATAAATTTAACCGCCATGAAATCGCCGACATCGCCGAAGACATTCCAGGCAGCATTCTTAGCCAGCTAAACAAAGCGCTTATAGATGAGACTAGCACACAGCTGGTTTTTAACATTTACTTTGGTGAAACCGAACACAAGGCACTAAAAAAAGTGTCCGGTTATCTGTTTGACGCCTTTTCCGTACCTATACTACGCGTTGAGCTGCAAAAAAGAGCAAACTGGCAAGTTAAGACATTAAAAATTGGCAGCGTGCATAAACTGAATGACCAAGAACAAAGCTTGTTTGGTAATACATTAGAGCGCTACAGCCACAAGATTTGGCGGGTTGAGCCGACTAATCGTAAATACAAATATGATCTGGCAGTATTGGTTGATCCGAAAGAGAAATTCCCGCCCTGTACACCTAAATCTCTTGAGCTGTTTAGTAAAGCAGCAAAAAGAGCCGCAATGGACACCGAGCAAATTGCCGCCAAAGATATTCACCGGTTAGCAGAATTCGATGGTTTGTTTATTCGCGAGACCACAGGTGTAAACCATCACACCTTTCATATGGCACTAAAAGCCGAGCGCGAGGGCTTAGCAGTAATTGACGATCCTAACTCGATATTACGCTGTGGCAATAAGGTGTATCTGCAAACCTTATTCGAACAACATAAAGTACCTATGCCCGACGGCATTATGCTGTTTAAGCAAGATGAAGATAACTTAGAGCGCGCCGCCGACACTCTGGGGTTGCCCTTGGTGTTGAAAATTCCGGATGGTAGCTTTTCCCGTGGCGTGGTGAAAGTAAAAACGCTGACCGAGCTGCGCTCACAACTTGACGCCCTGTTTGAGCAAAGCGCTATTATTCTGGCGCAGCGCTACACCTTTACCGAATACGACTGGCGTATTGGTGTGTTAAACGGTATGGCCATTTTTGCCTGTAAGTACTTTATGGCGCGCAACCACTGGCAAATTTATAAACACGGCAAAGCCAAAACAGAAAGCGGTGGCTTTAGCACCTGCGCTATTACTGAAGTGCCGGCGCATGTACTGGATGCCGCTATTCGCGCCTGCGCCCCTATCGGCGATAGTTTATACGGCGTAGATATAAAACAAGACGGCGATAAAGTTTACGTTATCGAAGTAAACGACAATCCGAACATCGATGATGGTGTAGAAGATTTATACTTGGGTAATAAACTGTATGACATGCTGGTGGAAGATTTTATCCGCCGCATAGAACTAAAAAGATAGAATCTACAGCCGAAGGCTGGTCCCGAAGGGATGCCTGCAGGGATTGCAGGCACAAAAAAACCGGCCTTAGCCGGTTGATTTGGTGCAGATGGAGAGACTCGAACTCTCACGCCTTGTGGGCACAAACACCTGAAGCTTGCGTGTCTACCAATTCCACCACATCTGCGCTATGTTTACGCTACCGCGTTAACATGGCGTGCAGTATAGCGACTTTATAAAAGCAGTCAACTATGAAACTGCACATTTTGTATCGTTTTGCACCGTTCGGATAAATACTAAGCAAGATGCTTAGTATTTGCTCTTTTTCAGTAAACCAATCTCCTCTAAACGCTGCATTAAGTAGTCGTTAGAGTTAATCGGCTCAGGGTAACGATTGGGCCTTTCAGCACTGATACAGCTATCCAGAGTTTTTATTACGTAATCCGGGTTCGGGTGCATAAAAAACGGAATAGAATAACGCGGCTCACCTGCGGCTGCACCTGCCGGGTTCACCACCCGATGCGTGGTGGATGGCAATACATGGTTGGTCAAGCGCTGCAACATATCCCCAATGTTCACCACTATGGTGCCTTCAATGGTGGTTACCGGCAGCCAGCTGCCATCGCGGCGCAGAATTTCCAGCCCGGCTTCATTAGACCCTACCAGCAAAGTAATAAGGTTAATATCTTCATGCTGGCCGGCGCGGATAGACTGCGTACTGGTATCTTTAATCGGCGGATAATGGATCGGCCGCAAAATGGAGTTGCCGTAATTTACTTTATCGGCAAAGTAGCTTTGCTGTTGGCCTAAAAACAACGCCAGCGCTTCTAATACCGTATTGCCAAGCTTTTCCAACTCGCTATACAGCGCGTAAGTAGCTTGCTTAAAACCTTCTACCTCAGTCGGCCATACGTTAGGGTATAAACTCGGATGCGGCGCAGGACCATCCAGCTCACGACCAACATGCCAGAATTCTTTTAAATCCGGATGATTAGAGTCTTTGGCTTTTTCGACGCCAACCGCAGTATAACCGCGCGCGCCGCCCTGCCCCGGCTTATGGTATTTGGCTTTAACCTCATTGGGTAAAGCAAAAAACTGCTTAATTGCTGTGTAAGTATTTGCTACCACTTCATCCGGAATACCGTGGCCACTAATGCCGCAGAATCCAAACTCAGTGTAGGCCTTGCCAATTTCGGCAACAAAGTTATCTTTGTCGGTGGCAAACCGTCTTATATCTAACGTTGGAACTTGCTGTGTCATATAAAAGACCTGTTTTTTAGCCTAAAGAAAAAAAGAACCCTGCAATAGCAGCGCTCATTAAGTTGGCCAATGTTGCTGCTAGCAAGGCTTTTAAACCCAGCTCTGCAATATCAGCCCGGCGACCAGGAGCCATACCGCCCAAGCCGCCCAATAAAATAGCAATGGAAGAAAAGTTAGCAAAACCACACAGGGCGATAGTCACTATCACCTGAGTATGAGCGCTTAACTGCTCTTTCACTTGCACAAAGTCGAGGTATGCGACAAATTCATTAATTACCAACTTTTGGCCGATAAAACTGCCGGCAAGCCGCGCTTCATCCCAGGATACGCCAAGGATAAATGCCAGTGGCTGGAACACATAACCAAAAATTAGCTGCAGCGTTAAGTCATCTTTGCCAAACCAGCCGCCAATGCCGCCGACAATGCCATTAACCAGCGCGATTAAACCGACAAAGGCTAACAGCATAGCGCCAACATTCAGCGCCAGTTGCATGCCACTGGAAGCACCAGCTGCGGCGGCGTCGATCACATTAGTGTGCGGCTTATCAGCACTTATCTCAGTTAGCTCGTTTTTAGGCTGCTCAGTTTCCGGCAAAATTAACTTTGCCATTAAAAAACCGCCAGGCGCCGCCATAAAGCTGGCGGCAATAAGATACTTTAGCTCAATACCTAAACCGGCATAGCCAGCCAGTACCGAGCCGGCAACAGAGGCTAAACCTCCTACCATAACGGCAAACAGCTCAGAACGCGTCATAGTCGGAATAAAAGGCCGAACTATTAACGGTGCTTCGGTTTGGCCAACAAAGATATTTGCCGCCGCCGACATCGACTCCGGCCGGCTGGTGCCCAGCAGCTTTTGTAAGCCACCGCCAATAATACGGATAACCCAGGTCATAATGCCAACGTGATACAACACAGCTATCAATGACGAGAAGAAGATAATAATGGTAAGTACATGAATAGCGAAAATAAAGCCTTGCGAGAACCGGCCTAAATCCCCAAACAAAAATTGGATACCGGCGTTAGCATAGCCAATCACATTGGCCACCACCTGCGAAATGCTGTATAGCACGTCCTGACCAAAAGGCACGTACAATACAAATGCACCTATCGCCAATTGGATACTGAACGCACCGCCAACGGTGCGCCAGTTGATACGGCTGCGATTGGCAGACGCCACATACGCAACCAGTAACAGGGCGAAAATGCCCACTAATCCCATCATATGTTATTCCCTGATTATTATTATTCTGCCAGCAACTGGCGAATTTTTGCTTTTATAATGTCAATTGCAATCTGATTTTTACCACCGCGGGTCACCACCAAATCGGCATATTGCTTGGAAGGGGCGATAAACTCAAAAAAAGCCGGTCGCACTGAGGTTTCATATTGCTCTGTTACCGAGCTTAAGCTGCGGCCCCGGTCCTCTAAATCCCGCTTAATACGCCGCAACAAGCAAACATCTAATGGCGTATCCATAAACACGGTTATATCAAACTGCTCACGCAACTGTTCATCAGTCAGCAGTAAAATGCCTTCTACCAATATCACTTTGGCCGGTTGCACTGTTATGGTTTCGTCAGTACGGGTATGGTTTTTATAACTGTACTGCGGCATTTGTATGGCTTTACCGCTACGCAGTGCCCGCAAATGCGCCGCCAGTAATTCATGCTCAAACGCTGCCGGGTGGTCGTAGTTAGTTAAGGTACGCTGCTCAAACGATAAATGGCTTTGGTCGCGGTAATAGGCATCTTCAGACAAAATAGCGATACGCTCACCGCCTAATTCAGCCACCAATTCCTGGTATACCGTTGAAGCAAATAGGCTTTTACCTGATGCTGAAGCACCGGCAATAGCTATGATAGTGTTTTTTCCCACGGAGTAATTCACTTTGGCAAAATTAGCCGGTAATTATCGCTAAAAAACACTGATTATGAAATAAAAAAATGCCCGCATAACGCGGGCATTTCAATGTTTAACGCAGAATCAGATTAGAACTTGTATTCAATACCTATCTTCATGCGCCACAGCGAAGGTGTCGCGCGACGACCTTGAGGGTCACGGTTGGTAAACTGATTGAACACATACTGCCCCTGCTGGTTAACTGTTGCCGCAACCACTGATGTAGTCTGTGGGAAGTTTGCTTCGTACAATACGCCCCAGTCATCATTCAGCAGGTTAGTCAGGTTATCAATAACAAAGAAAGCCTTAGCTTTATGACCTTGCATGAAGCCTGGTAACTCCTGGGTGATACGCAAGTCAACCTTGGTCCACCAATCGCTGTAGAACTCGTTACGATCTGCAATACCACCAGCGAATTTGCTTAAACCACTTTCATTAACCAGCTTGAAGAAACCTTCGGTATCAAATGGTGTGTAGTTACCACTTCTGTCAGTTACACCACCCCATACTACGTTTGGATCATCCATACCAGTTGGCACATAAAGTAATTGGCGACCAGCTGTAGTATCACCAGCAACGTTACCTTCAAAAGTATAGCTGTAAGGGCGGCCTTTGTTATGCGAACCTAACAAGCTGAATGTCGTAGCATAACCATCAAAAAACTCATGCTTATAGCTGGTGCGCAACGTAAAGCGATGTGGTGTTTCATAGTTTGATGTTGCCGGCCGTGGGTCATTAAAGTCGGTACGTGCATAGCTGCCGAAGTTAGAACCTGCTACCGAGCTGGTCATTGGGTTAGAGTCTTCAGCTTGGATATAAGCGTAAGCTAACTGCATTTTAACGCCAGAATCAAAATCCTTCGTTACCGAAGTACTGAAAGATAATGTTTTAGCATCACTTGAAGCATTAGTTAGCAGGAAGTCACCGCTACGCCCACCAGTGCGGCTATATACCGGCCGGCCGTCAAACAAAGTACCCACTTTACCCAGTGCTAAGTCTTTAACTATTGACTGGTTCTGCGCCACCGAGTACATCAAATCTGCCATCACTATATAGCCAGAATCAAAGCTATAAGTACCGCCGAATGCGTACTTCCACTCACTTGGTAACTTGAATGATGGGTCAACAGCATTTACACCGCTATCAGCAGAAGCATTTGCTACCTGATCAAAGTAAGTCTGAGGGATATCAAACAAAGGACGACCTGCACCACTTAAAGGCTGCTCGAACACATTGCCTGGCGCACGGTCTTCGATCTGTATTTGGGTAATGCCGTCGTTTTGATAGCCGTTAGCTAACCAAACATTAGGATTGCCGCCTGAATATAAACCAACGCCACCACGTAGTTCTAACTCGTCACTCACGTTCCAGTTAATGCCTAAACGCGGCTGAATCAAGCCTTCGCCGTCAAAAGTCGTGTCGTTAGCAAAACCGTAGCGATTTACGAAATTATCATTAACGCGCGGCTTGTCACTGCTGCTGTACCAGTCGTAGCGCAAACCAAAGGTGACTGTCATATCCATATCATAGATATAATATTCATCCTGTGCATAAAGTGTGTGGTTGGCGTAGCCAAAATCAGCTGCAGCATCAGCGGCTACGTTAGTACCTGCGCCACTACCATAATAAATACGAGCTGGCTGACCGGCTTCAAAGTCATCTATGTCATCAAAACGATATTCACCGATTGAGTGCTGCACAAACATGTTGAATACATTGTATTCTTCGAACTCGTAACCAGCATAAATTACATGGTCGCCCGTGCTATAAGTACCAGCTAATTTAAGGAAAGTAGTATCATATTTGAGTTTGTTAGACTGACGCGAGTCATCAACGCCTAAAAATACAGTAGCAGCACGACCGTTGTTAACGGTGATTTGCACTTCACCCATCCCGCCTGGGCCAATATTAGCCTGACGGTTATCCAGCTCTGAGTAACCAGCACGAACTTCAGTAGAGAAGTTATCCGTCCAGTCAGAGAAGAACTGGGCTACGTAAGACGTGAACTCAGCACCACGATCATAGTAGTGGTCAGAGAACTCATAAGACCCTGCAAAAGTATCTGACTCACGAACAGAACCACCATCATTATAGTTGTATGTCAGAGCAGCACGATGCATATCATTGATATACCAGTCTAACTTCAGCATTAACTTTTCATCTTCTACCGGTGAAGAGCCTATAGGCGCTCCAACCTGATAGCCGTAAACATCAGCCGCAATTTGTGCAATACGATCTAAGTCGGCCTGATTTAAGCCGGCTACTGGCGTACCAGCATTGCTATCTTGCGGGCCGCGGGTAAAAGTATCAGCACCTTCGTATTTTTCGTAGGCAGCAAACCAGAACAATTTATCTGCAACTAAAGCTCCGCCCACATTCAAACCGTAGTTTTTTACGGTAAAGTCATCATTAGTCAGCTTAGTGCCTTCTAACTTGTCGCCGAGCATATCCTGGTTAGTATAATCAATGAAAACTGAACCTTTAACTTCGTTTGTACCAGATTTAGTTACAGCGTTGATGTTACAGGCAGTGAAACCACCGTACTTAACGTCAAACGGAGCGAACTCAACTGAAACCTGCTCCAATGCATCATACGAGAACGGCATACGCTCAGTCGGATAACCATTGTTATTTAAACCAAAGTTATCGTTCATTTTCACGCCGTCAACTGTCAGGCTGTTAAAGCGCGGGCTAGCGCCGTTACACTGAATACCACGCGAGAAACCAGCGTCAATATAAATACGCGGGTCTGCAGCAACAACGTCTGACAAATCACGGTTAATGGATGGAATGGTTTGTAAATCAGTCAAACTAAAGTTAGCTACCGGGCTTTTGCTGCCATAAGAAGAATTACTGATTGATGAACCAGTTACGGCTATACGCTCAATACCAGGCTGCTGAATGACCACGTTCAGATTTTGCGTATCACCTAACGTTAGAAAAACGTTGTCTATAGTCTCCGTGCGGCCTTCAGGACCTACCACCGTTAACAAATATGGACCACCGACTTGCAAACCGCGCGCAGAAAACGTACCAGTTTCATTAGTAGTTAATGTTCTTGTTGTACCGTTACGTTTATCTGTTATTTTTACAGTCGCATTTGTAACTGTGGTACCAGCTTCAGTGGTAACAACACCGCGCACAGCGGATGAGGTTTCTTGCGCCAAAGCAATATTGCTGACACCTAAGGCGAGCGTAACCGCAAGAGCTAGACTTTTAATTTTCATATCGTTTTTCACCTGGTAGTTGTAGGTATTTATCTAAATCCATTTGAATACAAAAGCTGCGTTCAATTTGGGTGATAATGGTAACTAAACCATATTACATTTTTCTTACGCCGATCCAAATAATGGGAACTTTTTATTCCTCTTGTTGTCGTAGGCGATTGCCACACAAGTGTAACATAGCTGGTCTGAGTTGCGCACTATGTAGCTGAATTTTGCTCATAAAATGGCACTTTATGAATTTTCATCTACACACTGGCTTTTCACAAGGCTTTGCCTTTATGCTAGGCGCCGGTTTAACACGTACCCACAGGTCTAATGAAAAAATTATCTGCTATCACCATACTTAGCGCCTTATTTAGCATTGGAGGTTCGCCTGTCATGCATGCCAAAGAAGTCACTTTTGCTACCTTTAATGTCAGCATGGAAGCGCAAAATTATTTGCCTTCAGGTGAACCTGGTGATGGCACTGTGCTGGCGTCGCTACTGCAAAATGGCGAACAGCCTCAAATTAAAAACATCGCTCATATTATCCAGTTGGTGCGCCCGGATGTGCTGCTGTTAAATGAATTTGATTATATTGCCGATGCCGATAATGGCATTACGGCTTTTATTAATAACTATCTGAAGCAGCCTCAAGGCTCTGCTGCTGCAATTGACTACCCATACTTCTATTACAGTACGGTAAATACCGGCCAGCCCAGCCCTTATGATCTGGATAACGACGGCAAAGCAACAGGCGTTGGAGCTGATGCCTGGGGTTATGGTTTTTACCCGGGCCAATACGGCATGGTACTGCTATCTAAATACCCGATAGACACCGCCAATGTACGCACCTTTGGGCAATTTAAATGGCAAGATATGCCAGGCTACATACCAACGAAAAAAGCCGATGGCGGCCCATGGTACAGCCCGGATGCCTGGGCAGAGTTTCCGCTATCGTCAAAAAGCCACTGGGACATTCCACTGAATATCAATGGAAAAACGATACACATACTGGCCAGCCACCCGACACCACCGGTGTTTGATGGCGCAGAAAACCGTAACGGCATCCGTAACCATGATGAAATCCGTTTGTGGGTAGATTATTTAACGCCGCAAAACGCCGGCTATATCTATGATTACAACGGCAATAAAGGTGGTTTAGCTGCCGATGCAAGCTTTGTATTGCTGGGCGATTTAAATGCTTCTGCCGATGGCGAAGGCGATGCATTAAATGCTGCTATCAGTGCCCTTTACAACCATCCACGCATTAACAATGGCATGCCGCCACAAAGTAAAGGCGCTGCTGAAAATGCACCAGGCAACCCAAAAGCCGCCTTTCATACCGCCGGTTGGCGCATGCGGGCAGATTACGTACTGCCATCTAAAGCAGGTTTTGTAATAAAAGACAGTGGCGTATTTTGGCCGGAAAAAGCCAGCCCGTTGTATCCGTTGGTAGGGTCGCGAGGCGCCAGCTCAGATCATCGTTTGGTATGGGTTAAGCTTGAACTCAGCGCTGAATAGTCAGCACTGAGTCATCAGACAAGTTTCAGAACTTCAGTACCAGGTTTTGCACATGTACCGTAACTTCTTCACGGTCATGGTATAGGTGCTTAACTTGTAAGCGGAATTTAATATCGGCATCTACCAGACGCTGCTCAAGCTGCGCCAATATCTCGGTTACCGTTTCATAGCGTTTTTTCATTGGCAGTTTTAAATTGAATATCGTTTCCTGACACCAGCCGTTAATCAGCCAATCGCCCATTCGCTCTGCCACCCGCTGCGGCTGTTCAATCATATCGCAGACAACCCAATACACATTTTTCTTTTGCGGTTCAAACTTAAACCCATCAACCGTTAAATGCTTAACCTGGCCGGTTTCCAGCAACGACTCTGCCATAGGGCCGTTGTCGATAGCGGTAACCATCATGCTGCGCTTGACCAGTTGATAAGTCCAGCCGCCTGGGCTGGCGCCCAAATCAACCGCATTTAAACCACCGCCCAAACGTTTGTCCCATTCCTGTTTTGGAATAAACTGCAAAAAAGCTTCTTCGAGCTTTAAGGTACTGCGACTTGGTGCCTCGTTAGGAAATTTAAGCCGCATAATGCCGTTTTCCAGCGAGCTGTTATTCTCCGGATAGGACAAACCAATATAACCCTGCTGGCCGGTTAATAAAAACACATGCAGCACCGGTGCGCGTTTTTGCTCTTTCGCCAGCATTACGCCAGCCTGACGCAGTGTCTGGCGCAGCGGTACTGTTAGTTTGCGCGCCAGCGTAGACAATGTTTTGCCGTCGTTAGTTTCCGGATACTCTACTCTTAGTTCGCCACAGCCAGTCAATTCAGCTGCAACTAACGCGTCGAGTACCGGCGCGATACGATCAGCAGGCGGCAGCTCAAGCAATTCTGCCTGTAGCAAACACCACTGACGGATAAAAATAAACTGCTCAAACGGATAATCTCGGTAAAACTGCGCCAAACTATCGGCATCGTAGGCTTCAAAAATGACAAAAGCACTGTTGGCGCTGAGCTTACAAAAGCCAAACACATCATACTGGCCGGCCTTATCTTGAATTTCTGCCGCACATTCTTTTTCAAAACCGGCGCGACAGTATAGTAATAGTTGTTTCATGTTAACTCCGCCGCCAGGCGCTTATTGCAAGCAACAGCCAGGCAGCTATAAGGAGCTGGCCACCTATTGGCGCCAACTGTGAATAATAAAACGGCAAGGCAAATACGCCCGCCAGTATAGTCCAGACAAAACACCACAGCCCCAGATGCCAGACAACAGCAACTAACTGTGTCAATTTTGCCCCGCTGTGTTGCCGGCCCAGCGCCAACAGCGCCAGACAATGAAATGCCAGCATGCCCAAAGCGCTCAATACGCGGGCCAAAGCCTCTGCACTTAACTGCCCCTGCCACAAATGCATCACTAGCGCGCTTAAGCCGACTACGGCAGCGCCATACAAAGCGGTTACGCTGTTACTGCTTTGCCAAAAGTACTTCATCAATTTTCCTGCTACAAAATTGTGCCGCCTGCGCTATCAATTTTTGCTGTGTCAGGCCGCTTTTAACTCTGGGTTTAAAATCATGATCGCCATCTGTCAGCCAGTGCAATGACACTTTGGGCCATTGCATGGATGCCAGTTCAGTTTTAGTGCCAAAAGCATCCCGCTCCCCCTGCGCAATAAACAACGGGCAAGCCAAAGCGGCAAAATGCTCAGTACGCCAACTGTGCTTTTTCGGCGGGTGAAACGGATAACCAAAAGCAAATACCGCCTGCACGCCAGGCTGAGCACTCAAAAAACTAGCGACCCGCCCGCCCATAGACTTACCGCCGACAAATAAAGCTAAATCAGCCGGGCATTTGCCGAGCTGTTGCATAAACTCTTGCTGCAACAGCGGCATTTTCGCCGGTAAGCTACGCTTGCCGGTATCAATAAAACGCTGCATGTAAGCAAAGTCAAAGCGCCATACTTCTATATTGTGCGCAGCCAACTGCCGCGCCAATTGCTGCAGAAACTCACTCTGTGCACCGGCACCGGCGCCATGCGCCAGCAGCAAGCGGGCTTTGGGCTCGCGGGTGTGATCAATAATTACGTCAGTCAAGCGCCACCGCATTGGTAAACTGCTGCTCGGCAAAAGCAGCTTGCTCAGCTTCTACCATCGACACCATCCACTGGCGGAAGGCGGTTATTTTACCCAGTTCAGTTTGGCTTTCACGACAGACTAAATAATAGGCATCTTTTGAAATCAACACATGATTAAACGGCACTATTAAACGGCCGGAGTTAATATCCGGCCGCGCCAGCACGTTGTGCGCCAGTGCCACGCCCTGGCCATGAATGGCAGCTTGCAACACCATAGAAGAGTGGCTGAATATCGGCCCCTGATTCACATTGAAATGTTTAAAGTTTTGCGTGGTAAACCATGCCTTCCATGCCCGGCGAGAGCCATCATGCAATAAATTATGGTATTGCAGATCGGTTGGCTCCTGCAGCGGCTTAGTGCTGTTTAATAACAGCGGCGAACATACCGGCAATAAATACTCCGTGTGTAGCTTATCAGCGTGCAAATTGCGCCAACTGCCGCGGCCATAGTAAATGGCGACGTCGACATCGTCAGTTAACGAGCCTTCGTCTAAATCAACTGCCTTGATACGCACATCAATATCCGGGTGTTGCTCACTAAACTGATTTAGCCGGGGTACTAGCCACTGAATAGCAAAACTCGGCTGCAGGCTTACTGTTAACGAACCTTTGGCGCCGCGAGCCAGCAGCTTTTCGGTCGATTCATGCAGCTGCAGGAATATTTCTTTAATATCCAGAAAATAGCTTTGCCCCTCTTCGGTAAGCAACAAAGAGCGGTTTTTGCGCATAAACAGTTTCAGGCCCAGATGATCTTCCAGCGCTTTAATCTGATGGCTGATAGCAGCCTGAGTAACGTACATTTCTTCTGCTGCCTTGGTAAAACTCAAATGCCGGGCGGCAGTTTCAAAGGCTTTTAAAGCATTTAGCGGAGGCAGGCGACGCGCCATAATATCTCTTAGATGAATAAATCAGTGATTAAATTTTCTAATCCGAATTATAGCGCCGCTGTCGCCACGACGCCAGCAAAGAGCTAAGCTAAGTTTACTTCTCTACCGGCTTGTAACCCTCGATTTCAACGTCTTCACCTTTAAACAGGAAGGCTTCCATTTGCGTTTCCAAAAACTGACGATGCTCAGTATTCATCATGTTCAGCTTTTTTTCATTAATCAGCATAATCTGTTTTGCCTGCCACAGGGCAAAGGCTTCTTTGCTAATACTGTTAAAAATCTTCTTGCCTAAATCGCCTGGATACAGCTGAAAATCCAGCCCCGGGGCTTCTTTTTTAAGGTATTCGCAAAATACGCTACGGCTCATAATTGTTTATCCTTGTTACCCGTGCTTGCAGCTAATAACTGCTGAAACAGTTGTTTTGCCGGTGCCGACAAACCAACCTGTGGAATGCGCTCTATTGTAAACCAAGTCGCCCCTGATTGCTCCTGTACTATATCAGGCTTGCATTTAAGCTTTAGCAATTGTGGTTGGATCCATAAATGAAAATGGCTAAAAGTATGCCGAAAGCCTGTCAGCTCTTCGCTGCTTGTGGTCTGCAAGGCATTTAGCGTGACATACTGATCGCGCTCAGCTGCTGAGGCAAACTCGATAAAACCAAACAGCCCGCCCCACAGCCCCGATGCCGGGCGCTGTGCCAACAACACTTGTGTGTCATGCTGCAACAACAGCCAGAAACTCTGCTTTTCCGGCAGAGCTTTTTTCGCTCTTTTGCCAGGATACAACGTCTGATCACCAGCTAATGCAGCCTGGCATTTTAGTTTCAGTGGGCACTCTACGCAGCGCGGTTTACTGCGGCTGCAAAGTGTTGCCCCCAGGTCCATCATTGCCTGGTTAAATTCCCCTACGCTGCCTTTTGGCGTTAACTGCTCTGCCAGTTGCCATAACTGTTGCTCGGTTTTCTTTTCACCGGGCCAACCGGATACAGCAGCAAAGCGCGCCAGTACCCTTTTGCAGTTTCCATCTAAAATCGGATAATGCTGCCCCAAGGCCAAAGACAACACCGCACCGGCAGTCGAACGCCCTATGCCGGGCAGCGCCAGCACCTGGTCAAACTGTGTCGGAAAGACGCCGTTATACTGCGCCGCTATAGTTTGCGCAGCTTTATGTAAATTACGCGCCCTGGCGTAATAGCCAAGCCCGGTCCATAAATGCAGCACCTCATCCAGCGGCGCTGCGGCCAGCGCATTAATATCTCTAAAGCGTTCTGTAAAGCGCTCAAAGTAAGGAATAACAGTAGCAACCTGGGTTTGCTGCAGCATCACTTCACTGAGCCAGGTTTTATACGGGCTTTTATTCAACTGCCAGGGTAGTGTTTTGCGCCCGTGTTGCTGATACCAGCTAACCAACTGATTTGAAAACCAAACTGCGTCCTCTTGCGGCAACATAGCAGCCCCTGTATAAACATTTGCGCGCAGTATAAGCAGCACGCTTTAGCTTGCCAACCATAATCGCGGTTGAGCAAAGCAGCTAATACAAGGATAATACGCGCCGTTAACGATTATGCGGAGCAACAGATGACAGACACTACCGGCCACCAGCAAGATGATCAGGCTGAAAACACCACCTACATGCGCAGGATTCGCTCTTTTGTGCTGCGTGAAGGCCGACTGACCAAAGGCCAGCAACATGCACTTGATACTTACTGGGCCGATTACGGCTTAAGCTATCAGGCACAGCCGCTGCAATTAGCTGAGGTATTTGGCCGCGACAACCACAAGGTGCTGGAAATTGGCTTTGGTATGGGTAAATCGCTGGTGCAAATGGCAAAAGAAGCGCCGGAAAAAGATTTTATTGGCATTGAAGTACACCGGCCGGGTGTGGGCGCCTGCTTATCTGAAGCCATAGCACAGCAGGTTAAGAACTTAAAAGTATTTGAGCACGACGCCGTAGAAGTACTGGAGCACAGTATTGCCGACAATAGCCTGGACACCGTGCAGCTGTTTTTCCCCGACCCGTGGCATAAAAAGCGCCACCATAAGCGCCGCATAGTGCAGGGCGAATTTGTACAACTGCTCAGGCGTAAGCTAAAACCAGGTGGTGTGTTTCATATGGCTACCGACTGGCAAAACTACGCTGAACATATGCTCGAAGTGATGTCAGCTGCTGAGGGGTTCAGCAATTTATCTGCCGACAATACCTATGTCGAGCGGCCAGAGCAGCGGCCACTGACTAAATTCGAGCAGCGTGGCCAGCGTTTGGGCCATGGTGTTTGGGATCTGATGTTTAAAAAGGAAAGCTAAATGCTAGCAACAGCCAGTCAACTGGTATTACGTAACATCGACGATCTAACAGGCAAAGTACTGCTGGTTGAACCCTTAGCCGATAGTTTAGCCACTGAACTGCAACATTTGGCACCACAGCTTACACTGAGCTGTTACAGCACTGATGCAGCCGTAGCAGCCAGCTGGAGTCACGACAAGGTAACGCTGTACCGCGACGTTAGCCCGGCATTTAGCGACAGCTTTGACACCGTGGTGCTGTTTTACCCGAAAAGCAAAGAGCAGCTGGCCTTTACCCTGGCTCAACTTAAACCGGTGCTTAGCGCAACCACTGCAGTGTTTGTTACCGGCGACAATAAAGGCGGCATTAAGAGCCTGAGCAGCCATGCTCAAAAGCTTGGCTTAAATGCCAATAAATTGGACAACGCCAAGCACTGTTTATGGTTTGCCTTGCATGGTGATTTTCAGCAGTTGCCACAAGCTAAGGCAGTAAGTTTTGACATTACTGCTGCCGGTGAAACCTTAACACTGCATTCACTGCCGGGCGTATTTAACCACGGTAAGCTGGATATTGGCACCGCACTGTTGCTGGATAATCTACCGGATGTCAGCAAAGGCAAAGTACTCGACTTCGCCTGTGGTTGTGGTGTGGTCGGTGCTATGTTAAAACGCAAACAGCCTGGAATTGAGCTGTTTTGTTCTGATATCAGCCAGTTGGCAGTTAAGGCCACTGAACTGACTTTGGCTGCTAATGACTTAAGCGGTACCGTTATCGCCGCCGATGGCTTACCTGCACAGCCAAAACAGTTCGACTGTATTGTCAGCAACCCGCCGTTTCACACGGGCATAAAAACCGACTACAGTATTGTTGAGACTTTTATCCGCGACAGCGCTGCCCGCTTAACCAGCAATGGCAGTTTAACCATAGTCGCTAATAGCCATCTGGCTTACCTGGAATTACTCCAAAAGGTATTTAAAAAAGTCAGCATTATCGCCAAAGCTAACGGTTTTACCGTATATAAAGCGAGCTAACACAGCAAAGGAAAAGCACATGCAAAAACTGTCTGTCTTGCTACTACTGATCTGGTTGACGCCAGCTACAGCGGCAGACAGTTTAGGCTGTATTCAGGCGCCGAAGCGGCAAAAAGCTTGTCCAAATTTGTTGTATCGGGTAGCCCAACTACCGACAATGCCAACGCCTGCAGTAATCTGTATTTGCGCCACTGACTTCGCCCCGTTGTTAACGCAACCCGTTACCGAAGCAGAGAAAGTAAAACAGAATATGGCCAGGCGCCAAATGGAAGTGGTACACGGTGAAAAACTACAAAGCGTCTTGGACATTCTGCAACGGCGTCTTTAGTCATTTAATAACACCAGTCGCGAGCTAAAAGCGCCCAGGCTTTCTTCTTGTTGCAACATTAACACCGGCACCAAAAATAACTCGCCCTGCTCTACCCAATAAATCGCATTTTGCTCAAACTGCAATGCCAACTGAATGGCAAGCGCTTTATCACATAACACAATCCAGCTTTTTTCCTGAAAGGTTAAATCTGGCGCACTGCCGATTACCGAGCGATAAGGCAAGCGTTGCTGATTAAGATAAGCCTGTAATTCATTGTCACGACGTAGATTAAGATAAGGGTGTTCGGTGTTTCCGGCGGGGTTTTGTGCACTGATAATAGCAAAATCGATATCACATTTAAGTGCCTGATGGCACAGGAAGATACTCGTTTTATAGCTTTCCCACAGGCTCATAACCACACCCAAAACAAACAAGTGTTCTTACTATAAACGGCTTTATTAATTTTGCCACTGCAGTTTGCTAAAAACATCTAATGTGCATAACATCAATGTAGCCGCATAATTTTGCGCGTAATACAGTAGGACTAAGATAAGCAGATGATTGCAATAGATAAAACCACATCGATAAAAAGCGCATTAATTTGGGTCATCATGCTGATATGCAGCCTGACTCTATGTCTTGCTATGATGGTCTCAACCCTACAGGATGTGAAATTGCAACGCAGCAAACTGGTATCTCAGTTGCAGGGCTATGCCAGTATTATTGCCTTTAATGCCCGCGACAGCATCCAAAAAGACGATGCTGACATAGAAGACAATCGGCTTAATTCTTTTAAAGCCGTGACTATGCTGCACAATATACATATTTATAAATTGCTACCTGACAGCAATGAGCTAAGCTTTTTTGCCAGTTACAATCGCGACGGCATTGGCCCTTTTCCGGTACAATTTGGCCGTATTGAGCAATTTGCCAAACCCTATATCAGTGACAACCATATTGAGCTTATCCGCGAAGTAAAACAAGACGAGACCATTATCGGCTATATCTATGTTCGGGCTAATCAGGAAGAACTAAACAGCTATATCCAGACCCGGATCCTCTTAGATATCCTTATTGCCCTGATAGCGCTGGGCAGTGCTTACTTTATCAGTTCCAGATTGCAGCAACGCTTTACCACACCGATTGATACACTGTTAAATCTGGTGCAAAAAGTTGCCAAAGAAAAAGACTACCGCATTCGCGCGCCTGTTGCGCCAATCAAAGAATACAATATGCTCAGTCGCGCTTTTAACATCATGCTGGACAGAATTGAACAGCAAATTAGCAAGTTACAACAAGCCGAACAAGAAAATCGCCAGCTAACACTCAGTTTGGAGCAAAAAATTGAGCAACGCACCGATGCGCTTAAAACGTCCAACCAGGAGCTGCTAAATACCTTAGCCACCTTACATCAGTATCAAAATCAAATAGTTGAAACTGAAAAAATGGCCAGTCTCGGCCAAATGGTCGCTGGCGTGGCGCATGAGGTTAATACGCCGATTGGCCTTGGTGTTACAGCCTCTACTTTAATGCAAGACAAACTGACAGACATCCAGAAAGCGTTTGATGAAAAAAAACTAACGTCATCTCAACTGGCTAAATTTCTGGCAGAAAGCAAAGAAAACCTGGGCATTATTTATCGCAATATGGAGCGTGCTGCCAGCCTGATCTCCAGCTTTAAACGGGTAGCAGTAGACCAGTCAAATGATAACCGCCGTCAATTTAATATGCTGCAGCTTATCAACGAAGTATTGCTGTCGTTGCGGCCAAATTTAAAGAAAACCCAACATCAGCTTGTGGTTAATTGTGCAGCAGAGTTGGAGCTTGACAGCAAACCCGGGCCGATAAATCAGATCCTGATTAATTTAATTATGAATAGCCTTATCCATGCTTTTGAGCATACCGAGCAGGGCACAATGACCATCGATGTGGCAGTAAAAGATAATAACTGCATTTTGCAATATTCTGATAATGGCACCGGCGTTCCGGAAAACATTAAAAAACGTATTTTCGATCCCTTTGTTACCACCAAACGCGGTGAAGGCGGCAGCGGCCTTGGACTGCATTTAGTATACAACCTGGTTACTCAGGCACTAAACGGAAAAATCTTGTTGGAAAGCACATTGGGCCAAGGTGTTAGTATAAAAATTGAATTTCCGGTGATCGTAATAAGCAAAACGGCGTAAGCAAAGCAAACCGCTGCTAGCCAGCCACAACAGATAACCAGCAGTCCAATTGTTAACAAAAAACTTGTTAACAATTGGACTGCTGGTTATAATCACGTATTATTTGACAAGTGCAAGTCATCTATAAAACGCAATTTCGCCATAAAACCAACAAAATTTACATAAGGTTTAAATCCTATGCAAACACCTGTGATTCTTATCGTTGAAGACGAAGAAGTAACCCGGTTAAATCTGGTCAGTCTGTTCCAAGGTGAAGGTTATGACGTCATTGAAGCCATAAACGGCGAAGAAATGAACCAGAAACTTACAGACAATAAAGTAAATTTGGTGGTGATGGATATTAATCTGCCTGGCAAAAACGGCCTTATCCTAGCCCGGGAACTGCGTCAGAAAGAAAATATCGGCCTTATTTTCTTAACCGGTCGCGACAGTGAAGTCGACCGCATTCTAGGCCTGGAAATCGGTGCAGATGACTATTTAACCAAACCATTTAACCCGCGTGAACTTACTATCCGTGCCCGTAACTTGCTAAGCCGCACTGTAGCTCAGCCAGTGGTAGAAGAGCATAAAAGCATCGTTAAATTTAATGGTTGGACGCTGGATGAAAATAGCCGCAATCTGACCTCGCCAAAAGGTGTTGCCCGTCGTTTGCCAAAAGGCGAATACCGTGCATTACGTTTAATGCTGGATACACCGGGTAAAATATTCACCCGTGAACAGTTAATCCGCCACATGACTGGCCGCGATTTGCGCCCGAACGACCGTACAGTAGATGTTACTATCCGCCGCATTCGTAAGCATTTTGAATCGGACATCGATAGCCCTGAATTAATCAGCACTATTCACGGTGAAGGCTACCGCTTCGTAGGTAAGTTAGAAAAATAAGCGCTTACGCCATTTCAATATAATCAGACAGAGCAGCCAGGTGCTGCTCTGTTTTTAAATGAAAATCAACCAGCTGTCGCTCCATCCCTTGCCAGTTAACTTCTTCGTGCTCTAATCTTTTTGCCTGCTGTTGCACCCACAATAAACCAACTGATGCAGCCGCACCCTTAAGTTTATGTGCCGCTTCCTGAAACTCTTTTAACTGACGTTGCACCGCTGTTTCCATCAGACGGTTCATATATCCGGGCAATAACTGAGCAAACAATTGAGTACTGCGTTTAACCGTATCCTTACCCAATGATTGCAGATAGTCATTTAGAATATGGGTGTCCAGCGCCGCTGATTCGGTGGTTTTTTGTTCTGTTACCGACCTTTGTAATTTAACTGCACTGGGCGAAAACAACTGCGCCAGTACAGCATCAAGTTTGCTGGTACTAATGGGTTTAGCCAATGCGTTATCAATATGCAGCCCCTGTAACTGCTGTTCTGCTTTACGCACATTAGCACTTAACACCACTATCGGCAGTGCTGCTAAGCGTGGCTCCTGACGGATAAACTGTGCTATCTGTTCACCACTCATATCAGGCAATTGCATATCCAGCAGCACCAGGTCTATATCGTCCTCAGTTTCCAGCAATGCCATGGCATCCTCGCCTGTTTCCGCGTGTATTACGGTATGGCCGCGCTGCTCCAGCAAGCCGGTGGCTATTTCTGCATTTAACGGTACATCTTCTATCAGTAAGATAGTCAGCTCAGGGCAGCTTATCTGTGTCTGCGGCTCTGACGCTGAGCGCTCAGCAGGCAATCTGACTTCAAAACAACTGCCCTGGCCAAGCTCGCTGCTTAAAACAATATTGCCTTTCATTGCTTCAACCAACGCACGCGAAACTGACAAACCAATACCTGAGCCTATGATACTTAAACGGCGCCCATCGCTGGACTTGTAGTACATATCAAAGATCCGTTCTTGCTCCTTTTCAGCAATACCAATACCAGTATCAGTTACCAGAAAGATTAACTCAGATTTTTCCGGCGCAACTTTACAGGTTAATGCTACCCGCCCGGCGGCAGTAAACTTGACGGCATTATTTAGCAGATTCCACAATACCTGACGTAAACGGGTAGGGTCCAAACGTAAATCCAGTTCAGTATCACCCTGGCAGTTTAATTCAAATGTCAGGCCTTTTTGCTGACACAGTAACTCAGCAAAATTAGCAATGTCGTTGATAAACTGACGCAATGACACGCTCTGATAGACAATGTCGAGGTCCTGGCGGTCAATTTTATCCAGATCGATAATATCGTTGAAAATATTACCCAGCGTCTCTGCGCTGCTAAAAATAGTATTAGCCCAGCCATGCTGTTGTTTTGTCAGCTTACTTTCCAGCAAACGCCGGCTTAAACCCACAATACCGTTTAGCGGAGTGCGCAGTTCATGGCTTAAGGTAGCAATAAACTGGCCTTTATCCTGATAGGCTTTTTCCAAAGCCTGCTCTGCCAGCTTACGTGAGGTGATATCGCGGCCAAAGCCCAACAAGCCGATGTAGCGGCCGTGCCGGTCATAAAAGGGTACCTTACGCATTTCCAGCCATAATATCTGGCCGTCTTCTTTAACAAACTCAACGTCAAGGGTTAGCTCTGATGGCGGCATATTGACTTCATATTCAGTCAATATCACGGCTTGTGCGCTTTTAGCGCTGTAAATTTCTGCCGGATACCGACCAAGTAGTTCAGTGGCAGATTTGCCCATAATCTGTTCAAACATCTTATTACAGCTGGCAAAACGGCCGGTTTCATCGCGGTAGTAAAATAAATCCGGCGAGCTATCGACGATAGAGCGTATCAATAAACTTTGCTCTTCCAGCTCTATCTGGGCTTTTTTGCGTTCGGCAATTTCTTTACGCAGTTCATCAATAGCTCTGCGTTTGGCTTGAAACGCTTTTTTTCTCTCTTCTATTTCGTAGTTTAATTGGCGGATATTTTCCTGCATGCCTTCGTTTAACAAGCGTTCCTGATGGGCAGAATCTTCCAGGTATGACAGTGCCGCATCTAAATGCAACACCAGATAGAACAGAAAGGCAATAGACACAGGGCCCAGCACTGCTGCAGCTAAGGTTGCGCCTCTAACCCACTCCCAATCAATTTGGTTGTTCAGCACCACCGACACTACAGCCGAAAAAACAGCCAAGCCAACAGACAGAAACAGCTGACACAACAATGCCAACTTTAGCTTGCCCCAGTTGCGTATCCATCTGGCGAAGGTTTTAACCTGAGGATGAACAGGTCCTTGCATCAGGTATTACCTCGCATTTTACGCTCAGTTGGCAGGCGTAATATCCAACATCAAATTGCTGTAAGAGCAATACTGGATCTCAGCATTTTGCAAGCGTTGCAAGCCTTGCCGGGTGTGAGACGTCGTACTTTTATACAGCATGATACTGTGGCCCTGACCAACCTTTACCGCTCGGCCATCAGCCTGACGGCTTTGCGTAGTGCACAACAATTGGGCCAGCTGTCTGTAATTATCCCGTTCAAACAGATCGCCGGAACTTAGTAGCGGTGTCAGACTATTATTTGTCGCAAACTTCCAATCGGCAAAGCGGGTACGCATCACACCATCTTTAATATCCAGACGATCGTCGCGGGTAAGGTAGTGTGTTGCCACTTGAGTTATGTTAGCCACTGCGCCTTCACCAGCTCGCCCAACCTCAGCCGTGTCAACAATAAAAACACCATTGGCACCAATAACCTGCATATTTACTTGCGGGGCATTATCGCTGTCGGTAAAGCCAACCAGCAGGGCGGTGTTTTCGTCAATGCCAAAACCATACCGGCTTTGTGTATCATTCAGCAACCGCACCAGCCGGCCCTGCCTGCCGCGCTCTGAGAAATGGGTATCCAAGACCCCAAAGTTGAACAGGCCCAAACCGCCTGCTGACGAATAAGTAAGGTGACCTTCTGCCAGGCCATTGCTGCAGCTTTGATCTTTATCACAGCCGCGTTTAGGCGCCGGTAAGTCGAAAGCACCAAATTGCATCGCACTGTAGCTGTCACCATTAGTGATCATGGGTATTCTGCTGCCGGCAAAACTGCCGCCACTCATCACCGCAGTACCTGCACTGGTACCGGCAATTATCATATCGCCATTTCTTAACATGGTTTCAATCTGCTGCAGCTCTGGGCTGGCGCGGCCATCTTCAAAGCGCAATGCCTGTAGCGTCAAACTCTGATCGCCGCCATTGAAGAATATCACATCTGAACGCCGGATCAATTCTACAGCGTCTTCCGTGCCTTGCTGACAAAACTTAGTTAGCTGCTGCATCAAATCAGGGTAGATCCGTGCTCGCTGATAACTGCCATGGTATTGCTCAAGATACTGCGGCAGCTTGTCACAGGAGGCCTTCCCCGCTGTTTTATTGGCCTGCGCAGCCTGATAGGCAGCGTTAATAGGCAACCAGCTAACATCTGCACCGGCTTCTTCAAATAAGTTGGTGTAAAAATCTACTGCGGCAAAAGGGTCACGACCAGAAGCAGTAACTACCAGCAACCTCGGCTTACGCTGTGGCCCAGCGACTTGCTGTGCCAAACTGACAATTTTTTGATAAATTTCAACACTAAATGGATCTGCCGTTCTGGCTAAATCAGCAAATTCTTTTTGCCGTGGCGGCGAAGATCGCCGACCGGTATTTGGCGAGATAGCCATAACCTGCAACTGATCCAGTACAAAATTCAGCTCACGCTCAGTCAAAGAGCCGTAATTAGTCCGGCCGGATACCCAAATACCATCCATCTCGGTCTCAGCAGAGCGCCACAAACGTAATAACTCACGTTCGGAGATGCGCTCTGACGACACTCTACTGCGCATAAACTCTAACACCGCCAGCGTTTGTTGCTGTTCGATGACGCGTTCTTCTCCCCAGAATAGCTTGTCACTGACATTAGCAATATTTTCAGCAGACAATTGAAACAAATCTGCTGACTTAGCTGCAGCAGAAAAAATGTCTGGTTCGCTACAATGCCTTACATTTGTTGAACTGCAGGTTTTGAGCCCACCGCCAACTAATACCATAGAGTAGTCGGGAAATTTATTGCTATTTGCATGTGCTGCGAAAACAGAGCAGGCCAATGCGGCTGCAGATATATAAAAGCTCAGTGATTTCATTAATCTAGTTCTTATCATTTGAGTACAGAAGTGTTCAACTACCAATACTACAGATAGCGGCCAAAATTCAAAGGCTATAGATTAGCCTGTATTGACTTCATTGCCAATTAGCAGTATTTGTATTAGTAATGATTTATTAAGCAGCAATTCATTTTTGGTAGCGGTATGTTGAAAAAAGCCTTTACGCTAAGTTCATATCACTACTCGTCTTACTACCTGTCAGAGTGGTTTAACGAGTAGACACACGTCAGACACTAAACCGTGTCTGGCAGGCGTTTATTCCTGCACCACAACAACTAACATCAATAATTGTAAGCACACCAATGCGGACTATACCGCAGGCTGTGCCATGTTAAGACAGGTGTATCTATGCGCAAATTATCTCCTTTAGCGCTGGCGGTTGCCGGCAGCTTTTTTGCAACTCCGCTGGTTTTCGCTGCTGAAGAAGTAGTAAAAGAAGAGCAGAAAATTGAAAAAATTCAGGTAACTGGCTCGCGTATACGCGGTGTAGATTTAGAAGGCACCCAGCCACTTACGGTTATTTCCGCCGACGATATTAAAAACTCTGGCGCCAGCTCAGTGTATGAACTGCTTAAAGACTTAGGCCAGGTGCGCGGCGGTAACGGCACGTTTTCTACGTCAGAAAGCGGCGCAACATCTACATCGACCCCAGCAGGCCAGGCCGCCGCGTCTTTAAGGGGTTTAGGCCCCTCATCTACTCTTACTCTGATTAACGGACGCCGGGTCGCGGCATCGTCGTTTGCAGCCGGCACGCAAAACTTTGTTGATATAAACAGTATCCCGCTGGCAGCCATTGAGCGGGTTGAAATTCTGGCTACCGGCGCCTCAGCAATTTACGGCGCTGATGCGGTTGCCGGTGTCATAAACTACATTTTGAAAAAAGACTACGAAGGGGCCGAAGTTAGCCTGTCTTATGCCAACAGCACGGCATCGTCAAATGATGCCAAAGTTAATGCTAACCTGTTATTTGGTACCACCTTTGCCGGTGGTAACCTAACCTTGTTTGCCGATCTTTTCGATCGTAAAGGCTATATGGCCACAGACCGGGCCTTTACGTCACAAACGGCTTTGCAAAGCAATTATTCCTATTTGCCCAAATTGCGCGATGGCGCCAATATCAATTTCTTCTCAGCCCGCAGCGGTAATGAAATTGGCAATCCAAATTGTACCAGCCCGTTAGTCACGACCGAATTTGGTGAAGACATTTGTGCGTACTATGCCAATCAGGACGACCAACTGGAAAGCCCGTTTGAAAGCCAATCTGCTGGCTTTATTTTTACCAAAGATGTAAACGGTTTAGTTTGGAACACCGACTTTTTCTACAGCACAACGGATTCTACCGCCGTCTCCTCGCCGGCACCTATAGAGCAGGTAGAGCAAATCAACGCGGATCATGGTGCCTGGATACCAGAAACCGCGCTGGATATTTACCCATCTGACTATGTAGACTTTTTATATGACGAACTGTGGATAGACCCGTTTGACACTGTCGCAGGACAACGCTTGTGGGGGTTCCAGTACAGTGCCCGCTTTAACGACCCGCGCACCATACAAAACAAAACCGATTCATTCCGTTTAACCAGTTCAATTGCCGGCGACCTGGCTAATTGGCAGTGGGAGGCAGCTATTCTGCTGTCACAATCGCAATCTAAGCAAAAAGCCATAGCCGGCGTTTACAACCGTTATAAATACAGTGCTCTGGTGCATGGTGAATTATGCAGCAACGGCACTATCGCCAGCTTTGACGCAGATAACGGTTTAACCTGTTCAGCGGGTAACCTGCTGGCCGCTTTTAATCCGCTGCTGCAAAATGACCCGACTAATGACGCCTTGTTAGCCAATGCGCAAGAAGTACCCACCCGCGATGGTAAGAGCACCGTTTACGGTTGGGACCTGCGCTTTAGCGGCGATTTAATGCAGTTCAATGATGACGTTATCCGCGCTGCCTTTGGTATTGAAGCACGTAAAGAAGAAATTACTGATACACCATCATTAAACGCCCGTGCCCGGCCGGAAAATCGCTACCTGGTTGACGTCTTAGGCTTTGGCTCCAGTGTATCTGCCGCAGACCGAACCCAGGCTGCTGCCTATGCCGAGATTTATGCGCCGTTAAGCAGTACGGTTGAACTGCAACTGGCCGGACGGTATGACTATTACGACGACTTTGGCAGCACCTTTAACCCCAAAGTAGGCCTGACCTGGCGCCCGCTGGACAGCTTAGTGGTGCGCGGTTCCTGGGCAACCTCATTCAGAGCACCGTCGCTTACGCAAGCAGGGGTAAAACTCAGAACCACTACTGCTACCTATGACTGCAGTGCCAATCAAACAGTTTCCGATTTGTACTGTGAAGGCTTTGGCGATGTACGCCGGCCAAATGTGCTGGAGCTGGGTAACCCGGATTTACAGGCAGAGACCTCAGAATCAGTCAGCGTAGGTTTTGCCTGGAGCCCAACTCAGGATACCACCTTAACGGTAGATTATTGGCAGTTTAGCCATGAAAAGCTGGTAGACACCGACCTTACCGCCATGTTGGCAAGAACAGCAACCGACGCATCAGTGCGCCATTGCGGCTTAGTGCCTGAAGGTGAAACAGGCATCGCCTATAACCCGGATTTATGTCTGGTAACTGATAACGCTGGCCTCACCATAGAAGACGACGGCGCCAATATGCAGCAAATACTCGATGCCTGGGTAGACTTCGATGCGCCTCGTTTTGACGAATTGCCATTGCTACGTGACCATGTAATCCAGCTAGAAAACGTTGGTCAGCAAGATGTCAAAGGCGTGGATGTACGCTTTTCACACACCTTTGATTTTGTCGGCGGGCGCTTAGGCTTAGATGCCGACTGGACACATTACGTTAGTTTTAAACGTAACAAAGCCGGCTCAGATGAAATCGAATCACTGATTGGCAGCTTCCGTTACCCCCAAAACATCGCCAGCGCACGTATTTCCTGGAGCGGCGAAGCGCTTTATTTAGGGCTAACGGCACTTTATACCTCGTCTTACAACGACGACATCAGCAGACTAAGAGGCCGCAATATTGCTGAGTTAACTGACCTTGGCTTGTTAGATGAGAATGGTGAGCGTGAAGTTGCCGCCTGGACAATTTTACGCGCCAATATAGGTTACGACTTTGAAAATGCCAGTATTAACCTTAGCATCGACAATCTGCTGGATCGTGATCCGCCAGCGGTTTATGGCTCTGCACGCGGTTTTGATTCACTAAACCACAACGCTTTTGGCCGCAACTATAAACTATCTTTTAGTTACTTTTTTTAAGCTTTCGTAGCAAAGGGAGAGTTCGCTCTCCCTTTTTTCAAGCTTGATATAGGTTAAGTTATGACGATAACAAATAAAAAACCGGTCTCGATGCCGGACGCCTTTGTCATCCTGTTCTTTGTGATGATATTGGCTGCTGTGGCATCGCATCTGGTACCCGCCGGCTCTTTTGCACTTACTGAACCCGCACCAGTGGCAGAAGGTGCGGCTAAGCTTAAAGGTAAAATAGACCCGAACAGCTTTACGCTGCACACCGACAGCCAGCAAGGCGTGCCTTTATTTGCTGAGGGCGGCGGCATTGGCTTTTTTAACTATGCCTTTGAAGGTTTAGTGTCGGGCAATAAATGGGGCTCGGCCATTGGCGTAGTGGCTTTTATTCTGCTTACCGGTGGTGCCTTTGGCATTATCATGAAAACCGGTGCTATCCATAACGGCATACTGGCGCTGATAGCCAAAACCCAAAGCATGCAGTTTTTATTTATTCCGCTGATGTTTGGCTTGTTTTCCTTAGGCGGCGCCGTGTTTGGTATGGGCGAAGAAGCCATCGCTTTTTGTATTGTGCTGTTGCCGCTAATGCTGGCATTAGGCTATGACGCCATTACCACAGTGCTGGTTACTTATGTTGCCACCCAAATTGGCTTTGCCACCTCCTGGATGAACCCGTTTAACGTAGCTATTGCGCAGGGAATTGCCGAAATACCGCTGCTGTCAGGCAGTGATTTACGCATTGTTATGTGGGCAGTATTTACCCTGTTTGGCATTATTTTTACCATGCGCTATGCCGCAAAAGTGAAAGCCACGCCTGAGCTGTCATTAAGTTACGCTACAGATCAAAAACTGCGGGCCCAGCAAAGCGCTGAAGCGAAAAACAGCTATAGCCGGCTTGATTCAGTGATCCTGCTGGCATTTTTTGCCGGTTTAATTTGGATTATCTGGGGCGTAACAACGCGCCAGTATTACATTCCGGAAATTGCCAGCCAGTTTTTTACCATCGGTATTGTGATTGCCGTGATTGCCGTACTGGGTAAACGCCTGAGCATGAACGACGCTGCCGATGGTTTTAAACATGGCGCCGCCGAGTTATTGCCAGCAGCGCTTATTGTCGGTATGGCCAAAGGCATAGTGTTGTTGCTCGGTGGCGATAACCCTGAGTCACCCTCAGTATTAAACACCCTGCTGTATTACAGTGGCCAGGCGCTGGGCGATTTACCGGCGTTTTTATCCGCCTGGTTAATGCTGATTATCCAATCGGTGATTAACTTCTTTGTCGCCTCCGGCTCCGGTCAGGCGGCGCTGACTATGCCACTTATTGCACCACTGGCCGATTTAGTCGGACTTTCGCGCCAAATTGCGGTATTGGCTTTTCAACTAGGCGATGGCTTAACCAACTGCATTATCCCCACGTCGGCGGCGTTAATCGGCTGTTTGGGCGTGGTGCGGGTTGACTGGACAGTGTGGTTCCGCTTTGTCTGGAAATTACAACTATGGCTATTCGCGTTAGCTAGCGCCTTTATGTTTCTGGCCGTGGCCATAGGTTATCAATAGCCACAGTGTGGCTGTTTTGAGGTTACTATTTTGAATAATATTATACTTATAAAAAATGCTGAGCTGATTGCACCGCAGCGACTTGGCAAAATGGACGTAGTGATAGCCGGTGGCCGAATTGCCGCCGTCGGCAGCGACTTTAACCTGGCGGGCAGCAACTTGCCGGTAACGGTAATAGACGCCGGCGATTTTTATTTAACACCGGGCTTTGTAGATTCGTTAGTGCACTTTATCGGCGGTGGCGGTGAAGGTGGCTTTGCTACCCGCACACCGGAGATGCAACTCACCGATGCGACTTTGGGCGGTGTTACCACTGCCATAGGCGTATTGGGCACCGATGCTACAACGCGCACCCTAACTAACTTACTGGCCAAAGCCCATGCACTGGATAGTGAAGGTATTACCACTTACTGCCATACCGGCTCGTACGAAATCCCCTGTCGCACCCTGACCGGCAATATCACTGATGATCTGATCCTGATTGACAAGTTTATCGGTGTCGGCGAGATAGCCATCAGCGATCACCGCTCATCACAACCTACCACCGATGAAATTCGTAAAGTGGCTGCCGCAGCCCGCGTCGGTGGCATTTTGTCCGGTAAAAGCGGCATAGTCAGCGTGCATATGGGCGCTGGCGAGCGTATTTTACAGCCGATTTATCAGGCCGTAGCCGGTACCGAGCTAAAGCTGAAACAGTTTTACCCCACCCATATGAACCGCAACCGCCGGGTATTTGAGGCCGCGCTGGAATTTGCCACTAAAGGCGGCGTCATTGACTTTACCACCAGCACCACCGACTTTGACTTAAAGCACGGTGAAGTGGCCGCTGCGGCGGCGCTGGCAGAAGCGCTGGCATTTGGTGTTAAGCCAATGCAGCTGACATTAAGCTCAGATGGCAACGCCAGTCTGCCGATTTACAATGACGATGGCGACTTACTCGGTTTACAGGTAGGCAGTGTACAAAGCCTGTATCAGTCGGCGCGCGAGGCAATAACCCAGCATAAGGTCAGTATCAGTGACGCTATCTGTAGTATTAGCGCGGCGCCGGCAGCCATACTGGGCTTAAAGCAAAAAGGTCGTATTGCCGCCGGGTTGGATGCTGATATGGTATTGCTGCGCCGTGATGATCTGGCCATCGACAGTGTTATCGCCAAAGGTAAGCTGTTGGTACAACAAGGCGAAGCCCTGGTAAAAGGCACTTTTGAGCAATAAGTGTTTGTGGCAGCATAAAAGCAAATAAGACAAATTCGCATAAATATGGCGCATCGCACCATAGCTATCGAGGCTAAAAAGCTGCTACGGCAGCTTTTTTTATTGCCGGCAAGGGTATTAATGGCAAAAATATCGCCAATTCATGTAATTTATTTTCATTTTCAAAAGTTAGCTTTCTGCGACATTCGCACACTACAACACTGCAAAGTCAGCTTGCTTTTTATCGCAAATAACGGTATACCTGTACGCTCTTGAACGTTTAGATGGCTAAACATTTCCAGAGCAAATACTCTACAACGCATTGACCTCTGAAAGAGTAACCGTTATTTTCTTTCAGCAGCAGCAAAAACCAAATAAAAGAATAATAATTCACAAATAATAAATATTTATTAAATATCAGGACAAGTGTGGAGGTTAGTCATGGCGTTGTACCAGCACAGTCAGGCAAGAGAAAACTGTGGCTTCGGTCTGATAGCGCATCTGGAAGGCGCTGCCAGCCACCGGATCGTCAGAACCGCAATTAACGGCCTTGACCGTATGCAGCACCGCGGCGGTATTTCTGCCGACGGTAAAACCGGTGATGGTTGTGGTTTATTAATGCAAAAACCAGACAGTTTCTTTCGTGCTATCGCCGAAGAAAACGGTTGGAATCTGGCAAAGAAATACGGCGTCGGCATGATTTTCTTCAGCCAGGACCCGGTAAAAGCCGCCTTAGCAAAAAAGATTATCGCACAGGAAATTGCCCGCGAAACCCTGACTTTAGTGGCCTGGCGCACAGTGCCGGTAGACAGCAGCGTGTTGGGCCCGTTAGCGCTCAGCTCTATGCCCACTATTGAGCAGGTTATAGTAAATGCGCCGCACGGCTGGGGCGATCACGACTTAGAGCGCCGCCTGTATATGGTGCGCCGCCGCATTGAAAAACAACTAAGCGACGATGCCGATTTTTATATCCCCAGCTTCTCATCCTTGGTTACCGTATTTAAAGGCCTGATGATGCCGGCAGATTTGCCGCGTTATTATCTCGACTTAGCCGATATTCGTATGGAAACCGCCATTTGCGTGTTCCACCAGCGTTTTTCTACCAACACCATGCCGCGCTGGCAGTTGGCACAGCCGTTTCGCTTTTTAGCCCATAACGGTGAAATTAATACTATTACCGGCAACCGCCAATGGGCCCGGGCCCGGCAGTACAAGTTTTCCTCGCCGCTGTTAAGCGATTTACAAGATGCCGCGCCCTTTGTCAGCCAAAGCGGCTCAGACTCCAGCTCGCTGGACAATATGCTGGAGCTGTTATTAGCCGGCGGTATGGACTTATTCCGCGCCATGCGTTTGTTAGTGCCACCAGCCTGGCAAGGCAACCGCGTAATGGATGACAACTTAAAGGCGTTTTACGAATTTAACTCCATGCATATGGAGCCGTGGGACGGCCCTGCCGGTATTGTAATGACCAACGGGCAACACGTAGCCTGTAACCTGGACCGTAACGGCCTGCGCCCTGCCCGCTTTGTTATTACCCGCGATAAATTAATTACACTGGCGTCAGAAGTGGGCATTTGGGATTACACCCCGGACGAAGTGGTCGAAAAAGGCCGCGTGGGCCCGGGCGAAATGCTGGCGGTAGACACGACCACCGGCAAAATCTGGCGCTCCAATGAAATAGACAGCGACTTAATGGCACGCCACACCTACCGTGATTGGCTAAATAGCAACGTGCAGCGGCTGGTACCCTACGAGCAGTACGAAACCGACTTAATCGGCAAGCGTGTATTCTCCGATGACGATATGCTGGTGTACCACAAGCTGTTTAACTACAGCTATGAAGAAATTGATCAGGTAATGACCGTCCTGGCCAAAGACGCTCAGGAAGCGGTGGGCTCTATGGGCGACGATACGCCGATGGCGGTATTATCGCGCAAGCCGCGCACCCTATACGATTATTTCCGCCAGCAGTTCGCCCAGGTGACTAACCCGCCTATCGATCCGCTGCGCGAGTCACACGTAATGTCACTGGCCACCAGTATCGGCCGCGAGCACAACGTATTTAAAGAAACCGCCGGTTACGCCCGCCGTATTCAGTTTGAATCGCCTGTGATGATGTACTCCGACTTAAAGCAGTTAAAACAAGCTGACGAGAAGTACTACAAGCATCAGATTTTTTCGCTTAACTTCGACCCGGCACAGCACAGCCTGCAACAAGCGGTAGAGCAATTGTGCGCCGACGTTATTACTGCCGTGCGCGATAACAACGTGGTGCTGGTAATGTTAACAGACCGGCGTATTGAGCAAGGCAAGTTACCCATTCCGGCCGCGATGGCAGTGGGTGCGGTGCAGCATGCGCTGGTTAATGCCCAGCTGCGCTGCGATTCCAACATTATTGTTGAAACCGCCTCAGCGCGTGACTCACACCACTTTGCCGTACTGATTGGTCTGGGCGCCACCGGCGTTTATCCTTTTATGGCCTACGAAACAGTAGAGCAACTGGTCGAAAAAGGTGTTATTACCTTAACCGCACGTCAGGCGGTGCTGAATTACCGTAAAGGCATTAATAAAGGCCTGTACAAAATTATGTCGAAAATGGGCATTTCAACAGTGGCCAGCTACCGCTGCTCCAATCTGTTTGAAGCCGTCGGCATCGATAAAGCGGTAATGCGGCAGTGTTTTGCCGATATCCCATCGCGTTTGGGCGGTGCCGGCTTTACTGACTTTGAACAAGACATACAGCAACTGGCCAAAGTCGCCTGGTTAAAACGTAAACCGTTGAACCACGGTGGCTTATTAAAATACGTGCACGACGGCGAATACCACGCCTACAACCCGGATGTGGTGCAAACCCTGCAAAAGGCCGTGCGCTCGGGCAAGTACGAAGATTATCAGCAGTACAGCAGTATTGTGAACCAGCGCCCGGTGGCACATTTACGTGACTTATTTAAACTGGCTGACAGCACTCCGGTAGCGCTGGATCAGGTGGAGAGCGAGCAAAACCTGTACCCACGCTTTGACAGCGCAGCCATGTCTATCGGCGCCTTAAGCCCGGAAGCACATGAAGCCTTAGCGATTGCAATGAACCGTTTGGGCGGGCGCTCAAACTCGGGTGAAGGTGGTGAAGATCCACGCCGCTTTGGCACCGAGAAAAACTCGAAAATTAAACAAGTCGCCTCCGGCCGTTTTGGTGTTACGCCGCATTACCTGGTTAATGCTGAAGTGATCCAGATTAAAGTGGCTCAGGGCGCCAAGCCCGGCGAAGGCGGCCAGTTACCCGGCGAGAAAGTGACTGCCGAAATTGCCCGCTTACGCTATTCAGTGCCTGGGGTAACCTTAATCTCGCCACCGCCACACCATGATATTTACTCAATTGAAGATTTAGCCCAGCTGATTTTCGATTTAAAGCAGGTGAATCCGCAGGCGCTGATCTCGGTAAAACTGGTATCAGAGCCCGGCATCGGCACCATCGCTGCCGGTGTGGCCAAAGCTTATGCCGATCTGATTACCGTATCCGGTTATGACGGCGGCACCGGTGCCAGCCCGTTAACTTCAGTAAAATACGCCGGCAGCCCGTGGGAGCTTGGCCTTGCCGAAGTACACCAGGCCTTAGTAGAAAACGGCCTGCGCGACCGCGTAAGGCTGCAGGTAGACGGCGGCTTAAAAACAGGGTTGGATGTGATTAAAGCGGCTATTTTAGGCGCAGAAAGCTTCGGCTTTGGTACCGGCCCTATGGTGGCGCTGGGCTGTAAGTTCCTGCGTATTTGCCATTTAAATAACTGCGCCACCGGTGTAGCAACCCAGGATGCCACCCTGCGCCGCGATCATTTTACCGGCTTGCCGGAAATGGTAATGAACTACTTTAAGTTCTTAGCCTTTGAAGTGCGCGAGTTGATGGCACAGCTGGGGGTAACTGAGCTTACCCAGCTGATTGGCCGCACTGATTTGTTGGCGGTAAAAGACAGCGAAACGCAAAAACAAGCCCGCTTAGATTTAACACCAATACTGCAGGCCAGCGGCGTGCAATCAGACAAGGCGCTGTACTGTGTGCAAAACAATACGCCGTTTGATGAGGGCGCCCTTAACCAGCAACTGCTGAAAAGCTGCGAGCAAATGGTACTGAACAAAAGCGGCGGCCAGCTTAACCTGAGTATCCGCAATACCGACCGCTCGGTTGGCGCGGCGCTGTCGGGCTTTATTGCCCGCCAGCACGGTAATCAGGGTATGGCAACCGATCCTATCCGCATCCGTTTTACCGGCACCGCCGGCCAAAGCTTTGGTGTATGGAATGCCGGCGGCCTGCATATGTCGCTGCAGGGCGATGCTAACGATTATGTCGGTAAAGGCATGACCGGCGGCCAGTTAGCTATATTCCCCGCCAAGGGCGCCAGCTTTGCCAAAAACGGCTTTACCATTGCCGGTAATACCTGTTTATACGGCGCCACCGGCGGCCGTTTATATGCAGCAGGCCAGGTCGGCGAGCGTTTTGCCGTGCGAAATTCGGGCGCCTTAGCGGTGGTAGAAGGCACCGGCGATAACTGCTGCGAATATATGACCGGCGGCGTGGTAGTGGTATTGGGCTGCACCGGGGTGAACTTTGGTGCCGGTATGACCGGCGGCTTTGCCTACCTGCTGGATGAGCAAAATGACTTAGAGCTGAGGTTAAACCCCGAGCTGGTAGAGGCGCTGGAAGTCAGTACGCCAATACTGCAGGAACACCTGCGCAGCTTATTGCACCAGCACGTAGAAGAAACCGGCAGCGAAAAAGCGCAGAAGATCTTAAACGACTTTAACCGTTACTTAAGCCAATTTAAGCTGGTTAAACCAAAAACCAGCGATGTAAACACCTTGCTGGGACACCGCGCACGCTCGTCAGCCGAGCTGCGGGTTCAGGCGATGTAGGGAGGCGTTATGGCACAGAATGTATACCAGTTTATTGACGTAAAACGGATTGATCCGCCAAAACGCTCGCATAGTGAACGTACCATCGAGTTTGTTGAAATTTATCAGCCGATGACCCACACCCAGGTTGAAGGCCAGGCCGATCGTTGCCTGGACTGCGGTAACCCTTACTGCGAATGGAAGTGCCCGGTGCACAACTATATTCCGCAGTGGTTAAAGCTGGCCAACGAAGGCAAAATTATTGAAGCGGCCGAGCTGGCGCATAAAACCAACAGCCTGCCGGAAGTATGCGGCCGGGTATGCCCGCAGGATCGTTTATGCGAAGGCGCCTGTACGCTAAACGAAGGCTTTGGCGCGGTAACCATCGGCAGTATTGAAAAATACATTACCGATAAAGCCTTTGAAATGGGCTGGCGGCCGGATTTATCCGCGGTAGTAAAAACCGAACGTCGCGTTGCCGTTATCGGCGCCGGCCCGGCCGGCCTCGCCTGTGCCGATGTGCTGGTACGCAATGGCGTAACCCCGGTGGTGTTCGACCGCTACCCGGAAATCGGCGGCCTGTTAACCTTTGGTATTCCGCCGTTTAAGCTGGAAAAAAGCGTACTGAGCCTGCGCCGTGAAATTTTTACCGATATGGGTATCGAGTTTCGCTTAAACACTAACGTCGGTGTCGATGTCAGCTTTGACAGCTTACTCAGCGAATACGACGCAGTGTTTTTAGCACTTGGTACCTATACGCCGATGAAAGGCGGTTTAACCAATGAAGACGCGCCTGGCGTATACGAAGCCCTGCCGTTTTTAATCGGTAATATCAATAATTTAATGGGCTGGCAAACCGAGCACCCGTACGTTAGCTTAAAAGATAAAACCGTAGTGGTATTAGGCGGTGGCGACACGGCAATGGACTGCGTACGCACCTCCATTCGCCAGGGCGCAACCAAGGTAAGCTGCGCCTACCGGCGCGACGAAGCCAATATGCCGGGCTCACGTAAGGAAGTACAAAACGCGCGCGAAGAAGGCGTGGAGTTTTTGTTTAACTTACAACCATTGGGTATCGAAGTAGACAGCAGCGGCAAGGTGTGTGGCGTTAAGGTAGTCACTACCGAGATGGGCGCGCCGGATAGCAAAGGCCGCAGAAGCCCGCAGCCGGTAGAGGGCTCCGAGCAAATACTGCCGGCCGATGCAGTGGTAATCGCCTTTGGTTTCCAACCCAGCCCGCCACAGTGGTTAGTAGACATGGGTGTTGAGCTGGACGCTAAAGGCCGTGTTATCGCCAGTGAAAAGAGTACCTATGCTATGCAAACCAACGAGCATAAAATCTTCGCCGGCGGCGATATGGTATTAGGCTCAGACTTAGTAGTAACCGCTATCGCTCAGGGCCGTAAGGCTGCTGAAGGTATTTTAGATTACCTGGAAGTGTAATAGCAGCCAACGGGCCCACAGCTGTGGCAAGGCCTTGGCTTAAAACAGATAATAGCTCCGATTGGGGCTATTTTTTTGCTGCCACAACAGAGTGTCAGACCAGTTTGCGCATTGTTGGCTTTAGCTATACCCTTGCGCCAGGTAAAAACAGAGGTAACTATGGAACAGATACTTAGCGTGGTCGATTTTTTTATTGCCAGCCTGCAAAAGCCCACCCTGGGCTTTTTGCTTGGCGGTATGCTTATCGCTGCGATGGGCAGCCGCTTAAGCATTCCCGAGCAGGTATATAAGTTTATTGTCATTGTGCTGCTGCTGAAAATTGGCTTGCAAGGCGGTATGGAAATTCGCAATGCCAATCTTACAGAGCTGCTGCTACCCGCATTTTTAGCCATGGTGACCGGTATTATTATTGTTGGTATTGGTAAATTTACCCTGGCAAAATTGCCCGGCGTAAAGGAGGCTGATGCCATTGCTACCGCAGGCTTATTTGGCGCGGTGTCAGCCTCTACCTTCGCAGCTGCCATGCTACACCTTGACGACGTCGGCATGAAATATGAAGCCTGGGTATCGGCACTTTATCCCTTTATGGATATACCGGCGCTGGTACTGGCTATTGTATTAGGCCGCCTGGCGAGCGAGCGCGATAAAGCCAAAACCAACAGCCAGTCAACACCGGGTACGGCTACAAAGCACAGTGAGCGCAAGCCGGTAAAAATTAAAGACATCATCGTTGAGAGTTTACAAGGTTCGGCGTTATCGGCTTTGGTGCTGGGTCTGTTTTTAGGTTTATTAACCAAACCAGAGCCGGTATTTGCATCGTTTTATGAGCCGCTATTTCGTGGTTTTCTATCAATACTGATGCTGATCATGGGCATCGAAGCCTGGCAGCGTTTAAGTGAACTGCGCCGCGTGGCCCACTGGTACGCCGTATATGCTTTAATCGCACCAATACTGCATGGTTTTGTTGGGTTTGGTTTAGGTATTATCGCCCACTACTTAACCGGTTTTAGCGCGGGTGGCACAGTTTTACTAGCAGTAATGGCCGCATCCAGTTCTGACATTTCCGGCCCGCCAACCCTGCGTGCCGGTATTCCTAAAGCAAACCCGTCAGCGTATATTGGTTCATCGACCAGTATTGGTACCCCTATCGCTATCGCCATTTGTATTCCGCTTTTTACGGCATTAGCAGAATGGTTTTTTAACACCCCGGGAGTGTCGCAATGAAACACAGTGCTTACCAGGTAAATATTCTGGCTGAAAAAATACTTGAAGAAGACATTATCGCCATGCTTGATGAAGAAGGTGCCAAGGGCTATACGGTATTAGAAGCCGGAGGTAACAGCGCATTGCATTTGCATCCTGCACAGCACGCATCCTTGATGGATGCCCTGCACATTATGAAAATTGAAGTAATAGTGCGTGAACCAGCCAAAGCCGAACATATAGCCGAGCGCCTGATGGACGAGTTTTTCAGTGATCAGCCCGGCATTGTTACCTTGTCTGAAGTTTGGGTGTACCGCACACAAAAATTCTAACCCGGAGCAACCTATGGCCAACTTTACCCTACCCGACCTCTGCGACGCCCATGCAGCTTTCATCCGTGTAGCTGAGCCTGTATTTCAAAACTACGGTGGCAAAACCGCCTTTGGTGGGCAAATTGTTACGGTGAAATGCTTTGAAGATAACTCCAAAGTAAAACAGCTGGTGGCGACACCGGGCCGGGGCAAGGTGCTGGTGGTTGACGGTGGCGGCTCTAAACGCCATGCACTGCTCGGCGATATGCTGGCCGAACAAGCGGCAGCCAATGGCTGGGAAGGTATTATTATCAACGGCTGTATTCGCGATATAGACGAGATACGCCAAACCCCGCTCGGCGTGCAGGCGCTGGGTATTCACCCGATGAAAACCGATAAGCGGGACTTAGGCGATATTAACGTAACAGTGACCTTCGCCGGGGTAGATTTTATCCCCGGCCAGTTTGTTTATGCCGATAATAATGGCGTGCTGGTGGCGACCAAACAGTTGGTGTAAGTAGTTACTTTAGCGCGTTAATACGCGCTAAAACCTGCCCAGTCCCGATGTCTACTGTTCATTCACAACGCGCAAATATACAGAGTTTTGTTCTGTCCACCTCCCGGCAAGGCGTTGTATACGAGGCAGTTTACTACGCGTAACATTATCCTTTAAATATTGTTCATAATCTTGCGATTGCTTATATCCCGTTAGACCAACCGAAAACTGCATAGGTTGAGCTGTGTTTATCTCGTTAAACACACTACCGTCTTCAGGCATCGGATCACGCGGGAACAAACTTTGCTTAGGGCCTGTAAACGTCCAACTAAACTCGCTGCCATCGTTTAATGTTGTTGTTAGCGATGTATAGACTGCAACATAATTAGTCATGTTACGTAAATCGTAATCAGCGCCATTTAATAAAACTATCTCCGTCAACAACTGTTCTAATTCAGTTTGCGGATTATCGTCCAGCAGAGATATTTCTAATTGCTCGGTTAGTGGCAAAGCATAATTGCGTATTTGAGTACGGTTGAACCAAAACCTAAACTTTTCAAAGTCATGACCAAATATATTGACGTTTTCTCTAACTGCCTGTTCATCATTAGCTAACGCGAATAAGCTGAGTACCTTATCTCCGTCTAATTCATCAAAAACCATAATTTTAGATTCCCAAAATGGAACATCTTGGCTTGAGCTTCCGTTTACAACGTTGTGTGATTGACGAACCCAGTTTAAGTTTGAGCCAGAGTCTATCGCAACATCAACAAACTTGGCATTTTGATTTAGATTTATTTCAAGTAGTTGACCAGGCTGATACCCTTTAAGATTACCTGCTGCTCCCACATATGAACCAGCACCCGATGTAGCTGTAAGAAGGGGCCAGTTTTTGCCAATTTCTCTGCAGATTGATACATCATCAGCTCTTTTCTGTCCAGGCATACCAGGCACAGTAAGATAGAAATTGTCTGTGCCTTTTACATGCCCTACTAATTGAGTATTCAAAAAAAGATCCGTCAAATCTGAGGTTAGCTGAATGCTTGTTTTGACACATTCACAACCTTCAGTCGCTGTTCCCGGGATAACAAATACTCCCAAGTCTCCTACTGGGTGTTGGGCAAAGGTGTTAACCAAAATATTGCGAACATCATTGCTGGTATTTTCGCTGATTATGCTGAAATTAATAACACTAGTTTGCTTAGGTATCGATACGCTAATTTGCCCCGCGGGGTCAGCCTGAGTTGTGCTAATAATTTGCCAATCATTATCGTATATAACTAGCTCAGCATTAGATGTCGGACGCTGAGTTTCACACACCGTGTTTTGCATTATTCTTGCGGTCAAATTTATAGTATCTGTTCCGGTTCCTGTTCCTGTTCCTGCGCCAGCATCTGGGCTTGAACCGCCGCAAGCTGTTAACAGCAATACAGCAAATGCAACTATAATTTTATTCATTAAGCTCACACTATCCCTGGTTGGTAAAAAAAACGCTCAGAGTATATTCGTTTGTATATAAATTTGTATATTCAATTAAAAATACAATCGGTGGAATAAATTTAACCCCTCGTTCGAACAACAGCGTTTCGACCGTTATCTAATTTGCTTTTATAGACGACCGACCTGTTTAGGCGATATCAACTTAACGGTAACCTTCGCCGGGGTCGATTTTATCCCCGGCCAGTTTGTTTATGCCGATAACAATGGCGTGTTGGTGGCAACTAAGCAGTTACTGTAACGCATGTTACTTAACGCTGCTTTTAATGCGGCTTTCCTGTAGCTGGCTGTTATTGTTTGAATTTTGTTACATTTCAACAGTGTAATTTAGTGTTTGGTTCATCTAAACTGCCCACCATTCATTCTGCGAGAGTGGTACAAGATGAAAATATTTTTAGGTTTACTGGCTGTTGTGGTCAGCTTTTCGAGCCTTGGCACAACCGTCAGACAGCAAGTCGATAAGTACTGGCAAGACAAGCAACTCACTGAAGCGGTAAGTTATTTAGCACCGTTGGCAAAGCAAAACCCTGATGATGCAGAGACGTTGGCATTGCTTGGTTATACCCAGGCAAAACATGCCTTGCAAACTAAAGATATGAGCTTACTAAAGCCTGCAGCGAAGAACTTGTCCAAAGCCGTTAGTCTGGATAACGATAATGCAGAATTCCAAAAATGGCATGCAAAAACAGTGTGTTTACAAATCGCTGAGTCTGGCATTTTTAGTGTGCGAAGTGCACTGAAGAGCTGCATGGCAAAATTGGAACGAGTGCTCGAGCTTACCCCCGCAGATACGGAAGTTATTGAGCGCCTTGCGATGCTTCATGTGACATTACCCTCTTTTATGGGTGGGCAGCTGGAGCGGGCATTAGAATTAACCGATATATTAAGAGGATTTGATGTGTTACGGGCTGACATTCTGCTGTTTGATATTCTAGCCGCGCAAAATAAACCGGCAGAGTTTAATCAGTTACTGGCGCAGTCTGAAGCATTAAGCAATAGACCTGAACCGTACTTAACCCGGGCAAAATTTTATCTTGAACAGCAAAAGTTTGACGAAGCGCTAGCTGATTTCCGTTTAGCGATTAGCTACGCTTCTCCAGATGACGAACAAACTAGAGCTACCAGGCTAAAAGCACTACTAGGCTTCGCCAGCGCAGCCATCGAGAATCAGTTACAGCTGGCAGATGGCGCTGAATATCTGCGCCAGTTTCAGCAACTCAATACTGATTTACACGACGCTGAGCAAGCAATGTTATTGCAAAGCCAGTTGCAGCTGTTGCAAGGCGAAACAGCTGCGGCCAAATTAGCTCTGACTGCTCTTAGTAAAGAGAGTACTTTTAAACATGTCCGGCAACAAAGCCGTAAGCTGTTAAAACAAATCTAATGTCGGCATAGTGCGTTGGTGGCGACTAAGCAGCTGGTGTTAGTTGCAGATTTATTTTTAGAGTGATTTTAGAATGGCTGGCACTGTGTGCCTTGATGAAACACCATCTGCCATTTTTCACCATCAAAACGGTAGAGTGAGCTTCGCACCGAGTAGCTTGGGCTATCGTTTTCTGGGCGCTGTATGGTGGCGCGGTAAGTCAACTGCGCTAGGCCTTCAACCAAAACTCTGCAGTCAAAATCTTGCTGGCTAATAACAGGCGGCATTTCAGCTGGCAGGCGCTCAAGCACATCGGCTTTACCAAAACAGCGGCCGGTAGCGGCAATCTCATAAAAATCATCGGCCAGATGGCGGTTTAGCAGTTCAACTGACAACCGCGTAGCGGGCTGAACCAACAACTGTTCCATTTCAATTAAATGCTGTTTAATGGTGTCGGTATGCACTTTTTATACTGCCCCCAGTTTAGCCAATCGAACCTGTTACGTTCACCGGAGTATATTCCATCCCTGCTCAGTATTGCTATGCGGACAACAACGGCAGAATGTTGGCAACAGCAAAACCGTTGCTGGTTTGAGTTATCCGAGCGCTGTTGCTAAGCTCCACTTAGGTTATTTACAACGGCCAGTTTTATGATTACCGCTGAACAAATCAAACAACTTTCTACCGCCGAAAAACTACAGGTGATGGAAACCTTGTGGCAAGAGCTTACCGCTGAAGGTGCCGACCAGCTGGCCTCCGCAGCCTGGCATAAGCAGGCTTTGCAGCAGACTGAGTATGCCGGCAGAGAAGGTGATGAAGTTACCCACGATTGGGAGCTGGCAAAACATAGTTTGCGTAGTAAATTCCGCTGAAAATACAGGCTTACTTGCGTAGTTTTGACCTTTGCGATTTTAGTTAGCTACGATCCCATTCTCCTAGCTTGAATATGTCTGTAGTATGTGAGGGGAAAGTAGAGAATGATGGCGCTGTAAGGTGTGTGTACTTGCGTACCGCCAAACCATACATCTTTTCATCTGTAATAATTTGTGGAGCACCTAATGGTGCTTAAAATCAAAGATTGCTAACACAATTCATTGATTTGATACAGTCGCCATCGAAAACAAAATTAATACATCAATAACCAAATAGCAAGTTGTTTTTGGACGCAAGTCCATCTAACACAATTTGGTCATCCCAACAAACAAACCATCTGTTAGTAACAAGCTGTTCGAGAAAATGAGCAGACTCCTCCGTAGAAAGTGCTCGTCCATATAGAACCTTCTCAAGTTTTAATGCCCATGATTTTCTGTTTTTAATATCAATATACGGGCATGACATTGAGTCAAGGAGCAGGAAACAGATTCTAGCATCAAAACTAACCCGGTCAATTCGAGTAAGCCTTTTGTTAATTTCTTTAGTAATTTCGGATCTTATTTGATTGTATTCTTCGTGATTCTTTATATAAAAAAGTACAGCCATTATGTTGAAATAGTCAAAACAATCCTCTCGATCTATGTAGTTATTGGCGCTGCTTTTAAGACTATCCAAACCAAACACTTCTTTAACTTTTTTAGGAGATAGAAGGTATTCACTCCCCATGGAGCTGGAGACACAGAGCAGGTTAGCAAATTCAATAGGAACGAAAAAATTAGAACTATTTTCTCGCTGTGTTACAACGCAGCTTTCAAAAAATTCTTTAATAAGCGAGCTAACCTCTAATACTAAAGCATCAACTTCCTCTGGGCTTCTCTCTTTATACAAAGTGTGCAAGATATTGCATATCGAACACAACTTAACACTGTTATTAGATGTCGAAGAAACGTTAAAAAGATGAAATGCGATATCAAGGAGTATCAGAAGTGCATTTCTGACATCTGGAAAGTTTTCATGTACATAATATTTCCCACTCGCCACTTCCAAAAATTTATTATGCAATGCTGCGATAACATACCCACACATAACAGCGTAAGCCTTTTTGTCTTGAAATGCTGCCGCCATCACCTTATCAATAAACTTCCTCTTTATTTTACCTGGTTTTCTAACCTCAATAGCTTTTCCATCTTTAAACTCAAAAACCGTATTGAACAACCAAGAAATAGCTTCACCAGTCTGCAACTTTGCTCTCGTAACTCCAGTAATAAATGGCCTTTCGCTTTTTACGGTTTTACTCTCATTAAGATGTAGTTTATAAAATCTAAGCTTACTCTCTAGAACTGAGAAAATTTTTTCCAAGACTGAGTCTTTTGAAGCAAATATCAAATAATCATCAAGGTAACGCTTTATGTCATAATCAACCGACATTTCATACCCATATTTTTTAAGCTCTTCCAACACTTCATTATCAATAGCTTGCAATATGATTTCAGCAAATATCCTACTAACCTCATTACCAATTATTATGCCATTTGTTTCATTAAAATTTGACCTCTGCATAAGCTGATCAAAAAACTTAGCAAAATCTGAATTGGCTCTGGTTTCTTTTGCAAAAGCTTTGCCTTTGACTGCCCAGGAAATCGAGTGAGTATAAATATTTTCAAAAAACCTAGAGATATCTAAAGACCAGAATTTGGCATATTTACGCTCCAAAGCCAGAAACTCTTTTGACTCAAAAAACTTGTTAAGCCGAGTGTAGCGTTGATAAGAAAAATACGTTGACGCAGGTCTATCTTGGCTTGCAGCAGGCTTAGACTCATCGTAATAACACAAAGTTGATACTTTAAAAGGCGCTCTAATGGTAAATCCACTTGCCGTAGTATTATTAATAATTCTCTGCTCAAACGTCTGATATAAATCAACCATTTGATTCTGTGATGCGGGATGCAGTATACCTAAATGCCTTAATCCACCGTTAGATTTTAGAATTGAATATTTTAGTGGTACAAAGTCCCTGTCATCAGATTTTGATATAAAAATAGACTCAATTAATTTTTTCTTAAACTCGCTAACTTCTTCAGACTTATGATATCCATCCATATGAGAATAAAACCAATAGTTACTGAATATCACAGGAACATCTTCCGGAGAAGTCTCTGATAACAATACTCGATTGAAATCACTTTTTTTGACTAAAAATTTCATAATCAGCTCCAAGCCCTCTTTATTTCTTTGAAGTCTAGGTAGCTTAATCTGCAAAACTCCCTGTTTTGAAACCCCCTTTCAAAACTGTGCTTGGCCAATCCCTTTCTAGTGCTATACGCGAGAGATCTTTTAATTCTTTTGCTCAATCTAGAGCGATTCCCAAACAGTAAATTCTTATAAAAATTATCAAGCTCCTTCAGGCCTTCGTATTGATCGATGAAGTTGTAGTTGTGATAAATACCAGAGTATATATTTGGCGCACTTGATGAACTTTCGAGAAGAAAGTTTTTTGAAAGAAACTTCATCCTCTTATTCAGCAGCTGAATATCTGCATCATTCGCTCTATTGGATGAAAGAGCTGCGGCAAAACTACAAACTATACGTTTTTTTATTTTTTTTATTTTATTTTTCGCTATAGAAACTTTCACACTCCGTCTTTTAAATTCAATATTTCGTCCGACTGAATCCTCTGCTCTTTCTATGTTGAATTGATATCCAAGAAAGTCAAAAGAGATCTCTTTAGCTTGCTTTGAAGGCGCTTTTTCGATTTGTTCGAAAGTAACTTTATCGCCGGAAGTGTGAAATTCCAATGTAAGAGGGAGAGATGAATCTTGTAACCTCTCCTTCATGAGGTTCCTATTTAGCAAAGGTGTAGAGATAACAATAATGTCATCCACAAATCTCGCGTAAAAAAGCACTTCTTTCATGGATTTGAGTTTAACATCGAAGTTATTCATCATAAGCTCAGACAAAGTTGAACTTATGCCCATCCCCCTTGGTAACCCCTTGACCCCAATCGAATCTAACTCTTCAAAAAGAGCTTCTAATATTTTCAGAGACTTTTTACTTAAAATAGAATCTGATTTTAACTTTCTAATTATCTCTCGCCTATCAAAAGACTCATAAAAGGATTTTACATCTAATCTATGAACTGAATAGTTGTAGCAATCTTTGAGATGTGAAAGCAAAAGCTGTATCGTGAACTTTCTATCATTGCAACGCGTGCTATAGTTCCTTTCGATGTTTTTCACTAATAAATTGTGCGCCAAAATAGCTTTCGGTTCATTAAGCATCCACGCATCTTTCCCTTTCACTTTTACGTTAGAGATTGCTGCAGTCCAGATCGAATTATTATTAATATCAAAGACAGAATTCACAGCGACTGTGTCAAGAGTTGCCGGATGCTTAAATTCACTTATTTTTAAAAGATTTCTATAGCGGACAGCTTTCCTCAAATTTCCCGCAATGTAAGCCTTCTCGTTCATTCTCGCTCCTTGCCCTACTCTAATATTGGTATCCCTCAGAGGTCAGATCTGGCCTTTTGCCACAAAGCCGCCAGTTCGATATATCAGCCGAAAAACAACTACCACCTTTACCTTAAACTTAAACACCGTCAAGTATTTAAATCAGCTAAGTCTTTTATGGCTTTAATTTGCTTTGCCACGGCCAACGGTAACAAAGCCATGTTGCTATTTTGGCACCGAATAAAACCAACGAACTTCTGATTTAATGCTGATATTGTCGTTTTCTGGTTATTTTTTATTCTAAAAGTTTATTCAGGCGTTAATTAAAACCTGCTTCAATAAGAATAGAATTTTCTACTCCGTGTAATCCCAGTTTATTAAGCAACCGCAAAACCCGGCTAGAAAGCTATTTTTCTGCTTGCTCACCACAGCCAAAATAGTTACTATTTTTTAACTTTTATTTACAAGGATGAAGCATGAAACAAGCAAGCCACCAACGTGCCGATCGCACTTACGCTCAGTTAAGAGAGCAAAGCCGGATGCTGATTACCGAGGAATTACCGGTACGGTTCCGTGACTCGGTTACTTTTGATGATATTAACGGCCGCGCTATGGCGCAGTTATCCCGCGGAAAAAGGGGTCGGAGCTAATTAAGCTCCATCCCGTTTCGCTGCTGGTCTACCTGGCCCGCATTTACCCAGCCGCACACCGAGCGCTTGCTCGATTTCAGCTCGAAAGCGCTCGCCACCTAATGGGTAATTGTGCGTTAAACTCTGGCGGATATTCTCAAGTTCAACCGAGTTGAGTTCTGTTGAAAACAGCGCTTGGTAAGCCTGATATCGGCTTTCACTGTTATCGCCCAATCCAAGGTACAACGGATGTGGTGTCAGACAGCTAATCGGCTTGCCTAATCCATGATGCTGATAGCTTGACCAATGATACTCTGCCGGATGCAGCACCATTTTTGCCCGAACCGGGTTTAGCTCTATGTAGCGCTGGCATTGCAGTAAATATTGCTCACTATCTATCAGGCTGGCTTTGTGCCGCCCCTCAAACAGGGTGCCACTTCTCCGGTAGTGTTTGTTAATATAACGTACATAGTCTCGACCAACACTTTGCATCACTCGCGAGATACCTTCTGCGTCGTTTGGTGTCATTAACAGGTGAACGTGATTGGTCATTAACACAAAAGCATGCAAGTGCACGTTGTATCGCTGCAATGCTGCCTGCAGGCTGTTTATGTAATAACCAAAATCGTCATCACAGAAAAAGCAGGCTTGGCGATTGTTACCGCGTTGTACGATATGACAAGGAATATTTTTGAGGTAAAACCGGGGTTTTCGAGCCATCTTGACAAACCATTGTTACTATTATGCAACAAGTGTAGACTACGCGCTATTTATTAGCTCCGACCCCTTTTTCAACCCCTTTTTCACTTTTTCACGACCCCTTTTTCAACTAATTGTTTGCACAGTAATTTGCAGCCACAGCGCTTTGGCTACCTTGGCAACAGTAGCAAAGGTTGGGTTACCGTCCGGGGAAAAAGCTTTATACAAACCTTCGCGGCTGATGCCGGTATCGCGCGCCAGTTGGCTCATATTTTTCGCTTTGGCAATTACACCTAACGCATGCACAATAAACGCCGGATCGTCACCCGCTTCTTCAATACAGGCTTCGAGATAAAACTGAATATCTTCGTCAGTTTTTAAATGCTCTGCACTGTCCCAGCGCATGGTTTTAATAGCCATAACCTACACCTCTGCCCATATCGTTTGACTACAGCAGCTTACGCCACTGATTTACTGATATTCTGCGCAACAACATAGGCTTTGTACTGGGCGTCAATTTTAAAAAACACCTCTACCGGCGCGTTATAAACCCGCTTTATCTTGGTTGCCAGGTCAATGCTTAACTCACTTTCGCCGTTGATAAAACGGGTAATGGTGGATTTGGCTACATTAAGATCACGGGCTGCGTCGGCTGCAGTCAGGTTTTTGCGCTGCAGATAGCGTTTAAAATGTGCGCCGGCGGCTTTTGGCGGGCCAATCAGGCCCATCTCACGCAGGTTTTCACTGCTTAGCAATTCAGTATTGTTTGTCATTTCAAATATTACCATAACGTTGAAACGCGCGTTGAAATTACACGGCTAACCTTATGCAGACATAGCTTAGTCATAGCGAATAACCTCTATCATCAGCATGTCTCCACCCTCGCTTTCGCCCAACAATCCCGCTACCACAAACTGAAAATTTTCCTTTATCGACACACTGAAACTGTTGCCCTCTATCACCATGTCGTCTAATAAGATTTCCTTGGCTTCCTGCAGTGACATCGCATTGACCAGAATATCAATCACGTCAGTTACCTCCTCCCTGGCAAGTGATGGCAGGCTGCCAATTGCTGCGGTTGTGCTGGCTTCTTTTCCTGGCTTAATAACTACCTGCAATAAACACCTCCCTGTTGATCATTACACAGCGATGCCATCATTCTAGACGCAAGTTGCGCAACCCGCAACTCAGTCTACTAATCTGTGCGGTATAATTAGTTGCTGCTGATAACCCTTTTTTAAACGCCTTTGACGCCAGGTTGATAAGCTCATTCGCATCGGGTGTGTTTATAGCAGTGGCACTGTTGACGGCCGTTTGCTTTAACCCCGCTATCCGCTAAGCTGCTTTACACCCTTTCATCTGGTGCCGGATTTAGCATGCGTATGCTGTTTACTCTGACAGGCTATGTGCTGGCGGGTTATTGCCTGCTGTGTTTACTGTTGTATTTGCTGCAGCGGCAGTTAATTTATTTCCCTGTGCCGGCCCAGTTGCCACCAACCGAGCCGCTGTTGCTGCAACAAGCCGATGCCACTGTGCTGGTAAGCCAAAAGCCGCGCGAAACCAGCCAGGCACTGCTGTATTTTGGCGGCAATGCCGAGGATGTCAGTGTGTCTTTGCCGGAATTTGCCGCGGTATTTCCTAACCATGCGGTTTATTTAATGCACTATCGCGGTTATGGCGGCAGTTCCGGCAAGCCCTCAGAGCAGGCATTGGTAGCCGATGCGCTGGCGCTTTATGACCAGCTGCACAGCAAACACAGTGATGTTACGGTAATTGGCCGCAGCTTAGGCTCTGGTGTAGCGGTGCAACTGGCGGCACAGCGTAAGGTAGCGCAGCTGGTGTTAATTACCCCGTTTGACAGCCTGAGCGCCCTGGCGCAGCGGCAGTTTCCGCTATTTCCGGTTAAGTGGTTGCTAAAAGATACTTATAACTCTGTCGCCTATGCGCCAGCCATTAACAGCCCCACTCTACTGTTACTGGCAGAACAAGATGAAATTATCGGCCGTGCCCACAGCGAGGCGCTGTACCGCGCCTTTGCGCCCGGTATCGCCAAGCTGAAAAGCTACTGCGGCAGCCATAACAGCGAATTGCCTGCCAGCCAGCTTGCCGCCTGGCTTGCCGCTGTAACATTCTGATGCAAGATCCTGATAGAAAATTATGATGCTACAGATGCTGTTGCAGCCCATCCAGCACCAGCTGTTTTATCTTCAGCGCTTTTTCAAAATGATCCAGCCGGTGGGTTTGGATCCATCAGGTTGCCGCTTCCATTAATAGCGCCGGGTCGTCGTTTTTGTTGGCAAAAAAAGCGTAAAATGACACGCCGACGCTCTCGCCTTTGGCGAGGATTTTCTTGTCACAAACGGCAATAATCTTTTGTCTTAATACATCGCGCATAGTGCGGTCGTTCCTGTGGTTACAAAGTTATTAAGCTTAACCAGATAGTGCTGATAAGCAGCTTCATTAAACGCCTTTGATGCCGGATTGATAAAACCATGCGCGTACGTTGTACTAACAGCGCTTACGCCCGGCTTTTGTTGTAGCTGAGTGCAGATCTCCGCTACGGCAAAATGTGGCTCGCTGTGGCCAAAGCTAACCTGCGTCGGTATTTGCGGTGTCAGCGTTAAATGCTGATGAATTTGGCCGGGGTAAAACAGTATCGCTTGTTTAAGCTGCTTGCTGTCAATATTAGCTAAAGCGCACCACAGCGCGCTGGCACCGGCGCTAAAACCGATGGCCAGATCAAAGGGCTGGGGGTTGTTTTGCAGTATCTGCGCTGCGATAGCAGCATAAGCATCATGGCCGCACTGTGCACTATAAGCCGTATACGCCTGAGCCTCATCGGCAAACTGCCGGCATGTCCCGTGGTAAAGGTCGATAACCTGAACGACTGCTCCAGCTTGGTTTAAATCAGCCAGCAAACGGTTTATACCTGGACATAAACCGAAGATATCGCTTAACACTACTGCACGCGTTGTCAATTTGACCACTTTGGCGTAATACCGCTACAACCCCGAACTGACAAACCAGCTGCTGAAATGTTAAAAGAAGGTCATTTCGAATGTTAACCCCCATGTCCTGGTCATGCCTGGATACGCCGCTACCATTTCATTATTCTTAACGACACTAGAAAAATAATATTCGTCCGACAAATTTTTTATCCACAAATACGCGCGCCAATCCCCTTTGCTGCTTTCGACGCCTAACCTTGCATTTGCAATAAAATAATCTGGTTGCGTAAAGCGACTATCGTACTCATAAGGCTCTGCTGGAATGAATACTTCTACCGGGCTGCCAATAAAATCTGCCACTGGGTTGGTTTGACTGACATTAGCTTTAAAATCAGCATTAAACTCACTACTAAAGGCACCTTCAACAGCAGCAAACATGCTGTATTCTTGCTGCAAATTCCATTCATATTTTGCTAACAGATTAGCTTGATAGCTTGATGTAAAGGGTAAGGGGGAGCCAGTAAAATCCAGCGACTGGCCCAGCTGGTTAAAGCCATTACCGCGGGTTACTTCTGAGTCAATATAACTGGCTGTAGCGCCAATAAATAACCTGCTTGTTGCAAACCATTGCAGGTCCAACTCCAGGCCCCGGATATAAGATTCGTCAATATTACCCAGGGTAAAAGCCGTTCTAAATACCGGAATGGTTTTTTTGGTCAGCAGTTGCTTGTCTTTATAATCGTAGTAAAAAGCGGCGAGGTTAAGTTGCGCGGTATTCTCTGCCAGCGAGGCTTTAATACCCAATTCAAAGGCGTCTAACTGCTCTTGCACAACCGGATCGAGTTGGTTAGCCACAATCGCGGCTAAAGACGGGTAACTGCCGGCTTTAAAGCCGCGATTGTACGAAGCATAAACAGATATAGTGGGCGACCATTGGTAATTTGCGGCAAAACGCCATGACAGAGAGTCTTCTTTTAATGAGTCGGCTATGCTACCGACTCGTTGGCCTGGCAGCCCAAAGTCTATAACAGTCACGCATCCTTTAACAGCGCCGCCAGAATCGTTTCCGCCGAAAAAAAACTGGTTAAATAACGCCAATCCTGCGCCGTCTATGTCTTCTGTACAACCATCGTATTTGGCAACATCATACGAATAGCGCAAGCCAAAGGTGTAGGTTAACGCGTCATTGTAATGCCAATCAACACTGGTGAATGCCGAACGTGTTGATGTGTCCTGCACCACAACATTACGTAATTTATTAAAGCCAAAGCCCAGTGCTGGCAATATATTAACGTTTGTCGCTAAACCCCAATCCTGCGTTGTACGGTAGTCTACTGTGCTGTTGCTTAAATAAACGCCGGCAATCCAGACATGGCTTGGCAGCTCTTTTATAAACCTGAATTCTTGTGAGAATGAGTCAATTTCACCCTGCTGAAAAACATAGTCTGATGTGACATATTCCCCATCTTGTATAAAAGCGTAATCTCCATGTAAATGGCCTTCGTAGAAATCTTGATATACCCCATTAAAAACAGTGTCTAACGAGCCACCGGTTAAATTCCGAATATATCCTGCGGTAACGCCAGCGGCGCCGCCCCTTTCGTATTCAGAACCATTGTCTTCAAATCGATGCAAACCGGTTAATGACACAAGGCGCAAGGTGTCCGAATACACATGCTGTACATTTAGCGATAATGAATACATGTTATGTGCAAGTGCGGGTTTTCTATCTGCGGTCCAATCTGCTGCGCGAATGTCACGGCGATTTCCGGGGAAAAACTGTGGGTTTGCAACAGGATCGAGTATCGGGCCAAAAATATCAAAAGAGCCATTAATCGCATTGCCCGCTTTTGCTGCTATATATTCTATGGCTTGAGGCGCAAGTGTTTCTGAGCGATCGCGGTTGTAATTCACCGCAATGTGCGCAGTGGTTTTGCTGTTAACTGTCCAGTCGAAGCTCACTCTGGCAGCAAGCCGGTCTTTTTCACCCAGCTGATCATCTCTGGATACGCTTTGTTGCCAGCCTTCGCCGGAATAAATTGCCCGTATTGCTGCACGTGCATTTAAATTTTCCTTTAATGCACCAGTAACAAAGCCCTCGGTACTAATCGATTGAAAACTGCCGACACTGGCAATAACACCGCTTTCAAAACTCTCGGCAGGTTTAGCGGCAATATAATTAATCGCACCGGCGGTAGCGTTACGACCAAACAGGGTACCTTGTGGTCCTTTTAAAATTTCCACTCTGGCCAGGTCAAGGTTCGCGGCTTTGGTCATAATAGGAAATGGAATGGTAATCTCATCAATATAGATACCGACTGTAGAGGTTGCCTGAGCGCTTGATTCGTTAAAGCCAACACCTCTTAACGTATATACCGGTGGTCCAAAAGCAGTATCGCTATAATTAAAGCCCGGTACTACCATTGCCAGATCGGTAGTATCTTCAATACCTAATTCTTGTAACTGCTTATCATTAAAGGCAGATATGGCCATCGGAATTTCATTGATAGATTGGCTACGTTTTTGCGCGGTAACTTCAATAACTTCAATTTTGGAAATATCACTTTGTGCTTCAGCATTAGCTGTTGCAGCTGCAAACAACACAAGCAGCACAAGCGGGTGCAGATTAAACTTTGCCATCATACACAACATCCAATCCTATTTGTTTATTGGCAATTGTAGCCGATAACAAACGTTGTCTGCGCACTAATCACAACGAACATTGCAAGATTGATATTTAGCGACTAAGTCGGTGTAGGCAAGTGGCTTATCAAAATAGTAACCCTGAATAAGGTCACAATTAAATTGCCTAAGCCTTTCAAGTTGTGCCTTAGTTTCAACGCCCTCTGCCACCACGGTAAAGTCGCAAAAGTCACCTATGGCGATGATCGTTTTTACTAGTGATTCACTCTGGTGATTCGTCAGAAACTTATCTATGAAAGTACGATCAATTTTTATTTCGTTGATTGGCAGGTTACTTAAGTAGCTTAACGAAGAGTAACCGGTACCAAAATCATCTAACGACAATTTAAAATTGTTCTCTCTAAGCGCAAGCAGAATAGGCAGCACTACTGATAAATCGGTAATAAGAACATTCTCGGTGATTTCCAGGGTGATAAATTGCCGATCAAATGCGATATCGTCACTAGCCTGCACCACACTCTCAACAAAGTTAGGCTCCAGTAATTGTTTTGGCGAAATATTGATAGAAAGGTTCAGTTTAAAGGCGTTATTGATGTTAAAAGCATTGATATCGAACAGTGCTTTATAAATTACATAATCGCCTAACTCATTAATTGTACCGCTATTTTCTGCGATGGGGATAAATTCAGCGGGCGATACAAACCCCAACTTTTTGCTATGCCAACGCGCAAGCGCCTCAACACCAACAATGTTTCCGGTTTTCACACAAATTTGCGGCTGATATAAAATGCTAATCTCTTCATTTAACAGTGCCGTTCGCAATTCAGTTTCTATCGCAAAACTTCTCTTTACGGCTTCGTCGACACGACCATTAAAAAACAATGACCTTCCTTTCGCCGTCGATTTTGACTTATATAACGCAATGTCTGCTTTGCTAATTAACTGTTCGGCTTCAGTACCATCTTTAGGGTAAACTGATACACCAATACTACAGGTAGAATAAAATGATTTACCTGCCACTTCAAATTTCTGTTGAAAAATTGACAGTATTTCTCTAACTTTATTTTCTGCCTCACCTAAGTCTGCAATGTCAGGGCAGCAGAAAATAAATTCATCCCCTCCAAATCGAGCAACAGAATCTTTTTCACTCTTAACTTTGTGAAATAACTCGCCCATCCGCTTTAAAAATTGATCACCTATTGAATGCCCGTAAGAGTCGTTTATTTTTTTAAAATCATCAAGATCAACAAAGATCACAGCCAACAAGCTGTTATTTTTTCGAGACAGATTAATCCCCTGAAAAATGTGATCTTCTAGTAACACCCTGTTAGGTAATCTGGTTAATGAATCATGCAAGGCCTGATACTGCATCTGCACTTTTACTTTATTTAATTCATAAAAATCATTGTTAATTTTTTCTTCATAGTCCATAAAGCTCTTTGAAAGCCTTTTCGTGAAATACAATGAAATAATAATAAACGACATTGCAACAAGTACACTCAACCACAACAACTCAATTAATTGCTGTCTGTTTTCTTGTAGCATTTCTGATTCACGTTTATTGAGAGGGGCTTCAATTTCGCTTTCATAGAACCCCATGCCTAACGCCCATTCCCACTCTGGGATACCTCTAATAAAGCTCGTTTTATTCTCTGACTTGCTGGTTGATGGCTTACTGTAGCTAACAAAACCTCCGCCTTGTTGTGCTGTCGAAATTATCGTTATTCCCGCTTCCCGTATCAGCGGATCTTTATGGTTGTATAAATCGCCATCTTGAAAATTTTCATCAAAATGCGCCAACACAATGCCATTGTAATCAAACAAAAAAGCGTAACCATGCTCACCAAACCTTATATTCGAGATGTTATCTATAACCGTATTTTTAATGTCATTTTCTACATCAACAATGTACTCTCCAGTACCAATAAACCAGTCGTATGGTTCGAAGTGTTTACCAAAGCCAATTTTTTTAAACTCTACATCCTTATTTTCTGGCTTCACAAACCACCAGGTGTAATAAGTTTCACCATTATTTTTAGCTAAACTGCCCATGTCACGAACAATGTAATTTCCTCTGACATCCTGCAAACCAATCTGTTGAGTCCCTTCCATAGACGGAATAACAGGATGCATAATGCTTTCGCCATTTGTCTTATAGATAAAAAAATAACCACGGCCGTTATTAAAACGAATGTCGCGCAAGGCTGATTTAATTAGCTTTGTAACAACCTGCTCAGATTTATCGCTGTTTTCATTGAATATATTCATTGCTATTGCATGAGCATTGTATATTTGATGCTTTATATCTTCTTTTAAAATAAATTCCGTTCTGCTTTTTTCGTAATCTATTTGTTGCACAAGCTGTTCAACCTGTGCTTTTACCATGCTTTTTCTTGATGAAATGAAATCGTCACGAAGAGTTTTTAAATCGTTTTCCAGCTTTATCTGATTATTATCGACGACAATAAATATGAACATGACAGCAAACGCTGTCACTAGCAGCGGTGGCACAATATTAAGTAAACGTAAAAGTTTTACGTTATGCGCAATTTTCATAAATAACGCCTGTCAACTTGCACGAAATAGTGCCATTTATAACTGATTTACTCGCGAGTTTTGCATCAGTTTTTATCTATATCAATGAGTATTCACTATTATTGCACTGTGTTCCAGTTTGCCTGACGGATCCTCAGATATTTCGTCATAAACGCCGGTTTAATGTAATAAAAGGCCTCTAAATCAATGGTAATCAATTGGGTAAACTCATGTGGTTTTCGGCTTTTCGCAAGTATTAAGATCAATTATGCAAGCGTTTGATGGGTCATTCAATCGCAAAAATGAGGTAGCCGGAGCGATGTGAAACTGGCCTTGCTTTACACCAAAGCTTTTATTGGCACTGCGATAAAACGGCAAGGTAAGTTCTTGCAAGCCTGCACGGTCTTGCTCGGCAAAACGTGCCTGTATAACGGGGGACTTAGCAAAGCTTTCTGATAACGCGGTGGCTAAACGTCCTTCTGAGGCAATTTCTGACAATACAGCATTATACAATTGACCGAGTTCACGCAGTTCTGCGGTTTTAGACATCTTTTGCAGTGTATTAAGTGATGAATATGCCAGCACGCCTGTTATTAACAGCACCAGAATAGTCACTATACTGATCAGTACATTCGTCATCTTAAACTGCTGCAACGCATTAAGTAGTTTCATATAAGTCCTGTTAATTACAACGTGTTTTGCTCAGCAAACCCGCTAACATAGGGTTAGCGACCTTGCAGGCACTGAATCCGGCTGCACAAACGTCAGTCGTATTGTTATGTCTGAAAATATCAATGGAAAATTGGTATCGATAACGGCCAAAAGCCACACTTGGCAATACCAGTTTAAAAGTAGCAGCAATTAGCAAAAAGTGCTTGTTGTGCCAGTCGTTTAATACCACACGGCCTTAACGGTTCAATGGCGGATTAATGATATAACTAAAGTTAAATTTATCTTAGTCATTTACAAGCCCTTTGATTCAGCATTGCACTTTTATCTGTTAGCGGCCGTATAAGCCGTAAAGCTGCTAACGATTAGAGGAACTACCGTGAAAGTATTATTGCCATTGTTTACTGCGTTATTAACTGCCGGTTGTTCGGTGTTTGGCCAGAGTAATGTTGAAACAGCGCCCTATACCCTGCTTAAAGCCGATATCAGCCAGAATATTGAGGTACGTAACTATGACAGCATGGTGTTGGTATCAACCGATATGTCAGGCGATGGCCGCAACAGTGCCTTTCGAAAGTTATTCCGCTATATCGGTGGTGAAAATGACGGCGCAGTCGCTATAGCCATGACGGCGCCGGTGATCATGGACAACAACAGCAAAGGCGAAAAAATTGCCATGACAGCGCCGGTGTTTATGAGTAACCGCCCCGGGGACTCGATGATGTCTTTTGTGATGCCAAAAGACTTTACCCTGCAAACCACACCCAAACCGACTAACCCGGATTTAGTGGTTACTGAGGTTAAAGATTACAAAGTGGCCGCCATTCAGTTTAGCGGCACGCTAAGCCAAGGCAACGTGGCCAAACACACCGAATTATTGCAAGCCTGGCTTAACACGAATGGCTATACCGTGAAAGGCCAGCCGATAGAAGCAGGCTATAACGGCCCGCTCACCCTGCCCATGCTCAGGCGCAATGAAGTGTTAATTGAAATAGACTAACCATGGTCCCAAAGTAAAACCCACAATAAACGCTAAATAAATCGGTTGCTATGTGTCGCTGAACGACGCTGTCTTCGTTTTAGTAAAAATGTCAGCACAAGGTCCAGTTAATTATTGGCCAAGGCGCACCGCGGCTGATGGATAGAGCCGCTGATTTTTTTTCGCCAACCATAGTAAAGCCCCTACCGAGATAATTACCATAACTATGGTAACAACGGAGTCTTCCGGCCCTACCACGCCGCCGGTTAGCCAGTTTGGCCCATGGTACACACTTTGCAATGGCGCCATAGCTTGCCAGTCGTCCAGGCCGGATAACGGTAAACCGGTTAGCACTATAGTGAAGTTCCAGGCGGCATGATGCGCCGCGACTACCCAGACATTACGCACGTAAACATACATCACTGTCCACATTGCGCCCAGTAAGGTACCGGATATCACGGTAATAACTAACGCCTGCGCATCCATTTGGTCATTAAGATTAGCGATATGCAGCAGCGAGAAAATCAGCGATTGCAGCCATAACGCCGTTACCGTGCCCCATTGGCTTTCCAGTGCCTGAAACAGTACAGCCCGAAAAACAATTTCTTCAATTACAGCCGCCACCAGGATTACCAAGGCTATATCCAGTAACCCGCTTTGCCAGCCACGGTAAGCGGTTACTTCGTAAACCCCGCCGGCAAATAATAGCGCAGATACCAATACAATCATCGCTGCACCGGCCAATAAGCCTAGGGCTACGCCAGTAAACTTAAAGTGTAACTCGGTAACAGGCCTTTTTTCGCTGTAGCGCACATATAAACCGTAGGCCAACAGCATAACCAGCAAGATCCCCACCCGGCGCAGCAGCGCGGTAGCGGGCTCATCCAGCTGAAACAGCCATTGTAACGCCGGTAGCATTAGCCAACGGTAGGCCGCCACCGCCAGCGCTATAATAGTGATAGCCAGCAACAGCTTAACCACAACGGCTTTAATTGGATTGATAACAGGCAACCACGACTCCTTAACCCTACTGAGAAACATCGTTTAACGCATTAAGCCAGACTTTTTAGTGCGCCGCAGCGACGCCATCCCGTCTGGAGTCTGAGCCGGCAACATAGCCTTTGTCTAATTTCATGACGGCCTGGCCACCACCAAATACCAAGCCGGTGTTATTGCCATGAAAAAAGCCTTGTGCGGTGGCCATAATCGGGTTTTGCGCGGCATGCCCCAGCGCATGTAACTTATCAACGGTGCTTTGCGGGATGGCTTGCTCAAAACTGACGTTATTGTCCTCCCAGTGCCGGAACCTTGGCGCATCGATGGCTTGCTGCACATCCATATCAAACAGCACCATGTTCAGTAGCATCTGCACATGTGCTTGCGGCTGCTGCGCCCCGCCGACAATACCAAAACTTAACCAGGGTTGTTGTTTGCCCTGGGCGTCGGCTTTGGTAACAAAGCCCGGAATGATGGTATGAAACGGTCGTCTGCCCGGCGCCACGGTATTGGCCCGGTTTGGCTGCACTGACAGCCCCACGCCACGGTTTTGCAGCGCAAAGCCGGTACCCGGCACCACTATACCTGAGCCAAAAGGCCCAGCTAAGCTGTTAATAAAAGACACCATATTACCGTCTTTGTCCGCCACGCTTAAATAGGTGGTATCGCTGGTTGTCAGCGAAGGCTCAGGAGCGGTGCGTGCCATCGCCTTGTCAGCATTGATAAGCGCGCGACGCTTGGCAATCAGCTGATCTGACAATAATTGCTCTGGTGTTATGCTCATAAACTCAGGGTCACCAACAAAGTGCTCCAGATCTGCATAGGCCAGTTTTTTCGCTTCAATCAGATGATGCAGATAATCGGCCGAATTGTGCTGCATAGCAGCTAAATCATAAGGTTCTAATATTTTCAGCATTGCTAAAGCCGCAACACCCTGGCCATTGGGTGGTAATTCCCACAGGCGATACTCTTTAAACGACACCGACATTGGCTCTACCCACTGGGCACTATAGTTGGCAAAATCACTTTGTGTTAAAAACCCACCTAATTCTTGCACTCTGGCTGCAATTTTCTGCCCCAGTTCACCGCCATAAAGCAGCTGTGGGCCGTGCTGTGCAATACGCTTTAGCGTGTTGGCATAATCCGGATTGTAAAACCATTCACCGGCTTTGGGTGTGCGGGTCTGGTCAATTAAAAAGGTGGCACGTGCACCTGAATCCCAATTGATTTTGCTTTCAAATAGCCCCCATTCAGTCGCAGTGGCTTTTGATACCGGAAACCCCTGCTCTGCCAGTGCAATAGCCGGTGCCAGTGCTTGCGCTAAAGTCAGGGTGCCATGTGCTTCTAACAGCCGGGCCCAGCCTGATAGTGCGCCTGGCAAGGTAATAGATTGCGGGCCGTCATCCGGCACCCGCCTGCGGTCCTTCATTGTGTCGAATGTCATCAAGGCACCTGCATGTCCGCTGCCATTAATACCAACCAGCCGCTGTTCTTGCTCCAACCACAACATGGCGAACATGTCACCGCCAATACCGGTCATATAGGGCTCAACCACACTCAGCACCGCAGCCGCAGTAACCGCTGCATCAACCGCATTACCACCATTTTTAAGTACGGTTAAACCGGCCTGACTGGCTAAAGGCTGACTAGTCGCCACCACACCATTGGGCGCATACACCGCCTTTTCCAGAAACTGTTCGACGGGTGAGCCAAGCCCGGCCCGAAATGAAAAACCTGCCACCACGGCAGATATCGCCACCAATACGATGATCGCCAGCGTCCACAGCAAAAACCGTTTGATCCCATGCATCTTATGTTGTCTTCCTCGGGTTTTAACCACACCAAATTTTTTGTCAGCATATATAAGCCACTGAGCATAGTGCGCTATAGTAGCGCAGCCAACCGACAGGTTCTTGAACGATATTGCGGTTAAATGCAGGAGTAGCGCAAGGATGGGCAACAAGCAGAGTCTGCTAAACAGTCAGCCAAAAAGTTGGGTAAAGCGCGCCGCTGGTGAAACCGAACGCATTGAAGCTTGCTTTAGCGGCCTGGCTTATGCGCCACATAGCCATGATACTTACACCCTGGCGTTAACCACACTTGGCGTGCAAAGCTTTAATTATCGTGGCGAACTGCGTCACTCTCTACCAGGCGAGGTGGTGATATTGCACCCCGACGAGACCCACGACGGCCAGGCCGGCACCGACAGCCCTTTTGCTTACCGGGCGATCAGCATCAACCCTGTTGAGGTTCAAAATATTCTGCAAGGTGCCAGCCTGCCGTTTTTGCCCGGCGGTGTAAGCCGGGATCCGCGCTTTGTGCGTATTGCCAGCCAGCTGCTATCGGAATTCAATCGCCCACTGCAAACATTAGAGCAGCAAGACCTTATTTATGCGTTTGCCAGCAGTTTACAACAGGTTAGCGGCAACAGTGTTAAACATACTCAGGCCAACTACGCGGCGATAAAACGCGTGCGCGAATATATTGACGATATCATCACTATCGATTGCGCCATGTCTCACGACATTACCTTGGATGAACTGGCTGTTATTGCACAATACAGTAAGTGGCAAGTCGCCCGCGATTTTAGATCTCTTTATGGCACAACACCTTACCGCTACATAACGCTAAAGCGGTTACAAAAAGCCAAAGCATTAATCGAGCGCGGCCAGCCATTGGCGCAAGTCGCTTTTAGCAGTGGCTTTGCTGATCAAAGCCATCTGACCCGGCATTTTAAACTGTGTTTTGGCACCACACCCAAAGTGTGGGTAAAATTAAATCAATGACACCTCATATAATACGTAGTAGCAGGGCAAAACACATAATCAACCCGACGAGCATGTGAAATGAAAACGCAGCAGCGTCTTCATCAACCGTTTCGCTATTTCTACCATTCATTGCCACGCTTATAGACAAACTACGACCCTAATCCACTCAGTATTGCTTCTGACTTTTAAGGTAAATCCCAGGGGCAAGAAAGACGTTACATTTCCAATTAGGCACGCTGTTACCTTTGCAGCGTTTAAACTGCCTATTCCATACTACCATTTCAAATGTGGCGTTTATGACTGTTGGGTAAGCGTGCTAAACCCTGTAACTACCAGCGGTCTAAATCAATTTTTATTAATTAAGGAGCACAAAATGGCAATTATCAATTGGGCTACTACTAAATACGAAGGCCTCGGCAAAGACGGCAAAGGGCATGTGTCAACGCAATCGGGCGCCCTGAAAGACCAACCTTACGGCGTTAATACCCGGTTTGAAGACCAAGCTGTTAAAGTGCGACGTTACCTTAGACATTACCTCGTTTGAGGGTAATTAACTAAGGCATAGGCTTTAACCCACAGCGCCCGTTTTTGTAAGCATGTAACGGGCCTTATTAAGCAGAATCAGAGGCACAAAATGACATCAGAGCAAACAGAAGAGTCACACAGTTTTATGCACTATGCGGCGCTGAAAACCGCCATCGTTAATGGTGAAGAACAGTTGCTGAAAGAGTTACTGGCCAACCAAAGCATGCAACCGCTGGAAAAAGGCTACCTGCTTGATTTAGCTAAGCTAAGCAACAACGGCACTATTATAGCACTGCTGGAAGCCGCGCCTGAAACGGCCTGACTGTGGGCGGTTCGTAACAATAAACATTCATGCCACAATGGCTTGTAATACCGCCAGATACTGCTGACAACCAGCCGCATTAAAAGCTTTTGATACCGGGTTCATAAAGCCATGCGCGAACCCTGTACTTATGCTCGTGACAGCAGACTTTTGTTGTAGTTGAGTGCAGATATCCGTTACATCAAAATGCGGTTCGCTATGGCCAAATATTACCTGCGTTGGCACTTTAGGGCTAAGTATAATGTGGTTATGAATTTGTCCCGGATAAAATAAAACTGCCTGCTTTACCACGCTCGCATCTACTTTCGCTAAGGCGCGCCATAGTGCTGTAGCGCCAGCGCTAAAACCGATAGCAAGATCAATTGGCTGCACATTATTTTGCAGCGCCTGCGTGGCGATAGCGGCATATGCATCATGGCCGCACTGTGCACCATAAGCCGTATACGCCTGAGCCTCATCGGCAAGCTGCATGCGTGTCCCTTGGTAAGGGTCGAGAACCTGAACAACAGCACCAGCCTGGTTTAAATCGGCCAGCAGCCGCTCAAGGCCGGCACATAAACCAAAAATATCGCTTAGTACCAGTACATGCGTTGCCACTTTTACTCCTTAAATTAATACAGTCAGGCTATCAGATCTCGCCTGATAGACCCAACGAACGACTTATTTAAGCTTCTTTGCTGTTTTCGCTCTAGCGCCAGGTATTTAGCGGTTGCTGTAGGTTTTATTTGCCTCAAAAGCTTCCAGCTCCAGCGGCGAGTTATCATAGCCGTAGTTAACTAAATCGGCAAAGTGCTGGGTAATCACCTGCTTTAAGCTGGCACGCTCTATTTGCAGCACATGCACCAGTTCGTGTGCCAGTTTAGGCGTATTGAGCGGATAGTCTTTTCTGACATAAATCGAGTAACCAAATACCTGAGCGTTGTTAATTATGCCATCGCCAATAAAACCGGTGGCTTCACCGACGAATTTCAACACAAGGTTGTCATAAGGAAATGGCACCGCATCGACATACACCAGCCTGACCTTTTCAGGGCTTTTAATGCCGATCTCTCTGGCAAGAGCCAACTGTGCTTCGTTAAGCGGCTCGCCCACTTTTACACCAGCCGCTTCAGTTTCGCTGGCCCAGTCGATATATTGCGGCAAAATAACTGATGAAATAATGTTTTGATGAAATACGATTACTGCGCCGACAAGCGCCAGCAAAAACGCCAGGGCTATGGTTATTTTTTTCATACAACTTACCGTTCGATCTGTTAATGGCGCTTATTATGCTTACCAAACTACTCACTGTCGAAGAAATCTAATACCACAGCATATTTAGCCGTGAGACATTGAAGCGCAGCTTAGCATTGTGTCATGTGTCATGTGTCATTTGCTTTAGCACGGCTATCCGCTAAGCTGCTTTACACCCTTTAAGCTAGAGCCGGATAAACCATGCGTATGCTGCTTACGCTAACAGGCTATGTGTTGGCGGGCTATTGCCTGCTGTGCGTATTATTGTATTTGCTACAGCGGCAGTTAATTTATTACCCGGTAGCAGCGCAGTTGCCGCCAACCGAGCCGCTGTTGCTATAACAAGCCGATGCCACTGTATTGGCAAGCCATCAGAACCAGCACTGGTCGTCGATGCACTATGATATGCGCAGGTGCCCACACTGAAAATCTCTGCAGGGCAGCCCTGCTAATATTCATTGGCGCTGGTGCGCATCGACCTTTGTCTAATTTGTCTTTATAGACGATCGGTCTATTATTAGCCATGACTACATTACACACCACGACTCGCAGAGGCAGACCGCCAAAATTAGCAGCACAACAGCGGGATATCCGCGCAGAGCTTATTAGAAGCGGGCTTGAGCATTTAACCGAAATCGGTTTTACCGCCTCGGGCTTAGACAAAATTCTGAAAAACGTCGGAGTGCCTAAAGGCTCGTTTTATTTTTACTTTAACAGTAAAGAAGCCTTTGGCCATGCCGTGCTTGAAAGCTACGCCAACTACTTTGCCAACAAGCTTGATAGCTGCTTGCTGGATAATCACTTTTCACCGCTGCATCGGATACGTAATTTTATTGAAGATGCCAAGCAAGGCATTGCCAGGCATCAATTTAAACGCGGCTGTTTGTTGGGCAACTTAGGCCAGGAAGTGGATGTATTACCCGAAAGTTTTCGCCCGGTGCTGATAGCCATTTTTCAAAGCTGGCAGCAGCGTATTGCCGCTTGTCTGCGCGAAGCACAACTGGCCGGTGAGTTATCAGCCGACGCAGACTGCGATGCGTTAGCGGAGTTTTTCTGGATTGGCTGGGAGGGCGCAGTAAGCCGGTCAAGGCTTGAGCAAAGCACGCAGCCGCTGGATAGGTATGCAGAACGTTTTATACAGGGCTTAGCCGGGTAATTTTTTATTAATAAATAGACAACTGGTCTATTTAGGAGGCGATATGTTTAAAGGCGTATTAATAGAGAAAAACGAGGGCGGTTATCGTGCTGCACTGAAAGATTTAGACGATGCTGTACTGATGGACGGCGATACGCTGATTAAAGTGGCTTACAGCACGCTAAATTATAAAGATGCGCTGGCGATTAGCGGTAAATCGCCGGTAGTGCGCAAATTCCCTATGATCCCTGGCATTGATTTAGCCGGCACGGTAATAAGCTGTGCCTCGGGCAAGTTTACCCCCGGTGACGAAGTACTGCTAAACGGCTTTGGTGTCGGCGAAACGCACTGTGGCGGCCTGGCGCAACAGGCACAACTTAACAGTGACTGGTTAATTGCGCTGCCCAAGGGGTTGTCGGCTAAACAGGCGATGGCGATTGGCACCGCGGGCTACACCGCTATGCTGTGTGTGATGGCATTAGAGAAACACAGTGTAGTACCGGACTCTGGCGAAATATTGGTTACCGGTGCCAATGGCGGCGTGGGCAGTTACGCTATCGCGATACTGGCCAAGCTGGGCTACCGCGTTGTCGCCGCCACCGCCAGGGTGGCAGAAGCTGAGTATTTAAACGCCCTTGGCGCCAACGAGATTATTGACCGACATACACTTTGTGAGCCGGGGCGGCCACTGGCCAAAGAGCGTTGGGCCGGTGTAATTGATTCAGTAGGCAGCCATACTTTGGTCAATGCCTGTGCCAGCACCAAATATGGCGGCATTGTTGCCGCTTGTGGCTTAGCACAAGGTATGGATTTACCAGGTACAGTAGCGCCGTTTATCTTGCGCGGTATCACCTTAGCTGGCATAGATAGCGTAATGCGTCCACTTAACGATCGCATCGAGGCATGGGATAGATTGGCTAAGGTATTAGATAGCATCACGCTGGAACAGATAGCCACCGAGATAAGTTTATCGCAGGTGTGTGATACCGCCCAGCGTTTGCTTGAAGGCAAAGTGCGCGGCCGCATAGTGGTTAATGTTAATCCGCTTTGAGATGATTATTTAAATTAAGTGGGCGCAGTTTCAACGTTGATTTAGCAGTGTATTTTAATCGTTAACAGCCGTATACGCTGAAATGCTGTTAACGACTAAGGAGCTGCCGTGAAAGTACTATTGCCCGTGTTTAACCACCCATTTTATCTAATTTAGAACCATGACTTAAACAAAGTTTTATCTGCTTCTGCTGGCCTTGCAGCTGCGGCGCTTTCTTCATTAGTTGGTTCTAACGTTGATAAATACCAGTCGGTTAGCTTTAACATTTCTTCGTATTCTTCCAGCGCTCTGTGAATTTCAGTATTGTCTAATGATTCCGCTGTGCCAGATGCTATAACGCTCTGTAAATTTTCAAGCCTATCTGCAAGGTTTTCACTTAAAACCTTCTGGTAAACTTCTTGGTTATCAGAACCTTGGTCATCTTCATGTTCGCTGAAACTTGCGTTACTCAGTCGAATCGCTGACGCTGATTCATGCAGCGCTTGCTGAATTTCTACATTGTTTAACGTTGCCGGATTGCCAGATGAAATCACACTTTTTAAAACGTCAAACCTATCTACAAGGTTTTCATTTAAAACTCTTTGGTAAGCCACTTGCCTTAAGTAATCTTGATTAACTGACTTTGCGGTCAAACTTATGTCATCGGGAGGATTAACCGGGGCTGACAAAGACACAATGCCCTGATTACCGCCTACAGCCATAGAGAATAGAATGAGTGAATTGACTATATAATAAATCACGCGCTCGATAAGTTTCATCTGCTCTGCCAGAAAGACAACTAAACCTATCAGAAAGCTTAATGCCAGAGCGGTAATAGCTGCTTTTAGCTCAAAATGCAAATTTAGCGTATTGGCAACAAGCAATATGGCGGTAGACGCAATGCCTGGTGTCATCATAGATTTTGGATTAATAAACTCTGCTGCACTCATTATTCTCTCCTTCGAATGTTATTATTTTTAGATAGTCGGCTTATTCAGTTCATTTTCGGATTTGCGCTCTGTCGTCTACTCAACAACGCGAGTGTTAATATGCCCTGCTAGTTTCCATCTTCATCTATTGCGTTAATCCGCTCGCCTTCAACTAATACAACCAAAGCAATACTGTCATTTCAGTGCAGAATAAAACCAACCAACAGCTGATTAAAAATTGATATTGACAATATCCAGTCAAACTTTGCCTATGCTTTGCACTTTTATCTGTTACAGGCCCTACAAGCCCTAAAGCTGCTAACGATTAAAGGATCTGCCGTGAGAGTAATATTGCCCGTGTTTGCCGGGTTGTTAAGTGCTGGTTGTTCGGTTTTTGGCCAGACCAATTTTGAAACCGCGCCCTATACCCTACTTAAAGCCGACAGCAGCCAGAACATTGAAGTATTTAATCTGACAGGCTATGTGCTTGTAAGGGTGAAGTTATTCTGCCAGCCAGGCTGTTGAGGTAAATAGTAATACCAAGCAGTTGATATGAGAATTTGCAGCTGATGAGACTGTGGTGAACTCATCACTGTAGCCCCCCTAGATGAGGATGCTCTAAGAGCCAAACAAAAAAAACTACCTACCGATAGGTATTGACAACCTCAAACAAGCGCTTTATAGTCTCACCTACCTTCAGATAGGTAGATTAGTGAAGGGGAAGACCTTCACGTAACAGTAATTAACACAGAGGTAATGAGCAATGAAAGCAACAGGCAATCAACAAAAACGCGTTTTATTAGTCATGTCATCAGTTGATGAAATGGGCATCAGCGGCAAGCAAACAGGCACCTAGTTTCACGAACTGGCTGCGCCGTATTACATCCTGACTGAAGCAGGCTATGAAGTGGTGTTTGCCTCACCGGCCGGCGGCGAAGCACCGATTGATTTATTGAGCATGAAAGTGCCATTTACCACCGAGTACACAGCACGTTTCTTACAAGACCCGGTAGCGTTGTTTGCCGCCAAACATACCCGCAAACTGCGCAACATCGATTACAGCACCTATGACGCGGTGTTTTTCCCAGGCGGTTACGGCCTGCTTTGGGACTTAGCGGCAGATTCATTTGCGCTGAAGTTAATCCGTGATTTCTACGAAGCGGGCCGTCCAATTGCCATGGTGTGTCATGCACCAGCAATTTTACGTGATGTGAAGAAATCAGATGGTGAATACCTGGTGAAAGGTGTCAGCCTCACCGGTTTCAAAAACGCTGAAGATATGGAAGTAGAACTGCTGCACCACCTGCTGTTCTCACTGGAAGATGAGTTAAAAGGCCGTGGCGCGAACTACATCGCCAAAGCAAACTGGGAGCCAAACGTGGTGGTAGATGGTGCATTGATGACAGGTCAAAGCCCGGCGTCAACTGAACCCTTGGCTGTAGCATTGGCTGAGCGCTTAAAGCCTAATTAAATACGAAAGGATGACCAAGCCGGCTTGGTCATCCGTAAGCTTAGAAGTCAAAGTGCGGGTCGAATGTGACTGAATGATAATGATGTGCGGTAAAAGGAGTGTTTATGTTGAATATGCAGATGGCGGAACGGGTTGTGATCAACACAGCCAGCCAACCTTGGTTGCCAAGCCCGATGCCGGGTGTGTGGCGTAAACCGTTAGCGCGCGCAGCTGCTGAATCAGGTCATGCGACCAGCCTGGTGCGTTATGATGCTGGTGCAGGATTTCCATCCCATCTGCATACCGGGGGGGAAGAAATCTATGTGCTGGATGGTGTCTTCAGTGACGAAACGGGTAATTATCCTGCTGGCAGCTACTTAAGAAACCCACCGGGCAGTCGCCATCAGCCTTACAGCGGACAAGGCTGTACTATTTTTGTTAAGCTGCATCAGTTTGCGGCGAACGATAGTGCCACAGTACGTATCCAAAGTGAGAACGCGTTATGGTCGCTGGGTCAGGGCCGCTTGCAAGTGTTGCCCTTGCATGCGTTTGGCTCGGAACATACGGCGTTAGTGCGCTGGCCTGCCGGTGAACGCTTTGTGCCACATCGACATCTTGGTGGTGAAGAAATTCTGGTGATATCCGGCACGTTTCACGACGAACATGGCGTGTATCCAGCTGGAACTTGGTTGCGAAATCCGCATTTGAGTGTACACCACCCCTATGTTGAGGAAGAGACACTCATTCTGGTCAAAGTGGGGCATTTAGAGGCGTAACCGCTACAAGTGGCAACGCTTAAGTACCGCCGATGCAGTAACGCAGATACTACATCGGCGATGACATGAAGGTTTGAAATCTCCAGCCACGTTTGATACTTTTCAATCTGTTACTACCAGCTACTGCTGTTCTGGAAATCTAAGCGAGGAATGCTGTCAGATTTGCATTCACTTCCTCAAATACCGCATTGTCGTTTAATACTTTGGCCATCAATAACGCCCCTTCCAAGCTCGCCAGTAAACCCGCAGCGCGTTGCCCTGCTACTTGCGGCGTCAAGCCTGCTACTTCAAACACATGTAGGCGTAACCACTGTAAATTCTGTACAAAAAATTGCTCGGTCGCGGCACGGATCGGCTCAGGTAACACTTCCGATTCACTGGCCAGTTGGCCGCATAAACACATTTTTTGATCACAAAGTAACGATTGTCGGAACAAATCGATGTAAGCATCGAGTCGGGCAGCCGCATTGTCATGCTCGACGAGGACTTGCGCCAATCTTTGCACAAAACGTTCGGTATACCGCGCGGCCACCGCCACCCCTAAATCTGCTTTGGTTGGGAAATGGTAGTGAATACTGGCACTTTTGATACCGATCTCTTTGGAGATCTCGCGAAAACTAAAGGAGTTATAGCCACCGGCGCGCACTTGCAGTTCTGCAAGGTCAAGAATTTTGTCCACTGTTGAGTTGGTCATGATGTGGTCCCGTCGAAAAAATTCAGCAAAAGGCCAGCATATCATTGCTGGCTGACATGGCAACATTGTACGCCGACTATCTACCTAAAGATAGGCATTGAAAAAAGGATCGTCTCACCACATTTATTATCTACAGGTAGGTATACGTTTGTCCGCAAGGGTCGAAGGCGGTATGCAATGCAACCCCAAGAACACTACGCCAGCATTTACCTTCCTGGCGTTGCACAAAATTTGCAAGGTATTCAAATTGCGCCGGCGGTAGTCAGTGGTTTGGCATATCTGATGCTGGAGCCCGACTCTGCCAATTTACTGATAAAAATGCTGCCAGGCTATGGCTGCTATCAAATATTGATCGCTTTCAGATTACTGCCATGGACGTTCAACTCTGGTTTGCATATGGGGTACTGGGCCTTTAGTTTTGGCGTTATTGCTTGTGCACAGATCGCTGTATTGTTGGCTCTTATTGCGCCTGCAAAGCATCTCTGGCAGTTTTTATCGGTATTGATGTTTGCTCTGGCGAATGTCGTGGTAGTCATGCTGCTGGGGCTATCTTTACTCCTGACATTGCGCGGGAAATTAATCGGTTAGCACTTCAGAGGGCAAAACCTTCAACCCATTTCAAACGTTTAAATTGGGTGTAGTAGCATGGCCTGTTTGAATAGAATCGGCGACATTGCCAGCTGATAGAAGCAGGCTTCAACGGCCCGCTTACCTTGCCAATGCTCAGGCGCAATGATGCGTTAATTGAAATAGAATACCCATTGTAGAAAATCGCCACACCCAGCGGAAAAATTAAGTATGCTTTATGGATGTCAGAATGAGAGCCGCATTGGTTTATGAGAACCACACACCCGGCAACCATTTGTTGTTAGTACTTTGGCGGCTCTATGCGTAAAGCGTTGATATTAATTGCCAGCTTGCTGTGGCCTTGTGCAGCTGCTGCCGAAACCGGATCAGCCGTTTCTCTGCGCCTTTACACTGAAGAATATCCACCCTGGAACTTCACTCACGATGGGGAAGTAACCGGGCTTAACACTGAACTCATTCAGCTACTATTGAATAAACTTGGCTTTTACGGACAATTTGAAATTGTCCCCTGGGGTAGAGCTCAGCTTTTTACGCAAACTCAAGCAGATAGCTGCTTCTTTTCTGCCGTTAGAACGCTAGAACGCGAAACGCTATATCAGTGGGTTGGCCCGTTAAGCACAGAGTATGTCCAGCTATTTTCAATCAATCCGACACAGCCCAAATTTAATCAATTGTCAGACGCGGCAAAACTGCGCATCGGCGGGCAAACCGCTGACGCCTTCACCGACTATGGCGTCAGTAAGGGCTTGAAGGTCCAACGTATAGCCGAGATCCCGGTGAATTTATCAATGTTGCAGTTACAGCGCATTGACCTTTGGCTTGCCGGCTCAATCGGTGGCCCCTACATTGCAGCAGAAAAAGGCATTCTTATATACCCTGTGGCAACCAGTGCCGATGCGTTTGAATTGTGGCTAGCCTGTAGCCTGGAACTGCCAGAACAAGTAGTGCATCAACTGAATAACGCACTGCAACTTAGCAAACAGGACGGCACTTTAGACGAGATACTGCAACGCTATCGTTAATCTGCATATAGCGTTTAACTGCATTAATGAACATAAGATTAAAAACACATTAAAAGAATCTTGAGAGCTGAACTGCAGATATAAGTTAATGGTAATATGAATGAATCTCATCTTCATTAACTAATAAAGGTTGTTCTCGATGCAAAAAAATAAAGTCGCCGCTGCAGTTTCCTTGGTCTTTTTTTCAATAACAGCTCATGCTACTGGCAATAATTCAGAGCGGGTAGAAGTGTTAGAAGTTCGCGGCGAAGTACAAGCGCCAGTAACCTCCTTACCCGATGTAAAAGAAGGTTTCATTCTTGCAGGGAAAAAAACGTCCGTTGTGGATTTAACTGAACAGCCTACTTTCGTTGAGCCTAACCTACGTCAAATGTTTACAACCTTGCCGGGTTTATTTGTTTCAGAGCAAAAAATCCCTAGCATTTTTAACGTGAACTATCGTGGTCTGGGCAACCCGCATGAGTCTGAGTTTGTCGCTTTTTACCAGGACAATGTACCACTGGGTGCCAATATGTTTGGTTATCCAACGATGTATTATATGCCAGGTGCACAGCGTATTGAGCGCGTTGAATTTATTCGCGGTGGTTCAGGTTTACTGTACGGACCGCAAATTGGCCCTGTGGTCAATTTCGTTACACGTGCTCCTTCTGCACAAGCAGGAAACAGTTTTGTCACCGAGCACGCCGTTGGCAGCGACTCCATGTACAGCACCTATAATGAAGCACGTTGGTCACAAGGCAACACCGGTTTTATGGCATCCTTTGATCATCGTCGTGCTGATGGCCCGCGCCACAACGAAGACTTTGATGTGAGTTCAGGCTACTTCGGCTTGAGTTATGAAGGCTTTGAAGATATCAAAATTGGCGCCAATCTGGATTTATACAGCTCCGACTCGGGTGAGGCAGGTCGATTAACCTCTGCCGAATTTGCCGACAATCGAGATCTGGTTAAAACCCCTTTTAACCGCGTTAAAATCGACCAAACCCTGGCAAGCTTAACCTACGAGCAGCAGTTGGATGCCGCCTCTAGTCTGAATGGTAAGATTTGGTATCTTGCGATGGATCGTTTTAGCCGTCGCTCGGGCGCCTTTGTTCCCCCCTCTGCCCCACCCGCTTTAACAACGGTTGACGAACAGCAATTTCGTAACCTGGGCTATGATCTGCGCTATAGTCTGGCATGGGGTAGTAACAGCATTTTCACCGCTGGGAGTTCAGGATTCCGTGGCGACAGTCCGCGCACTCAGCACCGTAACAGCGACCTGATGTCTGATGCTCAAAATGCAGCGGACTTGCGCTTTGAGCAAGATCGCTTAACCACCTATACCGCGCTGTTTGTCGAAAATCTGTTTCGTTTTGGTAATGTCACACTTTCGCCGGCTATACGTTATGAGCGGCTGAATTATGATATGGTTGAACTGGTGAAGACCGCTAGCCTAAACCGTGATGCAATTGATTTAGATCGCACTTACAACGAGTTGCTCTTTGGTCTGGGTGCAGGTTATAAGCTCTCAGACACAGCTGAAGTCTATGCCAATATTTCAGAATCGTACCGACCACAACGGTTTGACGATTTAATCAACCCAACGTCTGAGTTGGCTGGCAGTAATGATCCTACCGTATCGAAAGCGATGAACTACGAACTGGGATATCGCAGTCAGGTAACAGAGCAATTTTCTCTTGATATCAGTGTTTTCCGTATTGATTTCAACGACAAAATTGAGCAGATCCAGGTGAATATCACCGATATAGAGCGGGTAAACAGCGGTGATTCACGTCATCAGGGGGTTGAACTTAGCCTGCAATATGCCTTTGAATTATCACCGGGTCATGACTTCACTGCTTTTGCAAACGGTTCTTGGCTAGATGCAGAAATCACCAGAAGTGTGAACAGCAGCTTGGTGGGCAATACGGTATCTTTTGCACCGGATTATCTGTTGCGTAGTGGTTTGATGTACACCGGTAATGCTTTAACGGCTTCGTTAAGTCTGACCATGGTCAGTGATCAATACTGGCAGGATTCTAATTTACCGCGTGGCAGCGGTGCAGCGATCATCGATGCCAGGATCCCGTCTTATCAAGTAGTCGATTTAAGCGGTGAGTACGCGTTGTCGACTAATTGGGCACTGTATGCCGGCATCAACAATCTGTTGAACGAAGACTATTACAGCCGTGTCAGAACGGATGGTATTGAGCCAGCTCCTGAGCGTACAGCATACTTTGGCGTAAGATTTACTCTTTAGACGCAAGTTGTTAACACATACGTTAGCTAAAGCAAGCTATTGAACAACACCCCCGGTTTAGCCGGGGGTGTTTTTTCCAAACAGGTTTCTGTACAAATCTTAATTGAACTAACACTATAAAACTGAGACCAAAACATGGGTTTATAAGATAACCACCTGATTGAAGACAAATTTTGTGATACAAACTGGAGCTCGCGGCGTACTATGCGTGTTCAATCACCCGCTAAAAAGGTTGCTATGAAAATGCTGCGCAAAATTACCCTGTTTGCCACTGCTGTCTTGCTACTTGGCTGCACCGGTACGCCAGAGGGCGTAACACCGGTAACACCATTTGAACTTAAGCGCTACCTTGGGGAGTGGCATGAAATTGCCAGGCTGGATCACCGCTTTGAACGCGGTTTAACCGAAGTAACTGCTAACTACGTCATGCGTGCAGACGGTGGCGTAAAAGTGATTAACCGTGGTTTTAATGCCGAAGAAAATGAATGGAGCGAGGCTGAAGGCAAAGCCTACTTTGTTGGCGACAGCAACACCGGTGCACTTAAAGTGTCGTTTTTTGGCCCGTTTTACGGCGGCTATAATATTGCCAAATTAAGCAATGATTACAGCATGGCGTTAGTGATTGGGCCGTCAACAGATTACGCCTGGTTGCTGGCACGCAGTAAAACCCCGGCCAAGGCAAAGTGTGATGACTATATGGTATTTGCGAACCAGATTGGTATTGCTGCTGAGCAATGGATCTGGTTGCAGTCATGTGCTGAGTGACAGCTTATGTCAGGCCGGCTATTTTACCCGCCTGACATAAGCAGAAGGTTTTACGGGTTACACAAATCAACTACTACGGTTTGCACCTGCTCCGGCGTATAAGCTAAGGCAAACTGGCTATCTGCGTTAACACTGGCCTGGTTGCTGCGCAGCAGAAAAGTTGCCGGCGCTGGCAATAAGGTTTCAAGCTCTGGCGAATCTTTGCTAAACGACAACAAGGGTGAGGCTACAAGGTCTAGCTGAGTGTGTTCCGTGCGCTGACCGACGATTGTAAACCTGATATTAGTATCAGCCAGGTTGTTGCAAAAACGTGATTCAAAACGAACCTTTAGCAGATCAGCTATCGTAGCCTGGCCCAAATCCAGTTCATTTTCGTCGGTTAAGATAAGCTCCTGTGACTGATAACCATAACGCAAGCTATAGCCTACTTTGATACCGGGCTGCCAGCTGTCTGGCTGTGGACGTTCAAAGCTGAATGTAAACTGGCCGGCGGTGTCGGTATAGGCTTCATAAACGCCGACATAGCCAGGACGAAACTTTATATGGTTAGTCGTCACCTTTATACCTGCAACAGGTTGGCCCAGCACGTTAACGTAACTGCCGCTTAGTTGCAGCTGCACTGGCAGCTCGTCGGCCACCACTAGCAATACATTTCTTTCTGCCTGTTTTACTCCGTCACTCACCTGCAGTTTAACCCGGTAGTTAGCGGCAAATTGCGGCTCAACAGTAAATAGTGTACCGCCGTTCTGGCTGGCTAGCAGAGTTGCGCTATTTTCATCGAACAACTGCCAGCTGTAACTTATCGCCTCGCCTTGCGGATCAAAACTTATCGCTGCATCAAATGTTTGCTTAATACCCACCAGACCGAAACGCCGGGTTTGGCCGGCAATTCTGGCAACCGGCGGTAAATTACTATCGGCAGACAGCAGCACCGTTGCCACCTGTGGCGCTATTGCCAGCCCGCTTACTGCAACCTGCAGCAAATAGTCACCGCTGAGGTCGGCTTTAAACATCGCGTCAGCCTGGTTGCCTGGTTGGAATTCGCCATTAGCACCTTGCGGCTGGCTTAACACTGTCCAGTTGAACTGCACATCGTCACTTTCAACGCTCAGCACGGCTTGCAGCCTGCTCCAGTGACCCACGGTAATCAGCCGTTCGGCACTGATGCTTAGCTGCGGTTGAGGTGCGGCCTGCAACTGCAACGGCAATACAAAGGGCTCTGATTGTTGCCAGGCGTCTGACACCTCTAGCTGGATCTGGTAATCACCGGCTTTGTCTGCCTGAAACATGGGGTGTTGTTCGTCGCTAAGATCAAGTGTTGCATGGCTACCCTCGGGTGCGCTGACAATGCGCCAGCTGAAGCTCAGCGTATCGCCATCCGGATCGCTCGCCTGACTGGTAAGCCGGATCGCTGTGTGTGGCGCCAGCGTTGTTGTATCCGCGCTAAATCGGGCAACAGGCTGACGGTTGGTATCTGTGACGTCTATTTCTGTACAGTCCTGATCCTGATGTTTGCCATCATGTACCAACAAACAAATAGTATAAGTCGCCAATGCTGAAGGCTCGAATAGAAACTCCGCCTGCTGATGCGGATGGGCAATATAAGCGCCACCTTGCACAGTCCATTGGTAGCTCAGCTCGTCGTCGTCGTTGTCGCTACTAATGCTAGTCAGCAACAAGCGCTCATTTAGCCACAGCTGACGGTTGTGGCTGGCATCAATTTTTGCCTGCGGAGGAACATCACCAGCCTGATATACACTGATGCCATGTTGCACAGTCAACTTAATAAACTGCCCAAGTTGCATAGTTACTTCGAGGGTATAGTCGCCTTTCTTATCAGCGATAAAGCCAGCGCGGCTTTGCGAAGAATTCTCCAACAGCGCCTCACTGTCAGCCGGTTTGGCAACCAGTTGCCACAGATAATTGGGTGTCACTTTGTCGCTTATCATATGGCTGAATATAGCCTGTAGCTGCAGATAATCGCCCAGAGCGGCGGTTTCGGGCGCTTCAATTTTCAGGCTGTGCTGCGCCGTGTCAGTTACACTAAGCGGCATTTCTACACTGTGGCTTGCGCCCTGGCTATCGGTTACTGTTAATACAATAATATAGCTGCCGACATGCTGCGGGTAATAATGCAGAACTTTGGCCGTATTGTCTGTTGGTGTAATCAGCTCACCGCCAGCGTCTTTGATCTGCCAGCGGTAACTTAGTACCGACTGTTCAGGATCAATACTACTGCTGGCATCAACACTGACACGCTCCCCCACAGCAACCTGATTCTGGCTTAAAGTGAACTGTGCAACGGGGGCCTTATTTGGTTGCACAACAACTTGTGGTGCATTGTTGCTGCCACCGCAACCGGAGAGCAAAAGCAACAGCGATGCTGCGAAATTATTAAACTTAGTTTTCAATGGAATTTCCTTATTATCTTAGGTGCGCTAGCGACGCACTGCCCAACAGGCGCTCTGTACATAAGCGCCAATACCAACAACACTGTTGCTATTAATAAGGAAACGTTTAACGATACTAAAACAGCTAAACTTTTTTAAAACTGCTGCTCAAAGCTAAAGGCAAAATGCCGCGGTGCGCCATATGCTGCCCAGCCACGGTTAATATCTACGCCATCGAAATAGGCTTTATCTAACAGGTTTTTGATACTTAGGGTAAAAACGCGGCCATTACCAGTGGCAATCCGATAGTAGCTGTTAAGGCGCCAGCTGGCAGGTTGGCTTACCGCTACCGGCTGTCGGCGGCTAAATGCTGGCAGCTCAAAGCGCTGGCGGGTTTCACCTTCCACCCCTATCCCTAATGTGCTGCCTGCTATTACCCTGTCTAACGAGCCAGACAGCATCAGGCGATACAAGGTGTCAGGGAACTGAAATTGCCGGGCAGCTATTGTATCTGGCTGCGTTGCAGTAAAATTTCGGCTATAGCTGGCGTTAAGCTGTAGCCATGTTCCTTGATACGCAAAGCCGGCCTCCCAGCCAGATTGTACCGGAAAACTCTCAGGCACAAGCTGAGCGTAGTTGCGTTGACTGCTGCGGTAAGCACTAACATTGAAGCGGCCACGTTGTTGCCAGAAATCTACTTTTATGCCGGTTTCCCAGGACGTAAACCGCACCGGACTAACGATTAGGTCAAGCATCGACAGATACCCCTGGCGAAAATCTACCGTGTTGGCATAACTGGCATACCATTGCGCTGCGCCAATGGCCTGGCTCAGGCCAAGATAGAGGTTAGTGTACTGCGTGCGCTCTGTGTCAGCGGCAAAACTGCCTTTATTGCTGTAGCGGCTGTGGTTACGGCGTACCGATGCCGACAGCAGCGTTGAGTCTGTCAACGCTATCCTGCCGGCCAGTTTTAGGCCGCTGACCCGGTAATGTGAATCGTTAACAAAGGTGTCCGCAACAGCTGTTGGCCTGGTCTGGTTGCGGTAAAGCGCGGCAAAACTGTTAGGGTTAAGCACGGTAGTGGCCTGATAATCCATCAGTTGCAGCAGCTGATAGTTTTGGTGCCAGGCGCTGCTTGCTGTGATACTGACATCAACCGGAAAGTCCGACATCAAAAAAGCGCCATTGAGTGTCAATGCAACTTTATCAGCCGAAAACTCAAAGTGGTTATCAAGCGCGCCAAATGACAGCGACAGTGTCTGCCGATCTGGGTAACCGGTGACATCAGGCACCAGCGCGGTTTGTTGTTGACTGGCACGGCTAATATGCAAACTACTTTGCCATTGGCTGGCCAGTTGTTGACGGGCGATCAGGCGCGAGAACGACATACTTTGCTGGGCGCCAGACCAAACTGGCCAGAAGTTGGTAGATAAGGGGCCGTCAAAGTGCGTTAAATCGGCATACAACAAAGGCCGGATTTTTGAACGCTGTTGCTGCCGGTCATGTTGCGCAATATGATATAGGTCTAGCTTGGTATTCGTATCCAGGTCCCAACTCAATCGGGCCAGGGCACCGTAACGTAAATTGTCAGAGTAGTCGGCCGCATCCTGTTGTTGCTGTGCTACCACTATCGCCCTGCCGCTCAGGTCCTGCCGATTTAATACAGCGCCGGTTATGTCGGCACTAATTCGGTATTTCAATTGATCGCCAAGACTGATGCCGCCCTGTCTTGCCACTGTTTTGTCTGCTTCTTTCGGCCTTAAATTTACCGATGCCGAATTACTGCCATTGTCTTGCACTATGCCATTGGTGCCGCGATTGATCTCCAGCAAATCAAAATACACAATATCTAAATCTGATACGGCAAAGTTGGCATCGGCAAACGGCTGATTGTCTATCATAAAGGGATTTAATAGCTGGCCGCGGGCTCTGAATTCACGGTTACCGGTAAAGGAATTAGCTGTGCTGTATATCCCTGCACTGGATCGCAGCACCTCGCCCAAATCGGTTTGATTAAATGGCTGATAGGCCGCGGTATTTAGTATTGAAACAGCTTGCGGTGTTTGTTTTACCGTCTGGCGGATACCCGATGACTCACTGGTAGTTTGTTGCCAGTCGGGCTCGGGCATTGACGATATTGCCGCCATAGAGGGTAAAGAAAAACTAACCACTATCTCTGTTGGGCCTTTTGCAGTTGCAGTCAATTCTGCCAGCGGTTTTAACACATAGTGTTGCGCACCAATCTGCTGATAGCGCAGCCCGCTGCCAATTAGCAGCCTGGAGAGTGCCTGTTCTGTTGTTAATTCATCTGACAACGGCTGACAACGCTTACCTGCGGTTAGGCTGGCGTCGGCTGCAACAAAAATACTTGCAGTACGCGCAAGTGCATTTAAACATTCGCCCAACCGCCCTTCGGCTATATCGTATTGCCGTAATGCCCCAAGCTGATCCGAGCCGGCATAAGCCTTTATTACCAGCAAATTCATCAGCATGATGGCACACATAACAACGTAAAAAAAATGAGATATCATTACTACCCGGCTAATTCAGCGCGTTACGCCAGAGACACTTGCACCCACCATGGGCCAAAATGGTTAATTTTTACGGGTAAGGTGTTTACCAGCATATCAAGCGCTGTGTCTGGCGCAAAAGCCGGAAATACACCGTCAATAAGTAAACTTTCTGCGTCGGTATTCACACTGATAATGCCACGGCGGTAGCGGTTAAGTTCGGCGCAAAATTGCGATAGCGTCATGGCGTTGGCAACCAGTTTGCCTTCGCGCCAATCAGGCAGCGACGTCACTGGCTTGTAGTCAATGTCACCGCTGCTTTTCAGATTGATTTGTTGTCCAGCAGTCAAGGACAAAGGTTGCTGAGCAACCGTGACAACGGCATCCCCTTGATAAAGCGACACGGTGCAGCCATCGCCATAGTTATACAGATTTAACTGACAGCCGCTACTTGCAATCATTATTTGTTGCTGCGCCACCTTGCTGGTCAGTAACAAATCAGCCTGCATGCTGCTGCCCTGAAGATGAACAAACATTTCGCCCTGCAGCAAATTAACCAGAGTTTGAGTAGCAGAAACTGTGCTATCTATTGCAGAGTTGGTATTCAGCCAAACTTGTAACTGGTCTGTTAGCCGCACAGTTTGCGACTGACCAACTGCTGCTGCATGATCTGCCGCAAGGGCGTACCACTGTGATTTGCTCCAGGGGGTTCTTGCGGCCATATAGGTGAAAAACGAGGTACCAAAAACTGCCAGGCATTTAAGTGCAGTCCGCCTGGACATTGCAGGTTGCTGTAAAAGTTTCTCTATATCAGGATTTTGCTGCTGATGTTGTTGAAACTGTTCAAAGGTTTGATGCATTTGCAACACTTTATCCCACGCGGCCCTGTGTTGTGGTTGTTGCAACCATTCTTCAAACTGTTGGCGCGTTTGCAAACTAACATGCTGCTCCTGCAATTCAACAAACCAGTAAGCTGCGCTTTTCAGGCTAACGGCGTCGGCAGCAGCTTTAGTCAAGATCGTAGGCTTCCCTGAACATGGTCATCCGCAATATGGCCTGGGCTAAATAGTTTTTTACACTGGCAACGGAAATATTGTCACGTTCAGCTACCTGATTGTAGGTTAAGCCTTCTATTTGCACGGCAATAAAAGTACGCTTTATTTTGCGTGGTAAACGGCACAACATGCCATCCACTTTTACAATAATGTCGATAATAATCTGATGCTCTGTTAAATCGGCGGAATAGGGCTCGCTAAGCTGTTGCAAACTTTCCAGATACGCCTGTTCTATTTTACGTCTACGCCAGAAATCAATGCATAACGCATGCGCGATACGGCTCAGATAATGCCGCCCACCAGCCAGACTATCGAAACTGAGATCTTTTTTCAGCAATCGTAAGAAAGCATCTTGCGCCAGATCTGCGGCATCATCGACAGAGTGTAATTTGTTGGCTAACACACTTTTCATCCAGTGATGATGAGCACAATAGAGTTTTTGAACGTCCTGTTGATTCATTGCTTGCAGTACTGTCAAATGATGCGCGGGATTTCATCATCTCGTTTTCACATTGTCAACAAACAGTTTCGTCAACGTTAGCCGGGCTAATAACTTAATTTATAGTGTTTACCTGCCAGAACAATGGCCAGGCAGCAGTTAAGTGATCCAGCATAAACTGGCCGATACTCTGGCACTGCGGCTAAAGCATTAAGCATTAAGCATTAAGCATTAAGCATTAAGCATTAAGCATTAAGCATTAAGCATTAAGCATTAAGCATTAAGCATTAAGCATTAAGCATTAAGCATTAAGCATTAAGCATTAAGCATTAAGCATAATTAGTTTGGAAAAAAGTGGCAAAGCCAGAAATAGTGACTGAGAAAAAACCTAAAAAGCAGAATTTTATGCTAAAAAAATCAAAATAAACCATTAAAACTAGGGTTTTATAAACAAAATAAACCAGCCTATTTTGTGGCATTTTCTTTAGTATGCGAAGTAGAGATTATTGCTAACCCTGCGCTTGCTTATTAAAACGCAACGCCACTGTTATAGGCTGACTTATGTTATTTAATGCTGATTTAACCACCCAGTGCCCGCTGCGGCAAAAGATCCGTAACTATTACCGTATCGACGAAAACACAGCGATTGATTACTTACTGCCGCTGGCTGAAGTGGGCGTTAAAGCGCGTAGTCGCGCCTGGGAGCGGGCCCGGCAAATTGTGCATACCATTCGTAAAGATCAGGATGGGCAGGGTGGTATTGATGCACTGTTAAATGAATTCTCCTTATCCAGCGAAGAAGGCGTGGTGCTGATGTGCCTGGCCGAAGCTTTGCTTAGGGTGCCGGATAAAAGTACCCAGGAAGCGCTTATCCGCGACAAGTTAGCCAAAGGTGACTGGAGCTCACATTTGGGCAGCAGCGACTCGCTGTTTGTTAATGCCTCGTCCTGGGGCCTGTTGGTTACCGGTAAAATGGTGAACTACAACGATAAAACCAAAGCCCAGCAATTTGGCGTACTGAAAAAAACCCTGGGCCGCTTAGGCGAGCCGGTGATCCGTAAGTCGGTTAACTTTGCCATGAAAATTATGGGCAAACAGTTTGTTATGGGCACCAACATTGACGATGCGATAGAACGTGCCTTTGATACCGAGAAAAAAGGCTATGTCTATTCCTACGATATGCTGGGCGAAGGTGCCCGCACTATGGCCGATGCCGAACGTTACTACCAAAGCTACTTAACCGCTATTCATGCTATTGGTAAAGCCGCTAACGGCAAGGGGCCAATCAAAAGCCCCGGCATTTCAGTTAAGTTATCGGCTATTCATCCGCGCTATGAATTCAGCCACCGCGAACGGGTGATGAGCGAGCTGCTGCCAAAACTTAAAGCGCTGGTATTAGTCGCAAAAAGTTACGATATCGGCTTTACCGTCGATGCCGAAGAAGCCGACCGCTTAGATATTTCGCTGGATATTATCGAAGCGATTTTATCCGACGACGAGCTCGGCGATTGGGCCGGCTTTGGCCTGGCAGTACAGGCGTATCAAAAGCGCGCTATCTTCGTTATTGAGTGGCTGACTGAACTCGCCCGCAAGGTAAACCGCAAACTGATGGTGCGGCTGGTAAAAGGTGCCTATTGGGACACCGAAATTAAAACTACTCAGCAAAAGGGTTTGGATCACTACCCGGTGTTTACCCGCAAGGCCTCGACTGACGTATCGTACAAAGCCTGCGCCATTAAACTGCTCGAAGCTCGTGATGTATTGTACCCGCAGTTTGCCACTCACAATGCTTATACCGCCGCCACCATTTTAGAGGTGGCCAAAGGCAATAACAGCGGCTTTGAGTTTCAGCGCTTACACGGTATGGGCGAGTCGTTATTTGACCAGATTGTCAGCAGTGAAAAAATTCAGTGCCGCGTCTATGCCCCGGTGGGCGAGCATGAAAACCTGCTGGCGTATTTAGTGCGGCGCCTACTGGAAAACGGCGCTAACTCGTCTTTTGTTAATGCTATTGTTGATACCAGCCAACCGGTTGAAGCCTTATTGCCTGACCCGGTAGAAACCCTGCAAAGCCTGCGCAATAAATACAATACGCAAATAAAGATGCCAGTCGATTTATACGGCAGCGAACGCGCCAACTCCAAAGGCCTGGATTTAACCGACGTGGATAGCCTGACTACGTTTAAAGCTAACCTGGATAACTGGTTTAGCACTCATTTGCTAACAGCTGAGCAAGTGCCGGATGGCGCCATCGCAGTAAAAAACCCGGCTAATCATACCGAGATCATCGGCCATGTGCGGCTGCACAGCACAGAGCAGATGCAGCAACTGCTGGAAAATGCCGACAACGCCTTTGCCAGCTGGTCGCAAACGCCGGTTGTGGATCGCGCCAACTTACTGCGCCGCATCGGTGATATTATCGAGCGCCACCATGATGAGTTAGTCGCCATTTGTATTAAAGAAGCCGGTAAAGTAGCGCAAGATGGCATTGATGAAGTGCGCGAAGCGGTCGATTTTTGCCGTTATTACGCGGCCCGCGCCGAAGAGCTGGCCAAAGATGAGCGCTTTGAACCACGCGGCGTTATTTTGTGTATCAGCCCGTGGAATTTCCCGCTGGCAATTTTTTTAGGCCAGGTGGCCGCTGCCATTGTGACTGGCAATAGCGTTATTGCCAAACCGGCCGAGCAAACCAGCCTGATTGCGCTGCGCGCCATTGAGCTAATGCACGCCGTCGGCTTACCGGAGCATGTGGTGCAGGCCGTAATTGCCCGCGGCAGCGAGGTGGGTAAAACTATAGTGCCAGACAGCCGCATTCAGGCAGTGATGTTTACCGGCTCCACCGAAACCGGCAGCCTGATTTCACGCACTCTGGCACAGCGTAACGATATTCAGGTACCGCTGATTGCCGAAACCGGCGGCCAAAACTGCATGATAGTTGACTCCACCGCCCTGCCGGAGCAAGTGGTAGATGATGTGATAAGCTCAGGCTTTCAAAGTGCCGGCCAGCGCTGCTCGGCGCTTCGGGTATTGTTTATTCAGCAGGATGTTGCCGATGGCATTATCGACATGCTGAAGGGCGCATTGGAGCAACTGCATGTGGGCGACCCGGCCTGGCTTAGCACCGACATTGGTCCGGTTATAGATGATAAAGCACTGAAAAACCTGCAACAGCATGTGGAATACTTAAAAGATAAAGCCACCTTGCATTATCAATGCGATATTCCGGATAACGCCGCACAGGGCGCTTATTTCTTTGCGCCACGCTTGTACGAAATCAGTGATTTATCACTGCTGAAACGCGAAGTATTTGGCCCCTGCGTGCATGTTATCCGCTTTAAAGCCAGCGAGCTGGATCAGGTTATCGACCAAATTAACGCTACCGGCTATGGCCTGACCATGGGCATTCATTCGCGTATTGAAGACCGCTGCAACTACCTGGCAAAAATGTCGCGCGCCGGTAATGTCTATATAAACCGCAATATGATTGGTGCCATTGTCGGTGCCCAACCGTTTGGCGGCCGCGGGTTGTCCGGTACCGGGCCTAAAGCCGGCGGGCCGAACTACTTACTGCGGCTGGTAAAAGAGAAAGCCTCGCCGGACAACGTGCAAATGACCAATTTAAGCCCAGATCAGCTGAGCCTGCACCATAACCCTGATGCCGATGCCCAGGTGCAACAGCTGATGGCTAACTCGCTTAGGGATGAAAAAATCTGGCGCGCCACGCCGCTGAATGACCGTGTATCAGCGGTGCGGCAATTGCTGGCGAAAATTGCCACGGTAGATATTATCGACGAGCTGGCAGACGATTTAGCGTTAACCCTGGCCGACGCCCGCGCTCAGCTGAACCGGCTGGAAAAACATATGCGCAAATGCACCACGCTGCCAGGCCCAACCGGCGAGTCGAATACGCTGCATATAGAGCCGCGCGGCTGCGTAGTGTGTTACGCCGATAAAAGCACCTCGTTTAACTTTTGGGCCATATCCATTATCACCGCGCTGGCGGCCGGTAATACCGTTATTACCGTAGCGTCAGAGTTGTTCTATGCAGAGGCGCTGGCATTTAAAGACAAGTTTATCTCTACCGGCGTCGCCGCAGGCGTATTTCAGGTAGCCAAGCCGGATCAGCTGCAAGCTATTTTAGCGCACCCGCATCTGGCCGGTGCTGTGGTTGCCGCACGCTCGTCAAGGCTGGGCTACTTTAGCCAGCAATTGGCACAGCGCGATGGCGCTATCTTGCCGGTTATCAGCGCGGAGTACTACGATACGTTGATCAAACGCCTGGTTACCGAGAAAACTATCAGCATAGATACCACGGCATCAGGCGGTAATACCTCGCTGATGACGATGGTGGAGGACGATGAGTAACACGCAGCCTTAATGACAATTTGGCTATACAAAAGGCACTAAACAATCAGGCCGGGCTTGCTGCAAGCACATCAGAGCAGTCACGTCCGGTTTGTGCCGCTGCTGTGCTTAATGTAGACTCGCTGACTTTTAAGCATAATAACGTTGCGTAAAGCACACCTTTGGTAGCAAAGTGATATTTATGGGAAGCGTAAAGCATGACGAAATTTAAAGTACCTCATACCCTGACCCTGCTATTTAGCATGATGGTGCTGGCGATGATAGCCACCTGGATAGTACCGCAGGGCTTTTTTGAAACCCAAACGCTGGCCAATGGCCGCAGTGCAGTTATTCCTGGTACCTTTACCCTGGTTGATGAGCGGCAGTATTTAACGCCGTGGCAATTACTAACTGCGATACCGCGCGCCTTTGCCAGTGCGCAGGACGTGATCTTTTTTGTGATGATCTTAGGTGGTGTTTTATCTATTGCCCGCGCTACCGGCACGGTAGATGCACTGATTGGCCGCCTGCTCGAACGTTACGGCAATAAACCGCAGATGCTTATTTTTATGGTGATATTTTGCTTTGCTATGGCATCAAGCTTTATAGGTACCGCCGGCGAATATATCCCCTTTGTATTAATTCTGGTGGCGCTATGTAAAGCGATGCGGCTGGACGCCATGACCGCAGTCGGTATGACAGTAGCCGGTTATGGCATCGGCTATGGTATATCAGCAGTTAACCCCTTTACCCTGGTCATAGCACAGCAAATTGCTGATATTCCTATCTTATCTGGCTGGCCGCTACGCGCAGCAATATTTTTACCTTTTGTGTTAATAGGCTTCCACCACGTTTGGAGCTACTCGAAAAAGGTACTGGCCGATCCCAACAACTCGATGGTAAAAGACTTGCCCTGCCCGCTGGGTGATAAAGAAGCTACCTCTTATCCAACGCTTACCTGGGCCCACCGGCTGATTTTAGCCAGCTTTGTGCTAACCATCGGCGTAGTGGCATACAATATCCGCGTTAATGGCTGGTACCTATATGAATTGGGTGCCGCTTTTATTGCCTGGGGCTTGTTTATTACCGTTATTGGCAAGGTATCGGCCGATGTTGCAGCGAATAAATTTATTGCCGGCGCGATGGAGCTTACCACCACAGCGATGCTGATTGGTGTGGCACGCGGTATTTCGTTAATTATGGAAGATGGCCAGATTTTGCATAGCCTGGTGCATGGTATGTCTACGCCGTTGTCTTATGTGGGTGCGGAAGCCGCCGCTGTCGGCATGTTAGTTATTCAGACCCTACTGAACTTTTTTATTCCATCAGGTAGCGGCCAGGCCTATGTCACGATGCCTTTGATGGTGCCAGTTGCTGACCTGCTTGAGATCCCGCGGCAGGTTGCCGTACTGGCTTATCAGTTCGGTGATGGTTTCTCTAATATGATTATCCCTACCAATGCCATTTTAATGGGCATTATTGGTATTGCCGGTATTCCTTATGGCCATTGGTTCCGCTTTTGTTTACCACTAATTGTAAAGCTGATGCTGGCCTCTTCAGTGGTGCTGGTGCTGGCGGTAATGTTTGGCTACGGCTTAGATTTACAGCCGGCAGTTGCCTAAAAACAGACAGGCCGGCATTGCCGGCCTGTTTTTTATCACTCTAGAGTAAATAACACCTTAACCTTGTCAGACACGGCTGTGGCACTGACATATCCGATAATATTGGGATTATTTGCCACCAGTGTCAGCACCTCACTATCTGATGCCACTTCTTTGGGTGGTGTGCCTTTACCGGTAAACACCAGCTTCGACCAAAATGCTTTTACCTGGCTGGATGAGCGGCCAAGCGCCTTTTGATCAAACTCTGAGCGTAGCGGCACTGAATCTGCCAGATTAACAGGTACCGCCGATGACCCATCGCTAAAAGCACTCATTTTGCCGGTATACAACCGCGCCAGTTCTTCCTGAGTAATGCTGGTTTGGTTAGACGGATGCACTACCACGGCAATCGCAGCGTTGACCGTTAAAGGCAGCAATAAGCTGCCAACAACTAATAATGTTTTCATACCGCCTCCTAAAACACCAAATCTACGCCAAAAGTGACAGACTTGCTGTCACCCGCCACCATTAGGCCATCAGTGCCTTTGTCTTCGACATCGTCGTACTGCAGTTTAAAAGCGGCTGAATTGTGAAAGTCATAGCGAAAGCCTATGCTAGTGGTGTTATGCACTTCTCCATCACTGTCAAAATCGGCATAAGAGATATAGGGTGTAACGGTATTAAAGCGATAGCCCAGCGATACCATGTAGGTATCAAATTTACCGCCATCCAGATCCAGCTGATTGAGCTCCGACAGCAATACCAGATTGTTGTAGTCAATATTGACGGAAATACCGGCAAACTTGCCGCGCCGCTCCAATTCACCGCCCCAATCTACCCGCTCTGTGACTCCATTTACCGTGCGATAGCGCTCGTTAATATAGGTCATGTAAGTTAAACGAATATCTAACCAGTCGCGGTTAAAGCTCACCACGCCACCGACAATATCTTTCCAGATCTCCCGTACCGGATTAGTACCAAAAAACTGCGATAACAATTTATTTTCTTTGTCATCCTCGCGGCCGGTATAGATATTGCCGCTAATATCCCAACTGCCTAACTGAGTATTAAACAACGCGTTTATTCCGGTGTAGTTAAAAATTTGCCAGGTGTAGTTATCTGCCGGTGGCCGCAGCCACAAGTAAGCAAAACCAACGTCAAAAAAGTCTGAGTAATAATACAGGGGTAAGCGTTTTTTACCGGCCTGGATTGTCCAGGTGTCATTAAGCTGGTACGAAATATAAGCCCATTCAAAACTGGCATCAAAATCATCTGCGCCACGGGCAACAATTTGTCCGGTTACAGATAAACCGTCCATTAAATCGGCCGACAACTGCAAACCGATACGGCTATCCGGTTTAAATGACCATTCTTCCTCGTAAACACCAACCTGTGGGTAGTTGGCTAAAAAAGTAGGGGGTAAACCAAACGCCTCCACCCCGCTACCACTAAGTACCTTGCCCCCTGCAACTGTCGCAAAACCGGAGATATTCACCTCGGCTGCCGCGCTCAGTGGTAGCAACAACATCATGCTATTTATGCTAAGTAACGTTGTCTTTCTCATACAAGCTCCTTGTTTTAACCCAAAAGGTGCTTAAACCTTTTGCTAAACATAGTTCAGTAAAATCTGAATTGCAGAGAAAGTCATAAAAAATACGCGAATATACCCAAATCAGGTGCAAGCAACAAAAAACCGGCTTTTGTCACTGCGTTACTGCTGTTAGCATAACAATACGCCCAAAACAGAAGCAGCTCCCATGCAGCAAGCACGACAAATCGCTGACATTATTTTAAAAGGTTTTCGCCGCCACTTTAGTTTGTTTCAGGCGATTACCACCAAAGCCAAACAACGCTTTGAGCTGGCAGACTGGCGCGCCTTTCAGCAGGATAGCTCGGCACGAATTTCTTACTATGATTTGCGGGTAAATGAAACCATTGCACTGGTACAACAGCAACTGCCAGAGCAATGTCTGAATGGACCTTTGTGGCAACAAGTAAAACAACAATACCTCGAGTTTCTGGCCTTTCATCCGCAGGCTGAACTGGCAGAAACATTCTATAATTCTGTGTTTTGCCGCTTGTTCGAACGTAAGTACTTCCACAACCAAAATATTTTTGTCGAATCAACACTGAGTAAGCAGCATTTACCGGCACCGGTTGCCTCGGTGTACGACAGCTACTTCCCAGCGCAGGATGGCCTAAAACAATGTATCCGCAATATCATTGCCAGCTTTGCATTTGTTACGCCGTTTATTGATATGGAGCGGGATATCCGGCTGATTGTAAGAAGCTTTATGCAGCACAGCAGCCATAGCCACCACCCCGTTTACCAAATTAGGTTTGATATTTTAAAGCCGGCGTTCTTTCGCAATAAAGCCGCCTATATTGTCGGCCGGGTAGTGACACCAGACGGTCAGCAACCCTTTATTATTCCGCTATTGCACAAAGAAGGTGAAGGCCTCTATATCGACACCCTGGTCACTGACACCAAGCAAATGACGATCATTTTTGGCTTTTCCCGCGCCTATTTTATGGTAGAAACGCAGGTGCCTTCAGCGCTGGTGCATTTTTTACGTGAACTGCTACCACATAAAACCCTGGCCGAACTGTATGCCAGCATTGGTTTGCACAAACAGGGTAAAACTGAATTTTATCGCGAGCTGCTAAACCATCTGGCTAATAGCAAGGATCTGTTTGTGGCCGCGCCGGGTATTCGCGGCATGGTTATGATGGTATTTACCCTGCCCTCTTTCCCTTATGTGTTTAAAGTGATCCGCGATAAATTTGCGCCCAGCAAAGAATTTGGCCGTGACACGGTAAAAGCGCGTTATCAGTTGGTTAAACAGCATGACCGCGTTGGCCGTATGGCCGATACGTTGGAATACTCAGATGTCGCCCTGCCGGTAAGCCGCTTCACTGCCGATTTACTGCAAGAATTGCAAACCTCTATTGCCGGTTCAATGCGGGTTGAAGATGGCATGGTGATTATTCGCCATTTGTATATCGAGCGGCGGATGATCCCGCTGAATTTATATCTGGAACAAGCCAACGACGACGAAAAAGCCAGTATTATGGATGATTACGGCCAGGCCATTAAGCAAATGATTGCCGCTAATATTTTCCCGGGCGATATGCTACTGAAAAACTTCGGTGTAACCCGGCATAAACGTGTGGTGTTTTACGATTACGATGAAGTGCAGTATATGCTGGATGTGAATTTCAGAAGCTTTCCGAAAACCGACAACTATGAAGACGCCATGTTTGCCGAAGGCACAGTTTGTGCGGCGCCTGGCGACGTATTTCCGGAACAAATGGCCACCTTTGTGACACCGCAAGCGCAAATTCGTCAGTTGTTGTTTAGCAAGCACGGCGAATTGCTCGATGCCGCCTACTGGCGGCAGAAACAGCAAAATATCCGTAATGGCATTATCGAAGACATTTTTCCTTATCCGGACGACATCCGTTTTTATCACCAATACGAGACTGCTGCACCATGAAAATATATGTCGACGCCGACGCCTGCCCGGTGGTAATTAAAGATATTATTTTTCGCGCCGCCGAGCGCAAACAAATCACTACCTTACTGGTTGCCAACCAACTGATACGGGTACCGCCGTCAAAGTTTATCTCGGCTATTACGGTATCCAGCGGTTTTGATGAAGCCGACAACGAAATTGTCCGCCGCTGTGAAGCCGGCGATTTGGTGATCACCGCAGATATTCCGTTGGCAGCCGATGTGCTGGCCAAAGGTGGCCATGCATTAAACCCCCGTGGCGAGCTATACAGTAACGACACCATTAAACAAAAACTGACCATGCGTGATTTTATGGACACCCTGCGCGGCAGCGGCGTGCATACCGGCGGCCCTCCACCGCTAAACCAAAGCGACCGTCAGGCCTTTGCCAATCAGCTCGATAAGCTGTTACAGCAATTTTCAAGGGGTCAGAACACTTGAAAATGGAAAATGTGCCAGTATTGGCCGGTTTAGCTACACTGTTTACATCTGTCTGCTCAAACGTGTGCTTATGCCAAAACTATTGTTGTGCTGTTTATACGTTTTTACCTTGGAAGCAGAAACACTAAAAACGCTGATCACCGTTGATCGTGATGTCTATCAGGATACGCAGCGCTTTCTTGCTGGCAGGTCAATTTATGATGTTACAGATTTTAGTACTGAATTTGCCCGGCGTGATGTGGTTGATTTTGTGCTGATCCAACAAGCTATCGCCCTGGGCGGCATAAAACTGCAACTGCGTTTTGAAACCGGTAATTATGATGCCCGCAATATCCGTTCTATCAGTTCAGGCATCTTACTCGTTGGACTGGACAGTTTTTGGCGATCTGAATTAGACATGGTCAAAGACAGCGTTTATATCAGCGAGCCTTTAATTCACCATGGCGAATATATCGTTGGCGTTTATACGTCACCAACCAACAGCAAGGCATTAGCGGTATCCAACTTAGCCCAGCTTAAAGCACTTACAGCGGTATCCAGTTCACACTGGCGGGCTGATTGGCAAACCTGGCAACATATTGCTCCGGCGCAGCTCACTGATGAAAAGTCCTGGGCGGCGCAAGCGCGCATGGTCAGTAAAGCCTGGGTTGATGTAATGCTGGCACCATTTTTACCGCAATTACCGTTTCGTATCAGCACTGAAAATTACCAACTGGTTGCTATACCCGGTATTAAAGTAGCATTGTACGATAGCCGACATGTTGCCGTAGCACGCAATCATCCCGACGGTGAGCGGGTATTTGCTGCTTTGCAGGCTGGTTTGGTTCAGCTACGTGCTGAAGGCCGAATTATTAAAGCCTACACCGAAGCCGGCTTTTTTCACCCAGAGGTTGCTAACTGGACGCTACTTAATCCGTTACAAAACCAGACCAGGCACTAAGGCCTAGTGTGCTATTAAACTGGCGCTCAGTTCCTGTTTTCGGATCTGTAAACGACAGTGTTTTTGCCAACAGCTGCATTGGTTTATTAAACTGCGGCGCTTGTTTAGCTTTAAGCTCGGGGTAATAGTTATCGTGCATAATCGGCATGCCCAGACCAAGCATATGCAAGCGCAGCTGGTGAGTTTTACCCGTATGTGGGGTTAGCTCAAATAGCCCTAAGTCGCCATTTTTACCTACCAGACTGATGCAAGAGCTGGCATTGGCTGCACCAGCAACAATAGCATTTATAAAACGCGGCGTGCTTTTTGCAATACGGTTTTCAACATGCCAATGCTGCGGTAACTCAGCTGCAGCGACATCCGCAGTTAACGTCGCCACCGCCTGATACTGTTTATTTATACTACCTGTACTAAACAGCTGATAATACGCGGCCCGGCTGTGCGGATTTAGCGAAAACAGCACCAGGCCAGCGGTGTCGCGATCTAAACGATGCACCGGTACCAGATCGGCGATGCCGGTTTCACGCTGCAAGCGCGCCAGTAAGCACTCGTTAACGTATTCACCACCGGGTGTTACCGGTAAAAAATGCGGTTTATCCGCCACTAAAATATGCTGATCCTGGTACAGGATCTGATGCGCAAACGGAATTTGCGGCTCGGCAACAACTTCACGGTAGTAACACAGCCTTTTGCTGGGTGAAAATAGCGTATGTTCGGTAATCGTCTCACCATTAAACCAGTACACTTTGCCTGTTGCTATGCGCTCTCGCCAGGTGTCTTCAGTAATAAACGGAAACTGACTGCAAAGAAACTGCAGCACAGTATTCCAGCCCTGATTGACAGCAGGCAGGGTAATTTCAGAGGCTTTGCGGGCTATAGACACTGTATATTCCGGCAGAAAAATCTGCGCGCAGTGTAGCATAAAAACCGCTACAATAGCCGCCCCTTAACGCCCGGTTGTCAGCATAAACAAGATGTCGCATACAAATTCAGTGCTGCGTTTACGCACACAAGAACTGGCTAAAGCCACCCGGGTGTTTAACGCACGCGGCAGCAAAGTAAAACGCTGTGAGCAGTGCCTGTTGCCGCGTACAGAATGTATTTGTGCAGCTAAACCCAGTGTCACCAGCACAAGTGCGTTTTGCTTTATAATGTACACCGGCGAGTGCTATAAACCCAGCAACACCGGCCGGATTATTGCCGATGTAATAACAGATAATCATGCCTTTGTCTGGGACAGAACCCAACCCGACCTTACTATGCTGGCATTGCTGAATGATACGCGCTATGCACCGATAGTGGTTTTTCCGCAGCAATATGCTGAGGCAGAGCGTTGCATAAACAGCCCGCTTGAGCTGACTGCAGTGCAAAGCGGTAAAATACCGCTGTTTATTATGCTGGACGGCACCTGGCGCGAAGCAAAAAAAATGTTTAAAAGCTTCTATCTTGCCAATTTGCCGGTGCTGGGTATTCAACCAGAGCAAAGCTCAGCTTATCAGCTGCGCGAAGCGGCACACCTGCACCAGCTATGCACGGCTGAAGTGGCAGTTGAAGTACTGAAACTGGCTAACGACACGGTTGCTGCAGCAGCTCTGGCCGAATATTTTTCGGTATTTCGCCGCGCTTATATCGTTGGCAAACCCCACCTTAATTTTACTGAATCAGCAGAGTAATCTGCCAAGGATATGACATGCGTAATGTAATACTGAGTAAACCGGCGGTAGAATTGTATAAAATCCTCAAATTTGAGGGTCTGCTAGGTAGTGGTGGTGAGGCTAAAGCGGCAATAGACGCCGGTTTAGTTAAAGTAAACGGCGAAGTAGAAACCCGAAAACGCCGGCAAATTAATAGCGGCGATATTATTGAATTTGGCAGCGAACAGCTACAAATGCAGCTGCTTTAAGGCTTAACTAGCCGGTAGTTATAAAACTGGCTAGCTGCGTACAAAGCCACTCAGGATCATCTAACGCCAAATCATGGCCAGCCCAGGAGTGCTGAATATGTGGCACCTGCCAATAGTTTGCTAACGCTGCAGAACACTGCGGGCTCACCAGTTTATCGCCCAGGCTGCTAATTAATAACGTTGGGCACCGCGGTGCTGCAGGGACGTTAAACCGACTGGCTGCCCACAGTTGACGCAGTGCATTTAATTTAGCCACCGGCCGTTGTTGTTGCCATAACTGCCAATTAGCCAGACTAGCCTGATGCTGCGCCGGAGCGGCGCTGGTTAAGCGTAAAATAACCTGCTCGCGCTGAGTTGCTGACATAAGCAGGCTACGTAAAATCAGCGGGTAATTACGCCAGTGCAGGCGCTGATAAAATGGTGATAACGGTCTGGCACTACTATTGATCAGTGTTACTGATGCCACTTCTTGCGGATAATGACTGGCCCAATCTGCTGCTAACATGCCGCCCAACGATATTGCAACCAGATGCAGCCTGCCATTAAACTCTGGCGCCTGTTGTACTTGCAAGCGTACCGATTGGCTCAGCGCTTTGATGCTGCAAGGCGATCGCTGCTGATAAAGCTGGCCGCAGCCGGCAAAGTCAAAACTTAGCACCGGGTTACTCAGCCTCGCTGCCAGTAATGGACGAAACGTGCCCCAATGCCGTTGCTCGCGGCTCAAGCCACGGATCAACAATACCGGAACCGTTGCAGCTAGTACCATAAGCGCTCAGCCTCTGCTTGTAAATTTGCTCTGTGAGCCAACGGCAACCAATTTTGATGCGACATGGTCGCATTAATTAAAAAGTTAATTAAAATCAGGTGGCTGCGTAGCACGCGTTTAATTCGATGTGGCTTAACCGGATGAAACATACCCAAGCTGGATAACAGTTGAAACGGATTTTTCCGCACCCAGTTCCACGACCCCATCTCTAATGTCAGCGGCAGCATGGTGCAATCATGATCCAGCGCCAAATCGTACAAATAGTCCCACAAATCGCCGTGACATAAATAATGTTGTGATTGCGGTTCAAAAATATAATTTTGGTGTGGGTAGGTTTGAAAAAATAGCTGGCGCAAGCGATACATCTCAGCCAAATGGACAATCGGCTGACGCCGGCTTTTGGCATAAGGAAACCACAGCCTGTCGGTGCTGCCAAAGCCTGAATGACAGTCCAACACCAGCGAAAACGGCCTTTTAAACAAGGACGTTGAAACAAAGTCTACCAAAGCCTGGCTTTCAATCTCCATTTTGTCACTGCGCCCACGGTGCCAGGGAATGGCGTGGCTAATGCGTTGCCCCCCCACCAGCCAGGCTGCACCTTCAACACAGTCTACCGGCGCATTACGCATTAAGTCGACACTGTTACCATTGGCACGCCAACCATTAGCCATGCCGGCCGGGTTTAATAGCGGAATAACATAAATACAGCAGTTTTCAAGCGTGTGCTGCAAACAACTGTCCCAGGGCAAACGCTGTATCAGCGTTTGCAGATAAGCCAGCACTACCTGGGTACCAATACGCTCCAGCCCATGTACGCCACCAAGCAATACCACTGCCGGTTTATCTGCGGCGGTATTGCCCAATGATAATGCGTACAGAGGCAGTTGCTGCATCATATGCGGCACCTTTGCCAGCACCTGGACGCGCAGTTCAACCGGCGCCTGAGCAATTAGTTGCTCCAGTTGCGCCAACTCCGGCAATAAATCGTGCTGATGCAACCAAACCCCGGCAAAAATAATTGTGACAATGCTATAACAGCATAACCTGAGGTAAGCAGATAAACATGGCAGTTTTATGAAGATTAAACGAAACGCTGCCCGTAGGCAGCGTATAAAATATCGCGTAGTTAATTGGCAGCAGTGTCCAGTGGCGCAAAACTTTTCACCAAATCATCTACAGCTTTCATCTGCTGCAGATAGGCTTCCAGTTTAGCCAATGGCAAAGCACAGGGCCCGTCGCATTTTGCCTGATTAGGGTCCGGATGTGCCTCAATAAATAAACCGGCTAAACCCAGTGCCATACCAGAGCGAGCCAGCTGTGCAGCCTGTGCCCGGCGGCCATCAGCCGAACTTTCACGACCACCTGGTTTTTGCAACGCGTGGGTAGCATCAAAAATCACCGGCCCGTATTGCTTCATCTCATCCATGCCCAACATGTCTACTACCAGATTGTTATAACCAAAGCAGCTACCACGCTCACAAAGCAACACTTGCTCGTTGCCTGCCTCTTTAAACTTGTTGATAATATGCCGCATTTCGTGTGGTGCTAAAAACTGCGGTTTTTTTACATTAATCACAGCGCCGGTTTTAGCCATCGCCACAACTAAATCTGTTTGGCGGGCTAAAAACGCCGGCAATTGGATCACATCGACTACCTCTGCCACCGGCGCCGCCTGATGCGGCTCGTGTACGTCAGTAATTAGCGGCACGTTAAAAGTACGCTTAATCTCTGCAAAAATTTTTAAACCTTCATCCAAGCCCGGGCCGCGGTATGAATGCACCGACGAGCGATTTGCCTTATCAAATGAGGCCTTAAATACAAAGGGAATACCCAGCTTGGTGGTTACTTCTGCGTAGTGCTCGGCAATACGCATTGCCAAATCGCGGGATTCCAGCACATTCATGCCGCCAAACAACACAAAGGGTAAATGGTTGGCTACCGGTATGCCGGCAACCGTAATGGTATGAGCGTTCATGTCAGTTCCTGAAAAAAACAGCTGTTATCATAATGCCGGCAAAAATACCGGTTGTTTGGTTATCGCAACCCGTATTGCCAGCCCCAGCCAGCCCAGTGAACCGAGGAAACATAACCCGCGGATAAAAGTTGTGCGACCACGAAATGCCATTACAGCCAATGCAATATAAGCCAGTACAGCGATAAATTTCTCGGTAAGCCAGGCGTGGACAAAAGGATACTGTTGGATCGCCAGCATCAACAACACCGCACTTATCAGTAATAATGTATCAATAATATGCGGTGTAATTTTAAAGAATTTGTGTTGTAACATTGCCGCAGGTTTTAAACTCATGGCGTATCGCACCAACAGAAAACTGACACTGAGCACGACCATAAGCAGGTGAAAATGCTTGTAAGCCATATACATAGGGTTAATCCTTAATGATTAAAAAAACAGCCAGCGTAAGCTGGCTGCGGTTACTCTTCGCTGTCTGGGTATTTTTGCAGTATTGCTTCTAGTTTGTCGACCCGCAGTTTAAATATTTCTACCAATTTCGGGTCAAACTGTTTACCGGCCTCTGTTTCAATATGCGCCAGTACCTGCTCCAGACTCCAGGCTGACTTATAGCAGCGCCGATGGCGCAGCGCATCATACACATCCGCCAATGCTGCAATACGGCCATAAATATGGATTTGCTCGCCTTTCTTACCCGCAGGGTAACCAGTGCCATCCCACTTTTCATGATGATCCTGTGCGATTACCGCACCCGCCTGGATAATAGCGCGTTTCGAGTTTTTCAGAATCTCATAACCGATGCTGGCATGGGTTTTCATTACTTCCCACTCCTGGCCTTGCAATTTCGCCGGTTTATTTAAGATGCCATCGGGGATACCTACTTTACCGACATCATGCAGTGGCGCAGCAAACATCAGCTGTTCGGCTTCTTCATCAGGCATGCCATAGGCTTTGGCCAGATCGTAGCAAATAAATGCCATCCGTTTTACGTGGTTGCCAGTTTCAATCGAGCGGTGCTCTACCGCTTCGCTTAAGCGGTAAACTATTTCGCGCTGGGTATCTTCGATTTCATGCTGCAATTGCACATTTTCGTAAGCTATCTGCACATTCTGTGAGAACAGCTCAATGAGCTTTTTCTCATTTTCATTAATCACGCCGGGCAAGCCTGAGATATAAAGTAAAGAGCCATGAGTAAACTTGCTGGTACAATAGGCCACCAGATAATTGTCCCGATAGACTATACCTTTTGAATGTAAGGCAGTTTCAAAAGCTTCCAGTAGCTCTGGTGCCAGCACGTCCTGCACCGGTTTACCTTCCTGACGCTCAAATTCGCCCAGGCCAGCAAACACCACCAGTTTATGCGGATCAGAGACATCACCGCTGATGTTACCGGCTACCAGCGACGAGCTGACAAGCAGAGCGTTTTCATTGCAGCCCAGAATAGACGTAAGCTGCTGCAGCACACCGTCGATAAATTGTTCCATCGAGTGTGAGGAAAATAAGTCAGCAGAAGCATTAATGATTTTTTCTAAACCTTGCCGGCTTTGTTCCAGCGACATAATATCGCGATACGAGCGCAGGCTGGACATAATAACGGTAAACAGTTTCTGCGCTGTCAGTTCAGTCTTGGACTTATAATCGTTAATATCATAATTAATAATTACCTGACGTTCAGGTGCCTGACCGGGCTGGCCGGTACGCAAAATAATACGTACATGTTCATTATGCAGTGTTTCACGTATGTAGCTGGCAACCAACAAACCGGCGTCATCGGTTTCCATCACGACATCAAGCAACATCACCGCAGTATCGGGGTGCTGCTCAATTAGCTTTTTCGCTTCTGTACCGGAATAGGCGCTGATAAACGTCAGATTTTTGCCCTGAAACGTAAAGTCACTCAGCGCCAGCTTAGTAACCGCATGCACCTCAGGCTCGTCATCAACTATCAGGATCTTCCAGCTACCGTTTAACGTTGGTTCTGAATGTTCTGGCTCTTCGGCAAATAAGAATTCATCGTTCATCCACTTATCCTTGGCGCATTTTTGTTATGCAGCATACTGCTTTAGTTATATGCGTTAAGTTAGGCTCGGTCAAAGAAAACCTGATGTAATTCAACTTAACACAGATAACAACCGCCGCTAATGCGCCAGTTGCCGCCGTAATCGCGCTGCGACTGCACCTGGGTAAAACCGGCTTCGTGCAATAACTGCCGTACAGCGTCAGCCTGATCATAGCCATGCTCAAGATACAGCCAGCCATTAGCCTGCAAATACTGTGGCGCATGCTGCACCAGGTGGCGGATATCGGCCAGCCCTTGCTCTGGTGCGGTTAGTGCTGATATTGGTTCATAACGCAGCGCCACTAAATGGCCGTCGTCAGGGTCGATATAGGGTGGGTTGGATACGATAAGATCAAAGCGCTGCCCTGCTAACGCAGCAAACCAGTTGCTCTGCAGCACAGTGCAATTACTAATGTGTAACCGCTGCCGGTTGCGCTCTGCCAGCAGCACGGCATCACTGATGTAATCGACGGCTGTAAGCTGCCACTGCGGTTTATTGTGCGCCAGCGCCAGGGCGATAGCGCCGGTGCCGGTGCCTAAATCCAGCACCCTGGCGTTTGTGGCAAGCGGCAAACTCAGCGCCTGCTCAACTAACAGTTCAGTATCGGGCCGCGGAATAAGCGTGCAGGGGCTAACTTCAAGCGTCAAATCAAAAAAATGCCAATAGCCAAATAAATAGGCCAGCGGTTGGCCCTGTAAGCGCGCGCTTAACAGCTGGCTAAGCTGTGTCTGCTCAGTAACCGTCAATTCACGCTCCGGGTAGCTGTACAAATAGCTGCTACTAACATTAAGCACATGGCACAGACACAATCTGGCTTCAATATCTGCTGTCGGGCTGACGTTAGCCAGCTGCAACTGCGCCTGCTTTTGCCATTGTGCTAATGTTACTGCTTGCTGCACTTAGCGGTTCTCGTCGGCCAGTGCGGCTAACAAGTCGGCCTGATGTTCATGTTTTAGTGGCTCTAATACTTGATCTAAATCACCTTCCATTACCTCGTTTAAGCGGTAAATAGTCAGGTTAATGCGATGATCAGTTAAACGGCCCTGCGGGAAGTTATAGGTGCGAATGCGCTCAGAACGATCGCCACTGCCCACCAATGAGCGGCGGGTAGATTCTTCCACTAAGCGGCGTTTTTCGTCTTCTGCCGCCTGAATACGTGATTGCAGCACACTCATGGCGCGGGCGCGGTTTTTATGCTGCGAGCGCTCATCCTGGCACTCCACTACTATACCGGTAGGTAAGTGAGTAATACGAATGGCAGAGTCGGTGCGGTTAACGTGCTGACCACCGGCACCTGAAGCACGATACGTATCCACTTTTAAATCGGCCGGGTTAATTTCTATCGCTTCACTTTCCGGAATTTCCGGCATTATCGCTACTGTACAGGCGGAGGTATGCACCCGCCCCTGTGATTCAGTAGCTGGTACCCGCTGTACCCTATGCCCGCCTGATTCAAACTTCAACGTACCGTAAGCGCCCTCGCCTTGCACGCTGGCGATAATCTCTTTGTAGCCGCCATGTTCACCGTCGCTGGCACTGACCACTTCGAGTTTCCAGCGGCGCTTTTCGGCAAACCGGCTATACATACGAAACACATCGCCGGCAAAAATGGCGGCTTCATCACCACCGGCACCAGCGCGGATCTCCAAAAAGCAGCTGTTGTTGTCGTTTGGATCTTTTGGCAGCAATAATATTTGCAGTTCTTGATCCAACTGCTCAATGCGTTCTTTTGCGGCTTTGTATTCTTCTTGCGCCATTTCACGCATATCCGGATCGCTGTCTTTTTGCATCTCTTCAGCCGAGGCTAAATCTTGCTGCGCTTGCTGATAATCAGCAAAGGCTTTGCTGATGTCTTCCAGTTGGCTGTACTCTTTGGACAGTTCGCGAAATTTAGTCTGATCGCTAATAACAGAGGCGTCGCTTAGCAGCGCCTGAACCTCTTCGTAGCGCTCAGCCAGGCCTTCCAGCTTACGGTATACCGATTCTTTCATGATGTTGTATTTGCCTGATTACAGATCTAACAAGGTGTTGATCATATTTTGTTTATTAAGCTCATCGTCCTGCACCAGCTGACGAATGGCTTTAGTGGGGCTGTGCATCAGCCGGTTAGTTAGTTTAACCGAAAACTCTGCCAGTACTTTTTCGGCATCCTGGCCAGCCGATAACTGATTTACCGCCTTGGCCAGCAATTCGTTGCGCACTGCATCGCAGCGCTGCCGATAATCGCGCACCCAGTCGGCATTACCCTGTAGGGTTTGCCACTGGGCAAATTCAGCAACACCGACGCTGATCATTTGCTTTGCCTGTTCAGCGGCTTGCTGCCGGTTAGTTAAGTTTTGCGTCACAATAGACTGCAAATCATCTACTGTATACAGATAGGCATCTTCAAGATCGGCCACTTGCTGCTCTATGTCGCGCGGTACAGCTAAATCGACCAGAAACATCGGCTTATGCTTGCGCTGCTTTAACGCTTGCTCCACCATGCCTTTGCCTACTATCGGCAGCGTACTGGCGGTAGAGCTTATCACAATATCAGCTTCGGCAAGTTGTTGTGGAACCTGTGACAGCGTAATCGCTGCTGCCGAAAACTGTTCAGCCAGCTGTACGGCCCGCTCATAGGTGCGGTTGGCCACGGTAAGCTGCGCCGCACCTTGCTCTTGTAAGTGCCGCGCTACCAGCTCAATAGTTTCACCGGCACCAATTAGCAATACCCGTACTTTTGTCAGGTTGCCAAATATTTGCTTCGCCAGACTCACTGCAGCAAAAGCCACCGACACCGCATTAGCACCAATCTCAGTATCAGTGCGTACCTGCTTGGCTACGGCAAAGGTTTTCTGAAATAACCGTTCAAACTGCGGGTTAATAGTACCGGCATTGCGCGCCTGATTATAGGCTTGCTTTACCTGGCCAAGAATTTGCGGCTCGCCAAGTACTAATGAATCCAGCCCGGCAGCCACTTGCATCAAATGCTCGGCGGCAGCAGTGTCCTGATGTAAATACAGATGCGGCTGCAGTTCAGTGCTGTTAAGTGCATGAAATTGCGCCAACCAGCTAATTACCTGTTCCGCCTGGCTTGGGCTACCGTTAAAATACAGTTCAGTGCGATTACAGGTAGACAGGATAACCGCATCGGTTATGCTGGTCAGCGTGGTCAGCTCGCGCAAGGCCTGCGACACTTGCTCTGGCGCAAAAGCGACTTGCTCGCGCAGGGCAACCGGTGCCGTTTTATGATTTATGCCGAGTGCGAAAATGGCTTTCACCTGTGTATTGAAAGTTATCAGGGGCGAATTGTACGAAAAAGCCCATATTAAGAAAAGCTAAGAAAGCTCTGTGAAGGACTTTAGTGTGCGTTATCCGTTTTATCAGCCCGCTCTGATGCTATTATTTTGTCTGTTGCTAAATGGCTGTAGCCTTTGGCAACGCCCCGTTACACCAGAGCAACCGCTCGTCGCCAATGAACGCGAGCAGCGCATTATGGCGCTACAACAGTTTGAATTGCAGGCCACTTTGGGTATAAAAGCACCTAATGATAGCATTAGCGGCAATTTACATTGGCGCCAGCTTAGCAGTTCAGAGTATCGGGCACAGCTGCGTAATACTGTTCTTGGTATCAGTCTGTTTGAACTTAGCCACAGCAGTGCCGGCAGCTCAATTAAGATAAGAGGCGAAACTTATACCGCTGTTGACACCAGTTCATTACTGTTGCAATTAACCGGCTGGTCAGTTCCTCTACATGACATGCCATTATGGTTACGCGGCCTGCCAGGTACTACAGGACGTGACATAGTGCGCGATGAATTTGGCCGTGTTACCGGTTTTACCTTAACCGACAGCACTGGCATTGTCTGGCAGTTGCAATATCGAAGTTTTTTCCCCGACGCTCTGTCGCTACCTAAACTTTTGCTGCTAACCAGCAGCGATACACAAATAAAACTGGTAATACGAAATTGGCAATAACAACCCTTACCCTGCCCGCGGTGGCAAAACTAAATTTATTTTTACATATTACCGGCCGCCGCGATGACGGCTATCACAACCTTGAGACGCTGTTTCAGTTGTTAGATGCTGGCGATGAGCTAAGGTTTAGCTTACGCCAGGATGGCGCCATCGAGCTTGATTGCAACAACAGCGCGCTGATAAACGAGCAGAATTTAGTGCTGCGCGCGGCCCGTCTGTTACAGCAATACAGCGGCTGTAGCTTAGGTTGTGATATTTATCTCGATAAACGCCTGCCAATGGGTGGCGGTTTAGGTGGCGGTTCTTCCGATGCAGCCACTACGCTGCTGGGTTTAAATAAACTCTGGCAACTGAACTTACCGCTGGATGTTCTGGCTGAGCTTGGATTAAAGCTTGGTGCCGATGTGCCACTGTTTGTCCGCGGTTTTACCGCCTTTGCCCAAGGCATCGGCGAAAAATTACAACCGGTTAAACTGGATGAAAAAGTGTACCTGGTGGTAACACCGAACTGCCATATCAGCACAGCAGAAGTATTCCAGCATCCTGATTTAATTCGTAATTCTATGCCAATACCGGCCGATGCGCTACTAATAACAACCTGGCGCAATGACTGTCAGCCACTGGTCGAACGCCTCTACCCAATTGTTGCAATAACCTTACAGTGGTTGGTAGAATACGCGCCGTGTCAAATGACGGGTACTGGCGCCAGTGTGTTCGCCGCATTCCCGGACCAGACCAGTGCTCAGCATGCTCTGGCAAAATTACCGGCTAACTGCCGCGGTTTTATTGCCAGAGGGGTCAACCAGTCGCCAGTGTGGGCTGCGTTGGCAGATACCGAATAAGTAACTGTAGCGGTGTATTACCGCTGCGTATTGATAATACCGGACTCACCACCGCCCTGAGGATCCTACCGTGCCTGACATGAAGGTTTTCGCTGGTAACGCCATACCAGAACTCGCAAGTAAAATCGCCAGCCGCCTGTATATTAAACTTGGAGATGCCGAAGTCGGCCGTTTCAGTGATGGGGAAGTTAGTGTCCAAATCAATGAAAATGTGCGTGGTTCTGATGTATTTATTATCCAATCTACCTGCGCGCCAACCAACGATAACCTGATGGAACTGATCGTGATGGTAGACGCGCTGCGTCGCGCCTCTGCCGGTCGTATCACTGCCGTAATGCCATACTTTGGCTATGCCCGTCAGGACCGCCGGGTACGCTCAGCCCGTGTGCCCATCACCGCTAAAGTAGTGGCTGACTTTTTATCAAGCGTCGGTGTCGATCGGGTATTAACGGTAGACTTGCACGCCGAGCAAATTCAGGGTTTCTTCGATGTACCGGTAGATAACGTGTTTGCCAGCCCGGTGTTGCTGGAAGATATGCGCAAAAAAGATCTGCAATCTCCGGTAGTGGTATCGCCTGATATCGGTGGTGTAGTGCGCGCCCGCGCTATCGCTAAATTGCTGAACGATGCCGATTTAGCCATTATCGACAAACGCCGGCCAAAAGCCAATGTCTCTCAGGTAATGCATATTATTGGTGATGTAAAAGACCGTGATTGTATTATCGTCGATGACATGATCGACACCGGCGGTACTTTATGCAAAGCCGCAGAAGCCTTAAAAGAGCAAGGCGCCAAGCGGGTGTTTGCCTATGCCACCCACCCTGTATTCTCTGGCAGCGCGCCACAGAATATAGCCAATTCAGTTATCGACGAGTTAATTATAACTGACACTATCCCGCTAACTGCAGAAATGAAAGCCGTAGCCAAAGTGCGCCAGTTAACGTTAAGCGAAATGCTGGCCGAGTGTATCCGCCGCATCAGCAACGAAGAGTCCATCTCGTCTATGTTCGACTAAGCAAAAGCTGTGTTTTGCACAATTTGCACAAAAAAGCGCCTTATGGCGCTTTTTTTTCACATCAACGTCCCCTTTTTAAATACAACATCGTCACAATTATTTACAATAACCTGACTGCCAGCGGAAAATAAAAAATAAGTCCTTGTTTATTATGAAATTTAATATTTGGCACAAAACATGCTTATGCACGCCGGATTTAAAAAACACAAAAAAGGAAGATCAGCAATGAAAGTTACTCTTTTAGCTGCGGCAACTTTGTTGTTTACAGCAAGTGCCAACGCAACCATTATCACCGTATTTGATAGTATTCCAAACGGCAGTTCAGCTTTTGACACTACCGTACTGGGGGCTGGCGGCACTGTATATAACGATGTGTGGGCAACACTGCTTAATGGTAGCTCACTGACACGCCCGGGTTATACCGTGACCCGTAACAATGGTGGCAACATCTCACAAGCTAGTTATGGCACCATGTCTGGCCGCGCAATTGATATAAGCCCCAACGGCAGCTACGGCGGCACAAATGGCACTATCGCCAGCGGTATTACCTTTACCTTTGATAATGCTATTAACTCTTTTGGCTTTGAAGTAGGCGACTGGGCCACTTGCTGCTTTTTCCCGACAACAGATTTATTCATCTCCTTTGATGACGGTGCGCCAATACAGGTTGCATCTGCCAGCCAAAACAGTGACGGCCGCTTTTTAAATCAGTTTGGAAGCAGCGTTTATGAGATCTTTGTAGCTGCGTTTGATGACACCGGCTTTTTTAACAAAGTACAGTTTTGGGGCAACGGCTCAGGTGAGTATCTGGTTGTTGGCGGCCAGGTAAAATATGGCTTGGTTAATGTGGGCAGCTTACCCCCTTCACAAGTTTCAGCTCCGGCATCTGTAGCCATGTTAATGCTTGGCTTGTTTGGCATCGGTTTAAGCCGCCGCAAAAAAACACAAGCATAAGCTGTAAGTTTTTAGCTTGATTTGCCAACAGCTCTCTTCGGAGAGCTTTTTTGTCGGTACAAAAGCTCTATGTATTCACGGCTGGCCAAGCTGAGTTTTAGTTTGCAGCTTGTGTTAGCCGGTGGTAATATGTCGCGCCCTTGAAACTGGGGGTCCAGCCTGAGACTGGTCGCAAGTCTTGGGAAACTTAAATTTTTGGAGTACATCATGTCTGATGCAATCTTTACATTAAGCGCAGAAGTCCGTACTGATGCAGGGAAAGGTGCGAGCCGCCGCCTGCGTCACGAAGACAAAGTGCCAGCTATCATCTACGGTGGCAGCAAGCCAGCACAATCTATCACTTTAGAGCACTCTAAACTGATTAAAGCACAAAGCTTCGAAGCCTTTTACTCTCACATCCTGACAATTAACGTTGGCGGTGAAGAAGTAAAAGCTATCGTTAAAGCCATGCAACGCCACCCGTTCAAACCAAAAGTGATGCACGTTGACTTCCAACGCGTAGAAGCTGGCCATGAACTGCACACTACTGTTCCTGTTCACTTCGTTAACGAAGAAGCAGCAGTTAAAAAAGGTGGTGTAGTAGTACACGCTGCTAACGAAGTCGAAATCTCTTGTCTGCCAACAGACTTACCAGAGTTTATCGAAGTTGACATGAGCAACGTTGAAGTAGGCGCTCACCTGCACTTATCTGATCTGAAAGCGCCAAAAGGTGTTACTTTCGTTCAGTTAGCGAAAGGTCACGACTTAGCCGTTGTTTCTGTTAACAAACCAGCTGGTAAAGCAGCTGACGCTGAAGAAACTGCCGCTGAGTAATGTCTGACACTACTCAATCAGCCATTCAGTTGATTGTGGGCCTGGGTAATCCGGGCCCGGAATACAGCCAAACCCGGCACAATGCCGGTGTTTGGTTTGTTCAACAGCTGGCTCATGCCTTCAATGTCAGCTTAAAAAACGAGCCGAAATTTTTCGGTTACACCGGCAAGTTTGTCTGCGCCGGCCAAGAGTTCAAGCTCCTTATTCCCTCTACTTATATGAATTTAAGCGGTAAAGCCGTGCTGGCAATGGCACAGTTTTACAAGCTGACAGCTGAGCAAATTCTGGTGGCGCATGATGAAATGGCGCTGGAACCGGGTGTGGCAAAATTTAAACTGGGCGGGGGCCATGCCGGCCATAACGGCCTGCGTGATATTATCTCCCGCCTGGGTAATAACCAGAACTTCTATCGCCTGCGCTTAGGTATTGGCCATCCGGGCCATAAAGATCAGGTAACAGGTTATGTACTGGGCAAAGCCCCGGCCAATGAACAGAACCTGATTGAACAAAGTATTGATGAAGCAACGCGCTGCTTTGACATTCTGGCCCGTGATGGCCTGGTGAAAGCGCAAAGCCGCCTGCACAGTTTTAAAGCCTGCTGACACAGCCGGTACAACTTTTTACAGCACGTAAAGGATACTAATTATGGGTTTCAAATGTGGCATCGTTGGCTTACCAAACGTAGGCAAATCCACCCTGTTTAACGCATTAACTAAAGCAGGCATTGAAGCGGCAAACTTTCCGTTCTGTACTATCGAACCCAATACCGGCGTCGTACCGGTACCGGATCTACGGTTGGATAAGCTGGCGAAAATTGTTAACCCGCAACGTGTACTGCCTACTACGATGGAGTTTGTTGATATCGCCGGTTTGGTAAAAGGCGCCTCGAAAGGCGAGGGCCTTGGCAATAAATTTTTAGCAAATATCCGCGAAACTGACGCTATCGGCCACGTTGTGCGCTGTTTTGACGATGAAAATATTATTCACGTAGCAGGCAAAATTGACCCGGCTGACGATATCGACACCATCAATATGGAGCTGGTATTGTCTGATATGGACAGCGCTGAGCGCGCCATTTTCCGTGTCAGCAAAAAAGCCAAAGGCGGCGATAAAGACGCTAAAGCCGAAATGGCGGTGCTGGAAAAAGTAAAAGCGCATTTAGAACAAGGACATACACTACGGCAGCTCGAGCTGGATAAAGAAGAAAAGGCGTTAATTGCCTATATGAACTTCTTAACCATCAAGCCAACCATGTATATCGCTAACGTAATGGACGACGGCTTTGAGAATAACCCTTACTTAGACATAGTACAGGCTATTGCTGACAAAGAAGGCGCTATAGTAGTGCCGGTATGCGCTGCTATTGAATCAGAAATTGCTGAGCTGGACGACGACGAGAAAGCCGAGTTTATGGCCGACATGGGCTTAGAAGAGCCAGGCTTAAACCGCGTGATCCGTGGCGGTTACTCACTGCTTAACCTGCACACCTACTTCACCGCTGGCGTAAAAGAAGTCCGCGCCTGGACAGTAGCCGTAGGTGCCACTGCGCCACAAGCAGCCGGCGTTATTCACACCGACTTTGAAAAAGGCTTTATCCGCGCGGAAGTGATCGCTTATAACGACTTTGTGCAATTTAATGGTGAAGCCGGTGCCAAAGAAGCGGGTAAATGGCGCTTAGAAGGTAAAGATTACATCGTAAAAGATGGCGATGTAATGCATTTTCGCTTTAACGTCTAACCACGTTTTAGCAATAAAAAAGCCGTTGTTTGCCGACAACGGCTTTTTTATTGCTTGTGAAACCAGCATTTTGCGTATTAATTCGGCAAACGAACCAACATTGAATTTTAAACGCAAAAAAACGGTTGACGCTATAGGGGCAGTTCTGGATAATACGCGCCACTTGCTTAGGTCAAGTAAATAGTGGCTACATAGCTCAGCTGGTTAGAGCACAGCACTCATAATGCTGGGGTCGCAGGTTCGATTCCCGCTGTAGCCACCACTTTTACTTTACCTGTGCATGCGGGGATGGCGGAATTGGTAGACGCACTGGATTTAGGTTCCAGCGCCGCGAGGTGTGAGAGTTCGAGTCTCTCTCTCCGCACCACTTTTAAACAAAGTGGATGCACACAAGTTTTTGCAGGGGCGTAGCCAAGCGGTAAGGCAGCGGGTTTTGATCCCGCCATGCGTTGGTTCGAATCCAGCCGCCCCTGCCATTAATTCAGTGAACGTAGTTTTAGTAAAATCCTGCCAAACGACGATCACACATAAGTTTCAGTAGGGGCGTAGCCAAGCGGTAAGGCAGCGGGTTTTGATCCCGCCATGCGTTGGTTCGAATCCAGCCGCCCCTGCCATTAAACAGAAAAACCCAGCTTAGGCTGGTTTTTTTGCTTTTCTGGAATACATCAATTCAAAAACATTTCCAGTTTTAGTTAACTTTTGCCGATTACAACATCTTTTGTGCTCACCGCAGCAACTCACAAATGCTAACGCATTTGCTCAAACACTCTGCGGCTGCGCCAAAAGAGTTCTAATCTGCTATCGAGAGAAGGTTGGAACCCTGCAGCGCACAGCCACAGAGTGTCTGAGTCCTGCCGTAGGCATAAGGACGAGTTGCTGTGGCGAGCACTGTAGGTGTTGCAACCGTATTGCTTAGCTAAGCATTTTGGCCTGCCTATTCAGAACCCACAGCATAACGAGCGACCAGCGTTTTTAGCATAGTACTGCGCGCCGCCACACTTAATGCCAACTGGCGTAGCTTACGCAGCGGCGTGTTGTCGTTACCAAAGGTGTGGTAAAAACCATCCATCGCGCTCATCATTAATAAGTTGGCTGGCTTGCGCTTGCGCTGATAGCTTTGTAGCAGCGATACACTGCCGATATCACTGTTATGCCGGCTGGCTCCAATAATCAGCTCTGTCAGCAGTTTAGCATCAGAAAAACCCAGGTTAACGCCCTGCCCCGCCAAAGGGTTAATAGTATGGGCGGCATCGCCTGCCAATACCACACGGCCAGCGTAATAGCGGTTAGCATCCATCCGCGCCAGCGGAAACCAGGAACTGGCCACGACTTCAACCTCGCCCAATTGCGCCGGGAAGGCTTTAAGCAACTGCTGCGTTAATTGCGCCGGAGCCAGTGCCGCCAGTTGCTTCACCTTCGCAGCTTCTTCATACCACACCACTGAGCCTTGCTGGCCGCTCAGTGGTAAAAAGGCTTTTGGCCCGGTTGGGGTAAATTGCTGCCAGGTTACATCCTGCTGCGGGTAAGCTGTATTAATCAGCGCCACCAGACATGCTTGCTGGTATTGCCAGCCATTAGTGCCAATACCGGCTAACTGCCGCAGTTGTGAGTTACCGCCATCGGCGGCTACCACCAGCTTGCTGCTAAGCTGCTCGCCGCTATCCAGCGTCAGGGTAGCGCTATCAGCGCTTTGCTGTAACGCCGTTACCGACGACGGGCAAAACAATCGCACATTAGCACCGAACTGTTGCCACAGCGCCAGCTGCAGCAGATTATTCTCGACAATATGGCCCAGGTGGCTGCGTTTAATATCCGCCGCATTAAAGGTGACAATGCTGTGCGACTGCTCAAACGCCTGCAGACGCTGATACGGGCATAACCGCATTTGTTCTAAAGCTGGCCAGGCGCCAAGCTGTGTTAACCAGGCTTCGCTGGCCAGATTAATTGATGATACGCGCAAATCCGGTGCGCTATGTGGCTCAAACTCCGCCGGCGCTTGTTTTTCTATTAACGCTACCTGCAACCCCGCCTGGCTTAGTGCCAGCGCAATAGCCGCGCCGACCATGCCGCCACCGACGATACTGATATCAAACTGTTGTACTGTTTTCTCGTTGGTCATAGATAAGAGTCTTATTAACTGATAAAGCATTGTACGCCAGGCGGCAATAAAAACGAAAACGGGCTTTTTTACTGTTTGCTGAAAGTAAAACCATCTTAAGTCTGTCTTTGTTGGTCGGACAATAACGCAGATATCCAACCAGGAACCACTATGAAAATTTACCTTATTACGCTGACTGTTTTTTTGTTCAGCATCAAACTTATGGCCGCACCTGTTATTGCAACAAGTCCTGAGAAGGTTACCCCACTGCTAAACGGCTTAACCATTCCGGCAGTTAGCTTAACTACTGCCGATAACCAGACCATAGCACTTAAGCAGCTGGTACAGCAAAAACCCAGCGTATTGGTGTTTTACCGCGGTGGCTGGTGCCCGTATTGTAATGCCCAATTAGCAGCACTACGTGATATCACACCGCAGCTAACTAAACTGGGTTACCAGTTAATTGCTATAACGCCGGATAGTGTGGTCTCGATCAGTAAAAGCTTACAAGATACCGGCGGCCAAAAGCTGAACTACACCCTGTTGTCTGATGCCTACTTTGCCGCCAGCAGCGCCTTTGGTCTGGCCTATTATCTGGATGATAAAACCGCAGCAGCTTACAAAGGTAAGCTTGGCAGCCTGATCAGCACCGAAGCCGGCACTGAGAAAGTGGTGCTACCGGTACCGGCGGTGTATATCCTGAACACTAAAGGCGAAGCGCTGTTTAACTATGTACACATCAACTTTAAAACCCGGTTAGAGAGCGAATTACTGCTAAAAGCGGCGGAGTTGGCACTGCAATAAGGCCTGCTGTTTTCAAGCTGCCTCTCAGCTGTTTACCACAGCGGACATCCTTGTGTTTTCCGCTGCTGTTTTTTTAGCAAAAAGCGTTGACGACAGGGCAAAAATGCGGCATTTTTCGCGCCCTGTTTGGCAAGTGTCTGAAGGGATGCTAGCCTGTTGGTTTTACCCTCTGTCGGAGATAACTGATGCGTAATGTAACCGTTGCTGCAACCCAAATGATTGGCGGCTGGAATGTGGATGAAAACATTGCCCGTGGCGAGCGTTTAGTGCGCGATGCGGCAGCCAAAGGGGCACAGGTCATCCTGCTGCAAGAGCTGTTTGAGCGCAATTATTTCTGCCAGAAACAAAAACCGGATTATTTAGCCTTTGCTACCACAGTGGCAGAGAACAAAGCCGTAGCGCATTTTACTAAGATTGCCAAAGAGCTGAACGTGGTACTGCCCATCAGTATTTACGAGCGCGCCGGTAACTGCCTGTACAACAGCGTAGTGATTATTGATGCCGACGGTGAGAACCTGGGTACTTACCGTAAAAGCCATATTCCGGATGGCCCGGGTTACAGCGAGAAGTACTACTTCACGCCAGGCGATACCGGCTTTAAAGTGTTCGCTACCAAGTACACCAAAATCGGCGTGGGCATATGCTGGGATCAATGGTTCCCTGAGTGCGCGCGCAGCATGGCATTAATGGGTGCTGAGCTACTGTTCTACCCTACCGCTATTGGCAGCGAGCCACACGATGCGACTATCAGCTCACGCGATCACTGGCAGCGCACGCAGCAAGGCCATGCCGCAGCTAACCTGATGCCGTTAATTGCCTCTAACCGTATTGGTACCGAGACTGAAGGCGACTACCATATTACCTTCTACGGCAGCTCTTTTATTGCCGACGAAACCGGTGCCAAGGTACAGGAAGCCGGCGAGACAGAAGAAGCCGTGCTAGTGCATACGTTTGACTTAGACGCCGTTGCCGCAACCCGCCGCGCCTGGGGTATTTTCCGTGATCGTCGTATCGATATCTACGGCACAGTTATGACCAAAGATGGCGAAACCAAGCAACCTGTTAAACAAGGTGGTAACTAAGTGGCCTTTACAACACTACAAAGTACGCCACGCGCCGATGGCTTTAGCATGCCTGCCGAGTGGGCAGCGCATAAGCAAACCTGGATGGTATGGCCGGAGCGTACCGACAGCTGGCGTTTAGGCGCCAAGCCGGCACAGCAGGCTTTTGTTACGGTAATAAAAGCTATTGCCGGCTTTGAGCCGGTAACGGTAGGTGTATCAGCCAATCAATATGCGAATGCGTTAGTACAGCTGTCTGACGCTGGCACGAAATTCCCTATCCGGGTGGTAGAGATTTCCAATAACGACGCCTGGTGTCGTGATACCGGTCCTACATTCGTTACCAATGCACAGGGAGAAGTACGTGGTATCGACTGGACCTTTAACGCCTGGGGCGGTTTAAACGGTGGTTTGTACTTCCCGTGGGATAAAGATGATCAGGTGGCCAGCAAAGTGCTGGGCATAGAGCAGCTGCCACGTTACCGCACTGAAGGTTTTGTGCTCGAAGGCGGCGCTATTCATGTTGATGGCGAAGGCACGCTGTTAACTACAGAAGAGTGCTTATTAAACAGCAACCGTAACCCGCATTTAAGCCGTGAGCAGATTGAACAGCAAATGCGCGATTATCTCGGTATCGACAAAGTATTGTGGTTAGAAGACGGTATCTTTAACGACGAAACCGATGGCCACATTGATAATATGGCCTGTTTTGTTAAACCCGGCGAAGTAGTACTGGCCTGGACTGACGATACAACCGATCCGCAGTATGCCCGCAGTAAAGCGGCTTTGGATTACCTGGAAGCAGCCACCGATGCCAAAGGCCGTAAAATAAAGGTGCATAAGCTACCGGTACCGGCACCTATTATCGCCAAAGCCGAAGAGTATGCCACAGTAGATGCCACCATGAGCGCCATTCCACGCGAGGCTAATGCCCGTTTGGCAGGCTCTTACATTAACTTCTATTTGTGCAACGGCGGCTTAATACTGCCTACTTTTGACGACCCTAACGATAAGGTGGCCGCAGACATTCTGCAGAGCCTGTATCCAGAGCACAAAGTAGTAACAGTGCCCGGCCGCGAGATCTTGCTGGGCGGCGGTAATATTCACTGTATTACCCAGCAACAGCCATTAGCTTAAGCGAGCAATACGATGTCCAAAGCCTGCGCCTTACATATACTGGTTAAAACCAGAGAACAAGCAGACAAGTTAAAGCAACAACTGCAAAAAGGCGCCGACTTTGGCAAGCTTGCCAAGCAGCATTCGCTATGTCCGTCGGGTAAAAAAGGCGGCGATTTAGGCGAGTTCCGTAAAGGCCAGATGGTAAAAGCCTTTGATGATGTTGTATTTAAAGGCCCGCTATTAGAAGTGCAGGGCCCGGTAAAAACCCAGTTTGGCTTCCACCTGATTAAAACCCTGTATCGCAGCTAGCGGATACAGAGGCTAGCTTAAACTGACAATCTGGTTAATGGCACTGATACTGCCAGTTTGCCAGATCATCTCATAATGCGCGCTTTGCACCATCTGTGTCACATATTGCGGGCTGAACAGGCCCCAGCACAGCGCCCCGTTGTTACGTACCGAGCCATATTGCACCCCGGCACTGCCCTGTTCACGTAAGCTGATACCCAATGCACGCGCTGCACTGTAGTCCTCTGAGTGGTAAATAGCATGTTGTGGCGCTAAGCCGGTTAGATCGGTCAGGCTAACGTCGCTGAACTCACAACTTAAGGCTTTAAAGACAAAACGCTCATACGCCAGAGCGGGCACCCTGCTCCAATACCGGCCCTGATGATAGGCCACTTCACTGATAGCAGTTTGCACGCTATCGGCCAGATACAGCACACCAAAGCGGCCATCAGAAAAACGGCTGCCCGCCGGGTTAACATGAGTAAAAGGCGCTACAGCATAGGAGCAACCGGCAATACCAAACGGAATGCTACTGCGGGGCAATAAAGTTAAATTCCCCGCCTGCGCGCGTAACCTGGGGTTGGTTAACGCCTGCAGCTCAAATAAGGCATCAAATTCATCGGCATCGGCCACATCATCAAACACTGATACCGGCGGGTATTTGGAATTAATCAAGCGATAGCTGCGCTGCTGCTGCAGTTGAACCTGTGGCAACTCGTCCGGCTTTGCAGTTGCCTTTATTACCACATGCCACCACGCAGCGCATCGATATGTTTAAAGGTTTCGTACAGCGCAGCAAACTGGCCGCTGCTGATAATATCCAGCGGGCTGCTACCGTTAAAATACGGGTTATGGTTCGGCAGCGCCATAAAGCCATACAGGTTTTGCGGGTTATCAAACAGCAACCGCAAGCAGCTGTGGATATTCAGCAGATAGCTGATGCGCTCTATCTGGTCTTGCGTTAAGCTGGCACAGTAAGGATCGTTACGGTACTTGTAATACGCTGCCTTGGAGATTTGCAGCATACGCTGGATTTGCTCGGGCGAGCATTGCCATTTATCCAGAATAGTAAACACCGCTTTAAGCCCTGTTGCGGCGACTTGCCGCTGGCTTTGTCTGTCGAGCTGTACTGCCTGCATAACAACCTCGTGCCTGACCAAATAACTCTCAATATAGACCAACAATAAAAATATGTCCACATAGAGAATTCAATACGCCTGAAAAAGCAGACATAGTGACTCAAACTAAACACTTAAACGAGAATCGGCTTGCCCTAAGCCAACCGTTGAACGCATGGATGCGTGAATCGAGCCCCCAGGGAGGGGTTTACGGCGCGTTGGCGTGGGCAAACCGGTTCGATGGCAATACGCATCGACCGGCTTTGATCAACAAAACTTTTTAAGCTCTACCCAGAGCCTTAGCGCGCAACTTGGCTTTAAGCATACCTTTCTTTGCCGGCTTTTTCGGCCCGTCACCATGGCGCGCCTGTGCTTGCTCCGGCGAAACATAGGTAGGGTCGTGCTCATAACCCGGCAGTATTTGAGCCGTAATCACCTGCTGAATAAGCCGCTCTATATCCTGCAGTGCTTTAATTTCTTCCGGTGTGATCAATGTTAACGCCACGCCACTGTTACCGGCACGGCCAGTGCGGCCGATACGGTGTACATAGTCCTCTGACACCTGCGGCAAATCGTAATTCACCACATAAGGCAGCTCGTTTATATCCAGACCGCGGGCGGCGATATCAGTAGCCACCAGAATTCGTACGGCGCCGGCTTTAAAATCAGCCAGGGCTTTGGTGCGGGCGCCCTGGCTTTTATCGCCATGAATAGCCGCGCTTTTTAAACCGTCTTTCGCCAATTGCTTGGCCAGCCGATCAGCGCCATGTTTGGTGCGGACAAACACCAACACCTGCGGCCAATTATTTTTACCAATCACATGCGATAACAGCTCGCGCTTACGGTGCTTATCTACCAGATAAGCCAGTTGCTCTACCCGCTCGGCAGTAGCATTGGTTGCCGCCACTTCAATCAATTGCGGGCTGTTAAGCAACTCATCCGCCAGTTGCTTGATCTCATTGGAATAGGTTGCCGAAAACAGCAACGTTTGCCGTTTGGCCGGCAGCTTAGCCATAATGCGTTTAATATCGACAATAAAGCCCATATCCAGCATGCGGTCGGCTTCATCCAGCACCAGCACCTCAAGCGCAGATAAATCCACGGTTTTCTGATGCAGGTGATCAATCAGCCGGCCAGGGGTGGCTACCAATATATCCAACCCCTGCTCTGCATCATCATATTGCGGCCGTATCGATACGCCGCCATAAAACACCGCTGAACGCGTGTTAAGGTACTGGCTATACTTGCGCACATTGTCATACACTTGCTGCGCCAGCTCGCGGGTGGGTGTTAATACCAGTACCCGCACCTGATTTGGCGCTACGACCTTAGGCGCATTGAGCATCTGCTGCAGCAGCGGTAAAGTAAAGGCAGCCGTTTTACCGGTACCGGTTTGCGCACCCGCTAACACGTCTTTACCGGCCAGAATCACCGGGATGCTTTGCAGTTGCACCGGTGTGGCCGCGTCATAGCCTTGCTCTGACAGAACACGTAAAATGGGCGCCGCCAGGGCGAGAGATTGAAATGACATTAAAATTCCTGTTTTGCCAAAGCTTAACTACTGTCGCCGTTATTGCGTTTAAGTGCAGCGCACGGCTTAAAGCGCGCAGTATAGCAGAACAGCGCTGCACGGAGTTAACCCCGTGAGCAGCTGGTATCTGTATATGGTGCAAACCGGCAACGGCATGCTGTATACCGGCATCAGCACCGACCCGGCCAGGCGGTTGCGCCAACATAGCGGCGAGCTGGCCGGCGGTGCTAAGGCACTGCGAGGCAAAGGGCCGTTAACCCTGGTGTACCAGCGCCCTGTTGCCGATAAAAGCGCTGCTGCCAAAGCCGAATATCAACTGAAACAGCTATCCAGAAGCGCCAAACTGGCACTGGTAGAGCGCTACAACCCAAGTGAGATGTGATGGATAACTTTGTTTTGATCCTAGCGTATTTAATGATAGGCGTGCTGCTGCGCCGCCTACCCACGATGCCGGAAAACAGCGGCATAGCGCTGAACATGTATGTATTGTATGTAGCACTGCCGGCACTGATTTTAAAAAATGTACCGCAACTACAGTTTTCTGCTGAGTTGCTTATTCCGGCTATTACGCCGTGGTTTTTGCTGTTAGCGGTGGTGGCCTCTGTGTTGTTGCTAAGCAAACTGCTGCACTGGTCGCGCGAAGTCACCGGCGCCTTGTTAATCGTGCTCCCACTGGGCAATACCTCGTTTTTAGGCTTTCCGATGACGGAAGCTTTATTTGGCAGTGCAGCTATGCCTTACGCCGTGGTGTACGACCAGGTCGGTTCCTTTATTGCGCTGGCAACTTACGTCACTATTATTGCTGCCCTGTATAGCCCCACTGCCGCCAAACCGACAGTGAAAGGCATCACGCTGAAAATTGTCACCTTTCCCTCTTTTATTGCGCTGGCGCTGGGCTTGTTGCTGCGCGGCACTGAGTATCCTGCGCTGGCAACGCAACTGATTAACAACCTCGCCGCCACCTTAGTACCGGTCGTGATGGTAGCGGTCGGTTTTGCCTTAACGGTAAAATTTAGCAAAGCAGAAATTTCGCCTTTATTAAGTGCGCTGGGTATTAAACTGGTAATGATGCCGGCGCTGGCGGCGCTGTTATGGTTTAGCCTGGGTTACAGTGGCACAGCGGTGAATATCAGTGTGTTTCAGGCGGCGATGCCACCGATGATCTCGGCCGGTGCTATCGCGATAATGGCGGGGCTGGCGCCCCGCCTAGTTAGCGGCATTATAGGTTTAGGTATTTTAGCCGGCCTGCTTACCCTACCGCTGGTATCCTGGCTACTGCATTAACCGTTACATTCGCGCTTAAATTAGCTGCCGGCTTCATTGTCTGATTCAGCGTTAGCCTTTTTCGTCACGGGCAAACGGCCGGCCTTTTTCAGTGCCTCATGTAGCAGGTATTCAATCTGGCCGTTTATGCTACGAAACTCATCATCTGCCCAGTGCTGCAAAGCACTGAGCATTTTTTCATCCAGACGTAACGCAAAGGCTTTTTTTGCCACAACAACTCCTACTGGTGCAAGCTGCCGGCATTAATCACCGGCTGCACATGATGATCACCACACAACACCACCAGCAAATTACTTACCATGGCCGCTTTACGCTCATCATCCAGCTCTATCACATTACGCTCTGACAAACGTTGCAGTGCGGTTTCCACCATGCCGACAGCGCCTTCGACTATTTGCTGGCGCGCGGCAACTATTGCGGCCGCCTGCTGACGCTGTAACATAGCGCTGGCAATTTCCGGCGCATACGCCAGGTGGCTGATACGCGCTTCCAGCACCTGCACCCCGGCTTTATTTAACCTGGCCTGAATTTCCTGCTTTAGCAGCTCTGTAACTTCATCGGTACTGCTGCGCAGGCTTATGGCTTCGTCATTACCGGCATCATAAGCATAACTTGAGGCTAAATGCCGGATAGCTGACTCGCTTTGGATATTGACAAAGTTTTCATAGTTGTCTACCTCAAACACCGCTTCAGCACTGTCGACCACTTTCCACACCACAACAGCAGCAATTTCTACCGGGTTACCGGCATTGTCGTTGACCTTCATCTTGCTGCTTTCAAAGTTACGTACTCTAAGTGAAACTTTCTGCTTGCTATACAATGGGTTAGACCATCTCAAGCCGTTATTTAAATCAGTACCTACGTAACGGCCAAACAGCTGTAGCACAGCGGATTGATTAGGATGCACCATATAAAAACCAAACCAACAGATAAACACCACTATCGCCAGCAACAAGGCGATTAGCTTTACTGCTCCGGGTAACACAGCAATACCGGCGAGCGCCGCAAGCTGCAATAACAGCAAAACGCCAATCATGCCAAAACCACCTTTGCTGTTAATCATGCGTTCCTGCAACATTATCAAACCCTCTCAATGTGATATTACTTTGATATCACTTTAGCGCAACTGCAGACAATTGCAACTGTTACACTAAAAATACTGAAAACCACAATCAGCAATGGGCGCAATCGTGCTTTTCTGCTAAGGTAAAACAACAACTTAGTTAATTGAAAAACGTATGCTGGAAAAATTTTTAGCCTGGTCGCAGCAACTTCTCATCCAGTTACAGCAAACCTCACTCTGGTATCAACTGGCGGCTATTGCCGGTTGTGTATTAATGGCAATGTTGATCAACCGCATACTCGGCCAGCGCTTGCGCGATAGTGGTGGGCAGGGCTTGCGCCATGTGGCACTGCGCAGCTCAGACCGTATTTTGCTGCCGTTTAGTCTGGCTGCTTTACTAACAGTCAGCAGCGAATTATTCAGCCTTTATCAGCTTAGCCATAACCTGCTACAGCTATTAATTCCTATTACCCTGGCGCTGGGAGTTATTCGTCTGCTGGTGTATATCCTGCGCAAAGCGTTTTTATCCAGCCCGCTGGTAAAATCGGCAGAGCCGGTTATTGCCGGTACTATCTGGCTGTTAGTGGTATTGCATCTGGCGGGCTGGTTAACACCGCTAATGCAATTGATGGATGCATTGGCGTTTACACTTGGCGACAGCCGCATATCCCTGCTGGGTGCAGTAAAGCTAACACTGGTGATTATTTTGGCCTTTACCCTGGCGCTATGGCTGGCAGAGCTGCTAAACCAGCAATTAAAAAAAGCCAAACATGTCAGCCCCAGCATGCAGGTGGGCTTTAGTAAATTCAGTAAGTTTTTGCTGATTACCATCGCATTTCTAATTGCCTTAAATGCTGTGGGCATTAACCTTAGCTCGTTGGCGGTGTTTGGCGGTGCGCTGGGCGTTGGCCTGGGGTTTGGCTTGCAGCGTATTGCGTCGAATTTTATCAGCGGCTTTATTCTGGTGTTGGATCGCAGTGTTAAACCCGGCGACGTTATTTCCGTGGGTGAAAACTTTGGCTGGGTGCACGAGCTTAAAGCGCGCTATGTGGTGGTGCGTAACCGCGAAGGGGTTGATACACTAATCCCGAACGAAAACCTTATTACCTCAGAAGTAATAAACTGGAGCTATGAAGACCGCAATGTACGGGTAAAAGTGGCTGTGCAAGTAAGCTACGAAGATGACCCGGAACAAGCCATGGCATTGATACTGCAATGCGCCAATAAATCCTCACGGGTACTCAATGAACCGGCGCCAACAGTGATGCTAAAAAGCTTTGCCGACAGCGGCATTGAACTGGAACTGCGGGTATGGATAGCCGACCCGGAATACGGTGCTGACTCGGTAAAATCAGATATTAATGTTGCCATTTGGCGCGCCTTTAAGCAGGCCGGTATTACCATACCTTACCCACAACGCGACCTGCATATTAAATCTGGCACGCTGCCGCCCACATCAGAGTAACGATACAGCAACGCGCCAGCCTTGGCGGTGCGTTGCTGCAGGTTAGGCTTCGCCTATCATCCGGCGCAGCACATAATGCAAAATACCGCCGTGCTGGTAATACGCCAGCTCATTGCCGGTATCTATGCGGCAATGCACATCTACCTCCTGCTTACCGCCATCAGCATAAGTGATAATCAGCTGCAGCTTTTGCCGTGGCTGAATATTATTTAAACCGCGCAGCGTAAAGCTCTCTTCGCCGCTGAGCTGCAGCGTTTTCCTGTCTGTACCCGGCACAAATTGCAATGGTAGCACGCCCATACCAATTAAATTGGAGCGGTGAATACGTTCAAAAGACTCGGCTAACACCGCACGTACCCCCAGCATTAAGGTGCCCTTAGCCGCCCAATCACGCGATGAGCCGGTGCCATACTCTTTACCTGCTACCACGATTAATGGCAGCTCTTGCTGTTGATAGCGCATAGCAGCATCAAAAATCGACATTGTCTCACCAGACGGATAGTGTTGTGTAACACCGCCTTCGCTGCCGGGCAGCATTTCATTGCGAATACGCACATTGGCAAAAGTACCACGCACCATGACTTCATGGTTGCCGCGCCTTGAGCCATATGAATTAAAATCGGCCTTGTCGATACCATGGTCCATCAGATACTGACCAGCAGGGCTGCTTGGCTTAATAGCACCTGCCGGTGAGATATGATCAGTAGTGACTGAATCGCCCAAAATAGCCAGCACCCGGGCATTAATCATATCGCGCACCGGCTTAGGCTTACGGGCAAGACCGCGAAAAAAATCTGGCTGGCGAATATAAGTAGATTCGGGCCAGGCATAGGTTTTTGCCCGCGGCACCTCGATAGCCTGCCAGCTGGCATCACCAACAAATACCTCTGCATATTCGCGGTTAAACATACTGCTTTGTACCTTAGCAACCTCTGCCGCCACCGTTTTGTTATCTGGCCAGATATCTTTCAGGTACACATCGTTGCCTTGCTGATCCTGCCCTATAGGCTCTTTGGTTAAATCGATATCTACTGTGCCAGCCAACGCATAAGCCACCACCAATGGTGGCGATGCCAGCCAGTTGGATTTTACCAGCGGGTGAATACGGCCTTCGAAATTTCGATTGCCCGATAGCACGGCCGATACATTCAAATCAGCTTTGTTTATCGCGTTTTCTACCGGTTTGGCTAACGGGCCGGAGTTACCAATGCAGGTGGTACAACCATAACCTACCAGATGAAAACCCAGCTGTTCCAATGACTGCATCAACCCGGCCTGTTTCAGGTAGCGGGTAACGACTTTAGAGCCCGGCGCCAGCGAGGTTTTTACCCAGGGCTGTCGCTTCAGGCCTTTAGCCACAGCATTTTTTGCCAGTAAGCCGGCAGCCATTAACACACTGGGGTTAGAGGTATTGGTACAAGAGGTAATAGCGGCAATTACAACAGCATGGTTAGACAGTTTTATCCGTGTCCCATTCAGCGTAAAGCCGTTATCAGTGATGGGGGCTTCTGTCTGACCACCACCTTCGTTGAGCAACTCGGCTTCGCGTACCTGCGTTTTCAAGTCCAGCGCTTTAGCATTATCACAGTGCTGTTTTAGTTCAGCCAGGCTTACTCTGTCTTGTGGCCGTTTCGGCCCCGCCAATGAAGGCACCACTGTATTCAGATCTAAGTGCAATGTGTCGGTAAAAATTGGCGTTTCGCCATCTTTTCGCCATAGCCCCTGAGCCTGGCAATAAGCTTTTACTCTGGTGACCAGCGCGTCATCGCGGCCAGTTAGCTTAAGATAATCCAGTGTTACCTGATCCACCGGAAAAAAGCCACAGGTTGCGCCATACTCCGGCGCCATATTGGCAATGGTGGCACGGTCAGCCAACGCCAGTTGATCCAGGCCATCACCGAAGAACTCGACAAATTTACCCACTACGCCATGTTTTCGCAGTATTTGCGTCACGGTCAATACCAAATCAGTGGCAGTGATACCGGCTTGGAGTGCGCCGGTAAACTCAAAGCCGATGACCTCAGGAATAATCATCGAAACCGGTTGGCCCAGCATAGCAGCCTCGGCCTCAATACCTCCAACACCCCAGCCCAAAATACCCAGGGCATTGATCATGGTAGTGTGCGAGTCAGTGCCAACCAGCGTATCCGGATAAGCAAACCAGCCATCGTCTGTTTGCTTAGCCCATACGCTTTGACCTAAATATTCCAGATTTACCTGATGGCAAATGCCAGTACCCGGTGGTACTACGCGAAAATTAGCAAAGGCTTTGGCGCCCCAACGTAAAAATGCATAGCGCTCATGGTTGCGCTGCATTTCAATCTCTACGTTTTCAGTAAAAGCCTGTTCTGTGGCGTAATGATCAACCATTACCGAGTGATCTATCACCAGATCTACCGGTGACAGCGGGTTTACTTTATCCGGATCTTCACCCAGTGCAGCTACTGCTGCACGCATAGCGGCTAAATCAACCACCGCTGGCACGCCGGTAAAATCCTGCATCAGCACCCGCGCTGGCCGAAAGGCAATTTCGCGCTCAGAGCAGCCGGTTTTTTGCCAGTCGACTAATGCCTGAATATCGGCTTCAGTTACGGTGTCACCATCCAGATTGCGTAGCAGATTTTCCAGCAACACTTTTAATGATAACGGTAAGCGACTGATATCACCGAATTGCGCTTGCGCCTTGTTAAGGCTAAAAATACCGTACTGCTGCTTATCGACTGTCAGATTGTCGTCATAAGGATTGGGCGTGGTCATAATATACCTCGTAAAGAATGCTGCGCGTGGCTAGAGTGTAGTTCATAAGCGCAGTGATACGAGGCGTAAGCGGTGAGCGGGGTGACAAAGAAGGTACGCAGCAAGTTGCCACTTACTGCGCTAACACCAATTAAACTAGTGTAATTTTTGCAAACTTACGTTTACCTACCTGATAAATGTCGCTGCTGCCTTTGGCAACTTCCAACCGGGTGTCTTCAACTTTTGTTTCACCATTCAGCTTTACCGCACCTTGTTTAATCATACGGATAGCCTCTGAGGTACTGTCTACCAGGCCGGCTTCCTTCAACAGATTTGCAATCGGCATTGTATCTGCGTCAGCGGTAATCGTCACAACAGAAATATCGTCCGGTAACGCATTTTTGCTAAAGCGCTGGGTAAAATCCTGATGTGCGGCTTCTGCTGCAGCTTCATCATGGAACCTTGCAATAATTTCTTTTGCCAGCAAAATTTTTATATCGCGAGGGTTAGCACCGGCTGCCACTTGCTGTTTTAAACCATTGATTTCTTCAATCGGTTTAAAGCTGAGCAAATCGTAGTAACGCCACATCAGCTCGTCAGAAATCGACATTATCTTGCCGAACATATCGTTTGGTGCGTCAGTAATGCCGACATAGTTGCCCAGCGACTTTGACATCTTCTGCACACCGTCCAGGCCTTCGAGCAATGGCACCATCATGACCGTTTGCGGGCGCTGGCCTTCGTCTTTTTGTAACTCGCGGCCCATTAACAGATTAAAGCGCTGATCGGTGCCGCCCATTTCAACATCCGCTTCCAGCGCGACGGAGTCCCAGCCTTGCACCAGCGGATACAAGAATTCATGAATAGCAATCGACTGATTGTTGGCATAACGCTTTTTAAAGTCGTCACGCTCCAGCATCCGCGCTACCGTCTGACGGGCTGCCAGTTTAATCATACCGGCAGCACCTAACTCATTCATCCACTCAGAGTTAAACGCAACCCGGGTTTTAGCCGGGTCAAGAATTTTAAATACCTGCTCTTTGTAGGTCTCAGCATTGGCCAGCAATTCTTCACGAGTCAGCGGTTTTCGGGTTACGTTTTTCCCCGTTGGGTCACCAATTAAACCGGTAAAATCACCAATGAGAAAAATAACCTCATGGCCTAACTGTTGAAAAGTGCGCAACTTATTAATCAGAACGGTATGGCCTAAATGCAAATCAGGTGCAGTTGGATCAAAGCCGGCCTTTATTTTTAATGGCTTGCCTTGCTTTAGTTTGGTAATAAGCTCTTCTTCTAGCAGAATTTCTTCACAGCCGCGTTTTAATTCAGCTAATGCCTGCTCCCAATCTGCCATTTTTGTCTCCTGATGTGATACCTGATCGTGCAAAGTTTCCGCATTCTATAGCATGTTCAGGCTGGGGGAAACGCACAAAAGTCTGGTATCGGGTAAAAAAACGGTATATGCTCGGATTTTGTGCGTTTGTTGAGCCAAGAGCTGTATTATGCATCAATTCGTCAGAAGAATTCCCAAACAACATAAGGTGCTGATTGCCGCCACCTCAGTTTTGTTAGCTGTTATTTTGCTACTCCCCTCAGAGCAAGCTGCCGCATCTAAAAGTAGCAAAAGTGACAGCCTGGAAATAGGCAAACGCTACAGCCTGGATATTCCGCAGCAAGCAGATGTTTTTACTGAAGCAGAGCAAGCTGTAGCTCAATTGGCCGAGTTACCCGAAGAAGATCTATCGTTAAACTGGCAGGTATTGCAGGTTAAAAAAGGCGATGCGTTATCTGCGCTGTTTAGTCAAGCGGGTGTCAGCCAGCAAACCATGTTGGATATTTTAGCGCTGGGCAAGCAAGCCAAGACACTGACCCGATTATTTCCGGGAGAACAACTGGAGTTTGGCTTAACTGCCGACGGCCAGTTGCAAGAACTGCGCTATGCGCTTAATCATTTAACAACCTTACGTATCAACCGTGATGAAACGGGTAAATTTGTTGCGCAAGAGCTGAAAAAAGAAGTTGAATTGCGCAGCCAGTTTGCCAGCGCTGAAATCCGTAGCAACTTTTGGAGTGCCGGTATCGCCGCAGGTTTAAGCGAAGCACAAATTATGAGCCTGGCAGGCATTTTTGGCTGGGATATCGATTTTGGTTTAGATATTCGTGCCGGTGACAGCTTCAGCGTGCTTTACGAAACCCAATATGTTGACGGCGAATTTATTAGCAATGGTAATATTGTTGCTGCGCAGTTTCAAAATCAAGGCTACCTGTATCAGGCCGTACGCCACAAAGATGGCAACTATTACAAGCCTGATGGTGCCAGTATGCGCCAGGCTTTTTTACGTGCTCCGGTCAGTTTTCAGTATGTTAGTTCAAACTTTAACCCGCGGCGGTTACACCCGGTATTAAAAACAGTGCGGCCACATAATGGCGTTGACTATGCTGCACCTGTCGGTACGCCGATAATGGCAGCGGGCGATGGCCGCGTTATAGCTTCTGCCTATAACAACTTAAACGGCCATTATGTGTTTATTCAGCACGCCAACAACATTGTCACTAAATATTTGCACCTGTCTAAACGCATGGTTGCCAAAGGTGATAAAGTACGGCAGAGCGATGTTATTGGTCGCCTTGGTGGCACGGGCCGTGTTACCGGGCCGCATTTGCACTATGAATTTGTGGTAGATGGCGTACACCGCAATCCAAGAACGGTAAAACTTCCTCAGGCAAACCCGTTAACCGGAGCAGAGCAGCAAGCTTTTGTTGCGCAAGCTGCCCAAACTCTGGCGCAACTACAAACTAAAGAACGGGTGCTGCTAGCAAAAGCATCGGCGGCAGCAACTGCAGCCCCCTAATACTTAAACATAAAAAAACCGCTGAGCTCAGCGGTTTTTTTGCTTAATAACCTATCAGCCAACCAGCGCCAGTAAAATCCCGGCAGCCACTGCCGAGCCTATCACCCCAGCCACATTTGGCCCCATCGCATGCATTAACAGAAAATTATGCGGATTGGCTTCCAGCCCCACTTTGTTAACCACCCGCGCTGCCATCGGTACTGCAGAGACACCAGCCGCACCAATTAACGGGTTAATCGGCTGCTTAGAGAACTTCGACATAATTTTCGCCATAATAATGCCTGATGCAGTGCCTATCGCAAAAGCCACAGCCCCTAACACCAGAATACCCAGCGTTTGCATAGTCAGGAATTTGTCTGCGCTTAAGCGCGAACCTACCGCTAAGCCAAGCATAATGGTAACAATATTGATTAGTTCGTTCTGGGCAGTTTTGCTTAAGCGTTCAACCACACCCGACTCACGCATCAAATTGCCCAGACAAAACATGCCTATAAGCGGCGCCGCGCTCGGTAACAATAAAATTGTCAGCGACAGCACGGCCAGCGGAAAAATAATTTTCTCCTTTTTGCTAACCACCCGCAATTGTACCATTTGGATATTACGTTCAGCTTTAGTGGTTAGTGCGCGCATAATCGGCGGCTGAATAATAGGCACCAACGCCATATAAGAATAGGCCGCTACCGCAATGGCACCAAGTAAGTCCGGCGCCAGCTTAGAGGCGAGAAAAATCGCCGTTGGCCCATCAGCGCCACCAATAATGGCAATAGCCGATGCTTCTTTGAGGGTAAAACTAAGCCCGGGCACCGCGTTTAGTGCAATGGCACCGAGTAAAGTAGCAAAAATACCAAACTGCGCAGCCGCCCCTAAAAACAGCATGCGCGGGTTAGCAATGAGGGCGCCAAAATCAGTCATGGCGCCCACCCCCATAAAAATCAGCAATGGAAAGATACCCGTGCTAATACCTACTTCATAAATCATATATAGCAGGCCACCTGGCTCGCCCATGCCGGCTAGCGGAATATTGGTTAAAATAGCCCCAAAGCCGATGGGCAACAGCAACAACGGCTCAAAGCCGCGCGCTATTGCCAGGTACAAGAGTGAAAAACCAACCAACATCATCACTACCTGGCCAACGCTGAAATTCATCAGTCCGGTAGAGGCTATTAACGTTGTTACTGCGTCCATGAAAATTCCTCAGCGCACGGGCTAGTCAAAGCTAATTAACACATCGCCGGTGCTTACCGCGTCACCGGCTGCCACGTGAATATTGACTACGGTACCATCTGACACTGCCCGTATTTCTGTCTCCATTTTCATCGCTTCCATAATAATCACCACATCCCCCCGCTTCACATCTGCGCCAACTTTAGTGACTATTTTCCAGATATTACCCGCCAGCGGCGCATTTAACGTACCGCTACCGGTAACCGAGGCGCTACCGGGGATATTTTCTGACACGACCGGTTTAACCGAGCTAAGCTCGCCGGTTGGCGCCACTTCCACGTCATATACCTTGCCATCAACCCGCACGCTGTAGCTTGCAGGACCGCTTGGTGCTGGTGTAGCTTTGGCAGGAGCAGCCTTTTTATCATCGCTGCGGATACTCAGTGGCGCAGGTTCAAATGCGGCCGGATTATCGCGGTTTTTCAGGAATTTTAAGCCAACCTGCGGAAACAGCGCATAGGTTAATACATCGTCAAGCTCGGCCTCTGCTAAGCGAATAGCTTCGCTACCAGCAAGGCTGTTAAGCTCGGCCTGCAACTTGTCGAGCTCCGGCTCCAACAAATCTGCCGGGCGGCAGGTAATAGCCTGAGCACCGGCCAACACCCTGGTTTGCAACTCTACATTCATTGGTGCCGGCGTCGCGCCATATTCGCCTTTTAGTACGCCTGCCGTTTCTTTGGTGATACTTTTGTAGCGCTCGCCGGTCAGTACGTTTAATACCGCCTGCGTACCAACAATTTGCGATGTCGGTGTTACCAATGGTAAAAAACCCAAATCTTCGCGCACATGCGGGATTTCTTTTAGTACCGCGTCCAGTTTATCCAGTGCGCCTTGCTCTTTTAACTGGCTTTCCATATTGGTAAGCATGCCACCTGGCACCTGGGCTAACAAAATGCGGGCATCAACGCCCTTTAGTGAACCTTCAAACTGAGCGTATTTTTTTCGTACGTCACGAAAATAAGCTGCAATATCGGCCAGTAACTCCAGATTAAGCCCGGTGTCACGTTCTGTGCCTTCTGCAATAGCTACCATCGTTTCGGTGGCACTGTGGCCATAGGTCATACTCATTGACGAAATAGCGCTGTCAAGCATATCAATGCCGGCGTCTATCGCTTTTTGGTAAGAGGCCACGCTCAAGCCTGTTGTGGCATGACAATGCAATGCTAACGGAATTTTGGTCGCTTCTTTAATACGGGTTACCAACTCTTCGCAAACATAAGGCTTAAGCAGACCGGCCATGTCTTTAATGCAGATAGAATGACAGCCCATATCCTCGAGCTGACGCGCCATATCTACCCACATATCTATGGTATGCACCGGACTTACGGTATAAGAAATAGTGCCCTGGGCATGTGCGCCCACTCTTATTGCCGCCTGCACTGCTGTTTGCAAATTGCGAATATCATTCATTGCATCAAAAATACGGAATACATCTACACCGTTTTTGTGAGCCCGCTCGACAAAGGCTTCTACCACATCGTCGGCATAATGGCGGTAGCCCAGTAAATTCTGACCACGTAGCAGCATTTGCTGTTTGGTGTTTGGCATCGCTTTTTTCAGCTCACGAATGCGATGCCAGGGGTCTTCACCTAAATAGCGGATACAGGCATCAAAAGTGGCGCCCCCCCATGACTCCACAGACCAATAGCCAACCTTGTCAAGCTTGGCTGCTATAGGTAGCATGTCTTCCAATCGCAGCCGGGTGGCCAGCAGCGACTGATGTGCATCACGCAGCACAAGTTCAGTAAGTAATAGTGGCTTGCTCATGCCTGAGTCCTCTTATTGTTGTTGACGGTATTGATGTACTGCCGCGCTAATAGCGGCAATAACTGCCGGCCCCGGACCTGAAACGGAGGTCTCAGTCAGAGCTGGTTTATCTGTCGGTTTTTGTGGGAAATACCGCAGCATTAGCACACTGATAAACTGCACTACCAGCACTAGCAACAGCAAAAAGGCAAATACGGCAATCATACCGATCACCATCAGATTCAGTGCTTCGAATAACAGCTCTGCGACCATAGTTAAAGCTCCTTTAACAACAGACCGGACAACCACCGGTTTACCGTCAGCATAGTTTATGCCACACCTGAATGTATGGATTTAGCATGCTGACTCTGCATTATGCGTAGTTAAAGCAGTTGCTCTAAATAAAACTCAGTGATAACTGATATTAGTATGAACAATTTGCGTACAGCGACACATTACACGTAAAGACATTAAAATGTCTAGCCATCTGTACGTTTTGTATTATCTGGATTTAACAGCTCAGTTGCTATCTGTTGACTTAATAGCTCTATACCGGCCGCTAAAGCCGTTACCAGAGCCGGATAGCCATCAGCACTCAGTGCTACCGCAATATTAAAAGGCTGGCTGTGCTTTTTATTGCTCAACTGATAGCGTCCGCTTAGCACGGCATTGCCTTGCACCGTGCCATAAAAGCGCTCAAGCTGCACCGTTAATACGACTGCGTCAGGCTGAGCACTCAGCTCTGCTTCGTAGGCTGTGGTATTACTAAGAAGATCACGTAACTGACGCTGAACCTGCGCAGCCAGCGGTTCTGCCCACAAATGTTGCCGCGCAATATTCAGTTCAACATCCGACAATTGTAATACCAGCCCCCGGCCATTCAGATAGCTGGCAACTTGAACCGGGGCGACATATAGCACCAACGATTCAGCTGCGGGCTGGCGGCTGTTGTTCACCGCGGGTAGTTGGTAATAATTTAGCCCTGCCGGGCTCGAGCATGCCGCCAACCAACATACCGCCGCCAACATGACACATCTCATTGCTTCGCCCTCTTCGGTTGCGGATCTGCTGGCACTTCAGCATCAAATATCAGTGCATTACTTTGCTGGTTCAGGGTTTGCAGCACCGGTTGCAACTCTCGCATAACTTGATCTAATGCCTGCAGATTATCGTTCATCCGCTCATACACCGGCGCCCCCGGGCTTAACCCTGCTAACATCTGCTGCAACTGCTGTAAGCTTTGTTGCAACTCTGCAGGTAATGTTTGTACCTGTTCGCTTCCGAGCAATGCATTAAACTGCGTTACCATACCACTGAGCTGCACCATGGTTTGCTGCGCGCTAAGCATCGTTTGTTCGCCTTGTTGCAGTAACTGCTCCACTGGTAAATTGTTAATTTTATCCAGCGCCAACAGCACTTTTTGTTCGATATTGCTCAGGCCGCTACGTGAGGTGGGTAACATGGGATAGCCGGCACTCTGACTCAATGCCCGTTGCTGAGCTTGTAATACTGCGCGCTCTATATCGGCACTATACTCCTGCAGCAGGTCTAAATCGATGTACAGCGCACCGGTTAGCAGGTTGCCGGTCTTTAATGACGCGTGCATGCCTTTGGCAACAGCCGTTTCCAGCTCTTGCTGCAGTTGGTTCAGGCTAAGGTTTTCATACAAACGGCCGGTTTCAATCCGGATTAGCACCGGAATACCTTGCTGCAATGACACTTCAAACGGTTTATCTATGGCAAAGAAAAACGGGACGCTGGCGACAGTACCTACCCGTACACCACGATATTCCACCGGCGCTCCGGCTTTCAGACCACGTACAGACTCATCAAAAAACAGCAGATACTCAACAAACTCGCTGTACATGCCGTCCTGAATGCTTTGCTGATCAGGAAATAACTGAAATTCAGTTCCGTCTGCCACGGGCTTGCCAGCAGGCCAACCTTGCATCAGATCAAAACTGACGCCACCTGTCAGCAAGGTCGCAGCAGAGCCAACATCCACTTTCAGGCCCTCAGCAGACAGATTAACGGCAAAACCACTGCTGCGCCAAAAGCGCACGTTTTCAGTCACCATCACATCAAAAGGCTCGCGAATATACAATTGATAATGGGTACGGCGTTGCGACAAGTCAAATTCACTATGCTCGACACTGCCAACATCATAGCCGCGATATAGTACCGGGTCACCGATAGCCAAACCCGCACTATCGTTGGTGCTTAACATCACGCGGATCCCCGGTGCATCGGCAGGCGCCACCGGCGGCGTATCCAGCAGACGAAATTCTAGCTGCTGTTGTTTATCATCACCCGGTTGCAACTCAATATACACGCCCGACAGCAGAGTATTAAGCCCGGTAATACCGCCACGGCCAATTTGCGGTTTTACAATCCAAAACTGTGAGTCAGTGTTTAACAGCGGCGCAGCGCTGGGCTTCATTCGTACTTTAATGATCACATGCTGCAAGTTGTCACTCAACTCGACAGATACCACCTGACCTACATCGACACTGCGGTTTTTGATGGCGGTTTTACCGGCCACTATGCCTTCAGCATCACTGGCCAGTAAGGTAAGTAAGGCGCCCTGTTGCTGATAATGGTTGTACAGCATCCACATACCAATCAATACTGCCGCCAATGGTACCACCCAGATCGGTGACCATTGCCGGATCGGACGCACCTTTGCACTTGCTTGTTCAGCCAACTTGGTTTTCCTTCTCAGATAATGGGTCCCACAGTAACCGCGGGTCGAAACTCAATGCGGCCAACATTGTTAAAATTACCACTATGGCAAACACCAGCGCACCTACGCCGGGGTAGACGCTCATTAGTAAATCAAACCTCACCAGCGCAGCCATTATGGCTACAACCAAGACATCGACCATCGACCAGCGCCCAACCCAGTCTACCAAACGGAAAATTTGGGTAGACGATTGCCGCCGCTGCGACAATGGCAAGCGGGTCAAATAACACAGCCAAAACATAATAAAAATTTTCACTACCGGCACGATGACACTGGCCAGCAAGATAATAAGTGCGACCGGATAAGCGCCATCTTGCCACATCAAAATAAGGCCACTGACAATGGTTGAATCTATTACCTCGCCAAAAGATACCGTGCGCATAATTGGCATCAGGTTGGCCGGGATATACAACACAGTAGCAGCCAGCAGCAATGCCAGCGTATTTTGTACGCTGCCTTTCTGGCGCAAATACACTTTTGTATGACAACGGCTGCAATGAGTTTGCGTAACCGGCACCAAAGCCGTACAGACTTTGCACAGTTTTAAGTTTTGCGCCAACCCGGTTTTGCCGGCATGCGCTGCCACCTGAGGCACCGGACACGGTGCAATACGCGACCACAGTTCACGTCGGTCGATCACCTGAAACGCACGCAAATGTAACAGACAAAATAAACAAAACGCCCAAAAACTCGGACCCAGCGAAATATCAGCATCGGCCACCAGTTTGACAAAACTGATGATCAGCCCCATCAGGAAAATATCTACCATGCTCCAGGGCTTTAACATATACAGCACCCGCGCTACCCACACCCGGGCGGGCAATTTGTACAACATGCCCAGTTTCAGGTAGATAATCGCCAGCATACAAGCGGCAGGCACAGCCTGAATAAACAGCCAAACCAACAGCGCCAGCCATTGCTGATGTTGGGCAAATAGTACCGAAGAGGTGTCAAAAAAACTCATCTGGTTACTATTACCAGCAGCATACATACTGACAAACGGAAACAGATTGGCCAACAGCAACATAAACAACGCCGAACCGGCAAACAGCACCGGGCGCACTACCGCGTCGGGATGGCGGGCGTCGAGATAATTACCACACCGCAAGCAGCCGGCTTCCTCACCAGGCGCTAACTCAGGTAAGTGCTGCACCAGATCACAATGCCGGCATAGCACCAATTCTGTTGGTAAAACCCGGGCATGTGATGCCGGTACTATAGCGGATGTGGTCTGCAGGGTTGTCACGATTCAGGCTTACCTGTATTCGCCGAGACCATTAACCTTAGTAAGGTTCAATGAACACAGGCTGATTGGAAACACGGTGTTTGCAGTGCCAATTTATAGCATAATCACAGCCACTTAGCGAAGCAGCCTTAACCGCTTTCTTCACTTGCCCTATGTCAGGGAGAAAGATGTCTATCCGGACGCAGCATACAATTGGCATAAAAGGTGGTAGTTGCCGGCCAATCAGAAAATACGCCGATAACACCAATATCACGCGCCAACACGTCAAGTAATTGCAACACTGCTGCGTCATCTTTTGCCAGTGTGGGCAATGACTGATAGTACCAATCTGTGCCGTTTGCCAGCGGCGCTGAGCGCTCCAGACTCCAGGCAATAATATTAAGCCCGGCACGGCGCGCAGCCATGGCATAGGCTGACGGCACTATGGCGCCATCTTGTTCGGTCACCAAAACCCACAAGGGTGGAGCAATAATATTCAGCCCGGCCGCTTTAAGCTCTGCCATCGACGGCTGCCAACTGTCTGGCTGCATCGCGTCAAACTCCGCTTGTTCATAGCGGCCATCAAGCCACACGGCCTGCCGCCCATACTCGCTCTCGTGTTTCAGCCAATATATTATGTCCTGCCAATTGAAAGACTGCAGATAGACTTGAGACGGCGCCACGCCAGCGGCTTTATAGTCGTCTACCAGCTGCTGCGCATAGTGTTGCTGGGTATAATTGCCCTGATATGGCATGGCCACCTCGGGCTGCTTTAACTCTGGCGTCATCTTTAGCCCAGCCCCGGCAAACAGCTGTATCGACTGACGATGTGTCATCGGCGTCGCGCACTGGTTATATAAGTTAGTGCGCCAGTCTGGCGTGCCTTGCACATATTGCTCTGCTGTCTGAGCCGCGCTATTTACGCCATCCATACGGGCACACAGGCTATTGAACTCTGCCAGACTAATATCACTGGTGCAGCATTGTGCACTGGCTTCAGCTTCTGCGGTGGCAGAACGAAACGGTTGGCGACATTTGGCCGCCAACTCCGGACGTAACAAAATGTCAGTAGTCTGGTGCAAATCGCACTGCGCATGGCGGCACACCAGTTGTTTGTCAGCCGTGAAGGTTACATCGCACTCGGCAATACCCGCACCCATGCCAATAGCAGCCTGGTAAGACTGCATGCTGTGCTCAGGAAACATCAACGGTGCTCCGCGATGCGCAATAGAAAAATCGCTGCGGTAAAAGGGGCCGTTAGCACAACTTTGTAGTTGCTGCTTTAATGCCCCCTCAGGTAATGCCTGCACCAAATACAATGGCCTTGGCCCAAGCTGAACAGCACTATCGGCCAAAACCGGCGCCGCCAGTAATACCGTTAATACAACAACAGCCCTTCGCATCATGTTGCATACCATCATCTTCATTATCCTGCCTGAAAACCCAAGCCTCAGCGTGACAGCTAATTATGACAACACCATGAATGTCATAAAACCAACATCAAAAACGCATAAAACTTAAATCTAAATTACACATTAATTAAACATTTGTTGCGCAAAATAAGCCGCCGTCGGGACTGCTCCGACCATAACAACGACAACATAACAACAACGATATCTACGACACGTATATTGTCAGGAGAATTAAAGTGCCTAAGCTAAAAATAAATGCCATTACCCTAGCGATTACCGCCTTTGCCAGCAGCATGCTGCATGCTGAAGAAATGCAGCAAATAGCAGAGCAAGAAGTGGAAGTGCTGTCAGTTGTCGGTAAGAGAGTAAGTTATGCCAACAACACGACAGACAACAACATGCAGCATCTGAATGCGCCTATCGCTAACGTGCTGGATTTAGTTAATAACCTGCCAGGTGTCAATGTTGGTCAGGGCGATGCCTTTGGCAGTGATGACTACACCACCACTATCAGTATGCGCGGCTTTGTGATTGACCGTGCCGACCAGCAGCTGGGCATAACTATAGACGGCGTGCCAAACGGCGGTTCAGCCTATGCCGGTGGCAGCAAAGCCAACCGTTATATGGACAGTGAAAATACCCGTTATGTTGAAGTGGGTCAGGGCGCATCTGATATCGCCTCCGCTTCTTTAGACGCTTTAGGTGGTACGCTAAACTTTGTTTCCGCCAACCCGGATATGCAACGCGGCGCCAAAGTAGGTATATCTAACGGCAGCCATAACGCCCGGCGTTATTTCGCCCGTTACGATACCGGTGAAGTGTTAGGCAACACTACAGCCTATTTCAGCTTGTCTGACAGCTATAACAGCCGCTGGATTGGCAGTGGCAGCAATGGCTATAGCGACCGCATTCACTTTGAAGCAAAAAGCATTACAGAACTGGATAGCGCCCGTATTACCGCACGTTTGTCTTACGATGATGCGCATGAAGACAACTATGACTACCGCTCACTTGAGCAGTTTAAACAAAACCCACGCTGGGATGGCTTAACAAACGCCTGGACCGGGAACCCGGATATCGATCAGAATTTTGCCGAAGCCTGGTCAACGTTACGGGAAAACACCCTGCTATATGTCAAAGCAGAGTTTGACCTGAGTGACAGTATTGAGATGGATGTTACGCCTTATCTGCATCTGCAAAATGGCCGTGGCGACTGGTTACCGCCATATCAGGTTTATGCCACTGACGCGGCAGGCAATCTGATCAGCAAAGGTAATGGCACAACTCGCACTACTTATAATTATGTCGACGCCAACGGCCAGCCAATCCTGGACAGCAATGCTGACATCTCAGGTGCCACCCGCGTAGCATCTTATCGCCATACCCACTATGACAAACAACGCTTTGGTGTAACAGCCAACCTTAACTGGACGTTAGACAATCAGTTAATCCGTGCAGGTATCTGGCTGGAGCAACAAGATCGCAGCCAGATCCGTGACTGGCACAAAGTATTGGATCCTAAGGTATATCACTACTTCGATGAAACGCCATACTGGGTACAGTTTGATGATGATTACAAACACGATGTTATCAAGTTTTACCTACAGGACACCTTAACCTTTGGTGATCTGCAGCTGGTGTTAGGTGTACAACAATATTTGATTGATATCGAACGTACAGACAACTTCAACCCAACAAACAATGGCAAACTCGATAGTGATTCAGACTTACTGCCAAGCCTTGGTCTGGTGTACCGTCTGAACGAAAAGCTAGAGTTGTTTGCCGGTTATGCAGAGAACTTTAAGGCTATCCCAGACACCATTTTGAACACAGCGGGTCAGGAATTTGCTGAGTTAGAGGCAGAAACAGCAGACAACTTTGATCTCGGTGTACGTTACTTTGGTGACAGTGTTAATCTGTCTGCTACCTATTACAAAGTTAAGTTCAATAACCGTATTACGCTGTTGGCCTATTCTGAGATTGATGATTTGCCCGACTACCTTACTGAGTTAGATGGTACCTTTGTAAACGTTGGCGGTGTGAAATCTGATGGTCTGGAAACCAGCCTGGAATGGCGTTTTTCACCTAATTTTAGCCTGACATCATCACTCACACTAAACAACGCTGAGTACAGCGAAACCATCAATGGCTATCGAGCCGGCGACAAAGTGGCGGCTATACCAGAACAAATGCTGGTTGCAGCACTAAACTATAACGACGGCAGCTACCGTGCCGGTATTAGTGGTAAATATACAGCTAATTACTATGGTGCGGCGAAACGCACCGAGGTCAATGGCACTAATGTTTGGAACCGTGACAGCATTCCTTCTTCTACTATCTGGAATGCCTATTTCGGCTATCGCCATGAGATGTCTAACAGTGATATGTTCCGCTCTGTTGATTTGGCGCTGACTATAAATAATGTTACAGACCAAACCTATATTACCGGCGGTCAGGAAGGTGCGTATTTATTAGGCGCAGGCCGCACTGCAAGCTTTACCGTTAGTTTGGGCTTCTAAACCCTCCAAAGCTAAGTCAGGGGCGCTATACAGCGCCCTTTTTATTTGGTCCCAGCAAATTGGTCGAACCTACGGAGCTTCTCACCCGCCTGCGTCAGTTTACGTCAAATCAGAATGAAAAAACCCGCTATGGCGTTAGCCGTAGCGGGTTCTTCGTATATGGTGGACGCAGGAGGATTGCAGGCGGCTATCCTGCCGCCTGCCCTTCGGGCCAGCTAACGCTGTGCCAATTTGCTCCCGGCAAATTGGTCGAACCTGCGGAGCTTCTCACCCGCCTGCGTCAGTTTACGTCAAATCAGAATGAAAAAACCCGCTATGGCGTTAGCCGTAGCGGGTTCTTCGAACATGGTGGACGCAGGAGGATTCGAACCTCCGACCGCTCGGTTCGTAGCCGAGTACTCTATCCAGCTGAGCTATGCGTCCGTTGTGTTGCAAATTGTAGCACACTTTATTTAATGCACCGTGCTAAGTGCAGCCCAAATCAGGTGGTGGACGCAGGAGGATTCGAACCTCCGACCGCTCGGTTCGTAGCCGAGTACTCTATCCAGCTGAGCTATGCGTCCGCTCTGATTTAAAATGGCGGAGAAAGAGGGATTCGAACCCTCGATAGAGTTTCCCCTATACACCCTTAGCAGGGGTGCGCCTTCAGCCACTCGGCCATTTCTCCGCTCTGTGTTGCGGCGTGTATATTAATGTCTCAGGAAAATAAGTCAAACAATTTTTGGAACTTGGCCAACTGTTTGCTGACCTTTTAAGCAACTCAGTGTGATTTAGTCATAAAACGTACAAAAATGGCATATATCGTCGACTAACCACAGCAATAACAAGCAAATTAGTCGTCTTCACCATAGGTTGGGCCAGTAGTGCCTTTTTCTGCCTGTATACGCATATAAATTTCTTCACGGTGAACAGACACATCTTTTGGTGCGTTTACACCAATACGCACCTGATTACCCTTTACGCCTAGCACCGTTACAGTAACTTCATCACCGATCATCAGTGTCTCACCAACACGACGAGTAAGTATTAGCATTCGTTTGCTCCTTGTTCCTTTTTCCCAGCGCGACTTACACCGGTATACACTAAAACGCCGTATCATAACCCAGCAGACTTGCCGATTAAAAGTAAGGCACTTAAATAAATGACATTTTATCACAGCAGTTTTGCTGTCTTAACGTTGTATTGTAACAATCTGTATGTCGTTGCCAGCAAATATTCGATACTTCACCGCGGCAATAAGGCAAACAGCCGTTTAAAACGCCAGCGTACCTGTTTTACCAGACAACAAAAAAGGGCGCATGCGCCCTCTTCTGACAACATAGAAAGCAGTTTAGCTCAATTTTTCACTGATATAGCTTTTCGCTTCGCTAACTACCTGAGTAAGTGCAGCAATATCATTACCACCGGCCTGAGCCATATCCGGCCGGCCACCACCTTTCCCACCCAGCTTCTCTGCTGCCCAACCTACCAGGTGCCCTGCGTGCACCTTGCTGGTTAAATCGCTACTGACACCGGCAATCAGGCTTATCTTATCGTCATTTACAGTAGCTAGCAGGATCACGGCCGGGCTTAACTGATTTTTCAGCTCATCCAACATGGTACGCAGCGCCTTGGGGTCAGTTGCGGGCAGTTGTGTTACTAATACCTTAGCACCGGCAACCTGCTCGGCTTGCTGCAATAAGGATGCGCCTGCCTGACTAGCCATTTTAGCTTTTAGCTGTTCAATGTCTTTTTCCAGTTGGCGGCTGCGCTCCAATGCTTGTTGCACCCGCTCTGCAATGCTGAACACATCACCTTTAAGCGCACCAGCAACGGCTTGCGCCTGTTGCTCTAACTGCTGTACAAAAGCGACAGCACCAGCACCGCTAACAGCCTCTATCCTGCGCACTCCTGAAGCAATACCTGCCTCTGAAACAATTTTGATCAAGCCAATATCGCCTGTGCGCGTCACATGAGTGCCACCGCACAGTTCAACAGAGAACTCACCCATGCTCAGTACGCGAACTTCGTCATCATACTTTTCGCCAAATAGCGCCATAGCACCGGCTGCTTTTGCCTGTTCAATAGGCATCAGACGGGTTTGCAGCTCTAAATTCAGCTGTACCTGCTCATTAACCATGGTTTCAATAGTGCGCAGCTCTTCTGCTTTTACCGCTTCAAAGTGACTAAAATCAAAGCGCAATCTGTCAGGGCCAACTAATGAGCCTTTTTGCGTAACGTGCTCGCCCAATACCTGGCGCAGTGCTGCATGTAATAAATGGGTGGCAGAATGGTTTTGCTTTATTGCACTGCGGCGCGCACTGTCTATTTGTACGTCCACTTTGTCGCCCACCGTTAACGCACCGCTAATGCGGCCTTTATGCGCAAAGGCTTTGGCTACCTTAATGGTATCTTCTACCTTGAACACCGCACCGTTGCTCAGCGTCAACGTGCCGCTATCGCCCATCTGACCACCCGACTCGGCATAAAACGGTGTGTTATCCAGAATAACCAAGGCCTGGTCACCATCGTTCAGGCTATTTACTGCCTGGCCGTTATGCAGTATTTCTACTACCTGTGCATTGCCAAATTCATGCTCATAGCCGGTAAAGTGAGTTTGCTGGGTTGATGTCAGGGTGGCATTGTAATCAGCACCAAAATTAGATGCTTGCTGTGCACGTTTACGTTGCTCTGCCATTGCAGCTTCAAAACCAGCCTGATCGATAGTCAGATTGCGCTCGCGCGCGACATCGTTGGTTAAATCAACCGGAAAACCATAGGTGTCGTACAATTTAAAAACCAGCTCGCCCGACAGCTCAGTGCCGGTTAAGCCGGCCAGCGCGTCTTCCAGGATCACCAGGCCGCGCTCCAGCGTTTTACCAAACTGCTCTTCTTCCAGTTTAAGCACTTTTTCTACCACAGCTTGCTTTGCTGCCAAATCGGGATAGGCCTCGCCCATCTGAGCCACTAAGGCGACAACCAGCTTGTAGAAAAACGCACCCTTGGCACCCAACTTATTACCATGGCGCACCGCACGGCGCACAATACGGCGCAGCACATAGCCACGGCCTTCATTAGATGGCTGTACGCCGTCAACAATTAAAAAAGCACAACTGCGGATGTGGTCGGCAACCACGCGCAGCGATTTGTCGGCTAAATCTGTGGCACCGGTAACCTCTGCTGCCGCTTTGATCAACGCAACAAAGGTATCAATTTCGTAGTTACTGTGCACGTGTTGCAAAATAGCGGCTATGCGCTCTAACCCCATGCCGGTGTCTACGCTGGGTTTAGGCAGTGGCTCCATCCGGCCATCACTGTGGCGGTTAAACTGCATAAACACGATGTTCCAAATCTCAATGTAACGATCGCCATCTTCTTCAGCTGAACCCGGTGGCCCGCCCCAGATATGCTCGCCGTGATCATAAAAAATCTCGGTACAAGGACCGCAAGGGCCAGTATCACCCATGGCCCAGAAGTTATCCGACGCATAAGCAGCGCCTTTGTTATCGCCGATACGGATAATCCGCTCTGCCGGTACGCCGACATCGTTTAACCAGATGTTGTAGGCTTCATCATCGGTTTCGTAGACAGTTACCCATAACTTTTCTTTGGGCAGCTTAACCACTTCAGTTAAAAACTCCCATGCGTAAGCAATGGCATCTTGTTTAAAGTAATCGCCGAAGCTAAAGTTACCCAGCATTTCAAAAAAAGTGTGATGGCGGGCGGTGTAGCCGACGTTTTCAAGGTCATTATGCTTACCACCGGCACGCACACAGCGCTGAGCAGACACTGCCCGGTTGTAACTGCGCGGATCCTGCCCCAGAAAAACATCTTTAAATTGCACCATACCGGCATTGGTAAACAATAAGGTGGCATCGTTGCCTGGGATAAGCGAGCTGCTTGCCACTATCTGGTGCTGTTTGCTGGCAAAATAATCTAAAAAAGCGTGCCTGATAGCGGCAGATGTCATAGTCATGAAAAAATCCTGTTCACTTTGGTTTTACGTTGTCTGCTCAAGGGCAAATTGAATTTGTTCGTTGCTAAAGCCACGGCGCTGTAAATATGCCATACGTTTTTGTCGTTCACGATAATCCGCTATATCATTGTCAGCATATTTTTTTCGATAAACCTGCAATGCCAAATGAAACCAGTCGGTTTGCACCGCAGCCTCACTTTGCAGCACGTGTTGTCGTGATATTTGTTGTGCCCGGCATTCCTGTACTATGTAGTTCAGGCCATAGCCTTTATTGATCCGGCTTCGTAGCAGCATATCAATAAAACGTTGCTGATCCAGATAACCCTGTGCTTTGCACCAGAGCATCACCTGCTCAATATCTGCTGAATCACCGCCCTGGCGCAGCAGACGCTGTCGCAGTTGTGCCTCACTGTAATCACGCCGGCTAAGCCAGGCCAAAGCACGCTGTTGCAATGTAGCCAACTCAGTATGCATTATACTTCCAGCACACCTTCATCCTGTGTTTTTACCTGAAGGGCAAAAAACTCGTTAAAAGATAAAAAGAAAGCTATGTTAAGCACCGGCACCACGACCAGCAAGCCGAGAAACATTGTCGGCATGGTAAGCATAATCAACCCCATACTCAATAGCGCAAACAACACCAAGGGTACAATATTACGCCAGCACGCGGTGAAGCTGGCCTGCACAACGGCAAACAGACGATGCTCCTGTAAAAAATAAGCAATGGCCACGGCATAGGCAAAAATCATCCAAACCAGTACCGACGCACTTACAAAAGCCAGCACAGTAAGGCTATCAATAAGCTCTTGCTGGTGTTGTTGCATCAATGTCGACGCCAGCATGCTTACCGGAATAGAAGCTAACAGATTCAAGGCGGCCAACCGCACAAAGACAGCCCGGCACGCGCTTTCCTGCAACGGCGTAAACAGCATACTAAAGTCGATGGTTTGCTTTTGTTGTACCGCAACAATAGCTTTATAAACACCCGCCGTTAAAAACGGGTTTAACATTATTGCGGCTATCGCTAACACCGGATGAAGCTGACTTAACAGCGCCATAGCGGCCAGCGTAACGAACATCAGCACCCATACCAGTGGCGCCTGCACAAAAATATGCCAACTCTGTTTTAGCCAGCCCAATGCAGCAAGCGCTGGCGCGCGCCGTATAACAAGTTTAATTTTAAACTGCTTTTCCACCTGAACTCCGCAATATTTGCCTGCAGCACTGTATGCGCTTACCGCTAATGATACTGCAAAACAGCGTAAAATAAGAGAGGCTGGCGCTATTGCTGATAAATGAAGATAGCGCCTAGTTGCTCACTGACAGCAGTTGCTGCAACAAACTACGCCCGGTGTCGCTTTGTTGCAAATGCCACAAGATAAACCGATTGTCGACATGTACTGCTCTACTGCGTTCAGCGTCATAGTGCCAGTTAGCAAGCAGACGTTGCCCAGCCCCAGTGTACATAATACCTACCACCTGACCATTCAGGTCAAAAGTAGGTGCGCCTGTGACGTCGCCACAACTGTCAACACTTGACAAAAAATTGGCATAGACGCGGCTTTCCTGACCATCAGCACTATCACTATGTTGCAAACGACTGAAGGGCAAATACCACACCGCATCTCTTGGCTGGTAGCCACTAATTTTACCAATACTAAACCGTAAATCACCGTTTGCTTCAGCATAAGTGGGTTTATTCTGCGCATCGTTGTAGGCCATGATGACCTCCATTAATGCTGATCTGGCAAGTTCCAGCTCAGCAGCCAGCTGCTGCCGCTGCTGTGCCAGTTGTTGCGACGTATGCTGCATTGCGACCGCAAAATTGATCAATGGGTCATCGCTGCTGGCAAACGCAGTACTATCAGCATCAAGCCAGGCCAGACGGCTCGTGTTACGGGTCAGCCCGGTTAAACGATATATCGCAGATAATTTATGCCGGACAATTTCGCGGTTAAAGCCGTCACTCAACGCAAAGTATTGGTCCAACGCTGGCAAACGTAATGCTTGAGGTAATTCTGAGTACAACTCGAGAAAATGCAATGCCAACGCCTGATCAGTTCTGACATCAAGCTGTGTTTCAAGCTGCTCAAGCTGCTGCTGTAGGCTTACTCGGCGTGCATGACGCCCTTTAGTGTCTTCAGACAATGCATGCGAATACAACTGCACCGCAAGAGCTGGCAACCTGGCATAGTGCAGGTTTTCCAGCACCTGGTCACGTAACCTTAGCTGTTGCTGCTGTTGTTGCAACTGACGAAAGCGCTGCAATGCTGCACCATAAAGTTGCTGGCGCACCGGGCTGGCGTTTATCCAGTCACGGATCCGCTGCTGAGTTTGTTGTCGCCTGGCAATCATTCGCCCTTGCTGATACTCAGACAGCATGGCTTGACGACGCTGGTACTGCTGACTTAAAGCTGTTTGCAATGCAATGGTATCTGATTGCACGCTACCTAACTCCTGTAACAGGTCGATAGTCCGTTTTAGCTGTGCCTGCATTTGCGGATATAACTGTTCAAATAAAAATTGCAGCTCTTCCACTGAACTATAGCGCTGGCTTTGCGGCACGAAATCAGGCACCAGCACCTTTTGCTGTTCCGTTACGCCTTCAAACGTCATCTTACTGTAGGGTAAAGACACTGCCTTGCCGTCGGCTTGATATACCCTTAGCAGCGTAAAGTCGGCATCATAGCGCGGCCAGTGTGTATCATCCTGCTGTAGCGGTTTTTGCTGTGGTAAATACACCAGCCTGACATCTGAAAATGGCTGATAATATTGCAAATAAAACTGCAAACCATAGTGCAGCTTGTGTAAGCGACAATAGCGGCCTTGTTGCTGGCAGCGGCTAAGAAGCTCCTGCTCCAGCTGCAACAGGCGCGCAGAGCGTGCAATTTCGTTGCTGGTTTCGTTTAATTGGCGGTTAATCGATACCGTCACATCCTGCAGCTCTACCGGCTGATATACAGTTAGTCCGGACAGCCGTATTTCTTCCAGTTGTTGCGCTGTAGCAAAGCCTGCAGAGGTTTCTGCTGTCAGATAGGGTGCTATGCAGCGGGCACTGGTAAGCAAAAGACCATTGGCAGTAACAAACACCGCGCTGCATTCACCCAGCTTCACTACCGAATGGTTAATAGTGTTTAATGCCGCAGCATTGTTTGCCAGATTAAACTGGCCGTCAGGCACGACGTTGTAACCAGACAACTGCCGTGGCAACCAAAAACCCTCGCCAGCCTGAGCGCAAAAACCACTCAATAAACACAACAGCACTAAAACAGCTAATAATTTCATACACTGATATTGATAAATATTCTCCAGCGCACGCTACCACAACAGCGCAGCAGGCTTATATTGCTTGCGGTAAAGCACCGGATTTTGCGACCACTGCCACTGACAGCGCTGACAAAAATCAGCAGCAGTGCTTGATATCTGCCTTGTTGCCCGCATAATACGGCGATTGCTCTATACGGATAATGTTATGGAAAATTTTATTGAAAAGCTGATGTACTCGTCGCGCTGGATCATGGCGCCAATTTATTTGGGTTTAAGCCTTGCACTGCTGGCATTGGGGATTAAGTTTTTCCAAGAGGTGTTTCACATATTACCCATCATCCTGAGCATGAAAGAGGTAGAGCTTATTCTGGTTGTGCTGGCGTTAATTGATATTGCGCTGGTTGGCGGCCTGATCGTCATGGTAATGTTCTCTGGTTACGAAAATTTTGTCTCACGGCTGGATTTAGAGGGTAACGACGACAAACTCAGTTGGTTAGGTAAACTTGACTCGGGTTCACTAAAAAACAAAGTTGCCGCGTCAATTGTTGCTATTTCGTCTATTCATCTGTTGAAAGTATTTATGAATACCGAAAACATCGCTAATGACAAAATTATGTGGTACCTGCTAATACACATTACCTTTGTATTATCAGCGTTTGCTATGGGTTATCTGGACAAAGTACTTCGAAAATAGCCTGATATCTGCCATCCGACCTACAGGAGCCTGGCTTTGACAATTCAGCGGCTTGCACCAACATTAACATGGCTAAGTATAACGCTGCTGGTTTGCTTTTTTGCCTGCCAGGTTGTTGCTGCACAATATGGCACCCCGCTGCTTAGCAACTTTAAGCCGAAAGACTACAATGGTGGCACGCAAAACTGGGCTGTAGTGCAAGACAAGCGTGGCTTGCTCTATGTCGGTAATAATGTCGGCGTTATGGAATTCGATGGTGCACAATGGCGGATGATACCGACACGCAATAAAGCCGTTGTACGCTCTCTGGCATTAGCCGACAGCGGCCGCATTTATGTCGGTTCTAAAGGCGAAATTGGCTATATCGACCCAACATTACCGCAAAATCAGCAATATATTTCGCTACTCTCTGCAGTGCCTTCACAGTACCGACAATTTCAGGATGTCAGACAAACCTTTGCCACCGCAGACGGGGTTTACTTTTTTAGCCGTGACTATATTTTCCGCTACGACGAGCAACAAGGTAGCCAGATGAAGGTATGGCACAGCAGCAGTACCTTCCTCAAAGCATTTAAGTTAAACAATAGGTTAATAGTAAAAGAAGCGGATACTGGCCTGCTTGAGCTACACAAAGATGATTTTAAATTGCTACCGGGTTCTGAGGCCTTTAGCCGCCTTAATTTGTTTATGTTGGAACAGTTTGACCAGAACACCCTGCTCGCCGCCAGCAGAGAAGGTAAATTATATCTTTTTGCCGGGCAAAAGCTGACTGCCTGGCAAACTAATATCGATGACAAACTACAGCAAGCGCGTATTTACACTGGCCTGCGGCTGGAAAACGGTGATTATGCGCTGGGTAGCAGCCAGGACGGACTTTTTATTGTCGGTGCCGATGGCCAGCTAAAAAGCCATATTAATAAAGTCTTTGGCTTAGTTGATCAGAATATCAGAGCCATGTTTCAAGACCACCAACAAGGCCTGTGGTTGGCAATGGACCATGGCTTAAGCCGTATTGATCTGGCAGCAGCGATTTCACAATACAACAGTGCGCATGGGCTGCAAGGCAATGTACTGGCATTACATCAACATAAAAACACCCTATTTGCCGGCACCAGCCTTGGCTTATTCAAAAAAAGCCAACACAACAGTTTTGAACAGATACCGGGGCTACAAAAGCAAACCTGGGACTTTGCCAGCCTGAACGACAGTTTGCTTATCGCAAACAGTACCGGCGTATACCGCTATGACGGACAGCAAGCAACGCTGGTGCGCAGTTCCGCTCAGGCATCTAAAGTATTGTATCCGTCGCCACAGCAACCCGAGCGGGTTTTTGTTGGCTTACAAGATGGCCTGGCCAGTATTTTGCGCCAGCCTGATGGCAGCTGGAAGGATGAAGGCGTTATCGCCGGTATTCAGGGTAACCTCAATAGCATACTGCAAACTGAAAACGGCGATATCTGGCTAGGCACCTTAGCACACGGCTTATACTTGTTGACTTTGCCCAACGGCTGGCCCGACAGCAACGCACCGGTAGTGGTGAAACAGTTTAACAAAACTGCCGGCTTACCCAGCACTAACCGAAACTCTGTACATTGGTATAAAAATCAGTTGCTTTTCGCTACCGTCGCCGGTTTCTATCGGTTTGACACCCAACAGCAACGTTTTAATCTTGACCCTGAACTAGGCTCGGCGTTTAGTAACAGCCAACCCTGGGTGCGTTATCCGCAAACCGATAAAAACAACAACATCTGGCTATTAACCTGGGACAACGACACCGGCAGCCGACAGGCAGGTATGTTGCTTGCCGACGGTAAAGGCCAGTATCAGTGGCAATCATCGGCACTGCAACCGCTGCTTGATATCCCGCTGGATACTTTATTGATCGACGAAGAAAACGTGGTGTGGTTTGGTGGTGCTGAAGGCATTTTCCGCTTTGCTATAAGCGAGCACCGTAATCTGCCACCTAAACAGCCGCTGTTACGTCAGGTTCGTGCCCTGGCAGGTGAGGTGTTCTATCATGGTGGTGATTTACCGTCGAAGCTGGCACTTAGTGCAGGGCAAAACCAACTGCGTTTTGATTATGCCAGCCCAAACTACAGCCACCTGTTTTTGCCACAGTTTCAGGTGAAGTTACACGGACATGACGACGACTGGTCAGCCTGGAACGACGAGTTATACCGCGATTATACTAACCTGCCCGCCGGTGATTATCAGTTTATGTTACGCAGCAGGGATCATTTAGGTAACCTGGTGTTATCTGCCCCACTCGCGGTGCAGATCCCTGCGCCCTGGTATCTGTCTGCTGCAATGATACTGCTGTATATTGCCCTGCTGCTACTGGCCATTTATCTGTTATTGAAGTGGCGCACCTGGCAGCTAGAGCAGGAACAACGGCGCCTTACGCTATTGGTGCAGCAACACACTGCACATCTAAAGCATGCTATGCAGCAACTGCAGCAGGCAAAACAAACCGCTGAATCCGCGGCCCAGGCCAAGAGCGAATTTCTGGCTAACATGAGTCATGAACTGCGTACGCCGTTAAATGCCGTGCTGGGCTTTGCCGAACTGGCCCAGCAGAGCCATAACCCGCAGCAGCAAAACAGCTACGTGGCCAAAATTCACGCCTCTGGAAAAATTTTATTGAGCATTATTAATGACATACTCGATTTCTCTAAAATAGAGGCAGGTAAACTGGAGCTGGAATGCCAGCCTTTCAGCTTGCGCAGCATGCTAACTCAGATCAGCGATATGTTTAGCGCCCAACTGGCCGAAAAACAACTGCATTTCTCATTACAACTAGACGCCACGGTTCCGGATTCATTTAGCGGTGATAGTCTGCGGCTCAGTCAAATACTCATTAACCTGCTGAGCAACGCTATCAAATTTACCGAGCGCGGTACGATAACGCTGAGCGTCAGTGCGACAACTACCACACAGCATAGTTTGCTAAATTTTGCCGTAACCGATACCGGTATTGGCATTAGCGAGCAGCAACAAAAGCGCTTATTTATCGCTTTTAATCAGGGTGACAGTTCGGTAAGCCGCAAATACGGCGGTACAGGGCTGGGCTTGACTATATGTCAGCGATTACTCAGTCTGATGCATAGTCAGCTTAGTGTTGTCAGCAACAGCGGGCAAGGCAGCACTTTTAGTTTTAACATTACCTTAGCGCGTGTCGACACCGTGCCGTCACCTGCAACAGCCATAGAAGCGGCGACAAATCGTGCTGACCTGGCATCCAAATATACAGTGTTACTGGTAGAGGACAATTACTTTAATCAGGCACTGGCACAGATCATTTTACAAAAGCTCGGATATCAGGTTTTAACCGCCACCAATGGCCAGGCAGCGCTGGATTTATTACAGCAAAAAAAGATAGATTTAGTATTGATGGATATTGAAATGCCAGGCATTAATGGCTACGAAACCACACAGCAGCTGCGAAAATCGGCCAATATGACCAGTATACCGGTTATTGCAATGACAGCGCATCACGGCAGCGATACAAAAAACGCCTGTATAGCAGCAGGAATGAACGATTTGCTGGTAAAACCCATTGAAGCAGAGAGCCTGGCAAAACGCTTACAACAGTGGTTACAGCCTTAATCATTGCAGTAAAAACGATTTGGCAGCAGCTGATTTTGTTGCATAAAATAACTCAGCTGCAGTTGCTGATACCAGTTATCCATCAATACACTGAGTAGAGCTCTGTCAAAGTCACGTTGTAAGTCAGGGTCTTTAAAAGCAGCGCGGTAGAGGCTGGAACCAAATAGCTCATGCACTTTTACTGCCATGGGCGAACTGCTGGTTTGCTGATGATGCATGAAGATATTGCGGTCGAGCACTATGGCCTGAGCCCTGCCACTGAACAGCATTTCCACTTGCGCTTTTTGATCTACAGTTTCAAGGTAGCCAGGATTATGCACAACCGCATCACGATAATCGGCTCCTAACACCTTGCTAGCACCCTGAAAAGCTACCAATAGTTTATCGGATAGATCAGCAGGATGCGTGATAGGTAGCTCATCTCTGGCAGGAGTGATCAATACATTTTGATAACGAATATAGGGCTGGGAAAAATACACTTCAGCGTCTATTGCATCATTTGGCTGTAAAGTCGCAATATCACCGTTACCACTGTCCAGCAAGGTACGGATACGAGAATTGGGAACAAACACAAACACCGCCTCATGCCCCATGCGCCGCACGACTTCACGTAGCAATTCAATCTCATATCCGCTAACGGTTTCCAGCCGGATATAAGGCGGTTTATTTTGCCCAACCAACACATTAAGTGCAGCAGCCTGAGCACTGGATGCAAATGCTGACATAACCAGGCTGCATACTATCAGTACGAACCAATAAACAAATTTTAGCATCAGGTGCTCCTGACGTTATTTTGCCTAAGTTTAGCTGGTTTTACCTAACTACAACGAATAAATGTAAGCTAATTGCTTAACCACCATAGCAATTAGCTTAAGCTATAACAAACACTTAACTGAGGCTGTACTCTGTGTTACTAACGCAAATTCGGTGCCAGCCAGCTTTGTGCTACATCCGTGCTCCAGCCTTTTTTCGCCGCATAGTCATTTAGCTGATCATCAGCAATTTTACTCACGGCAAAATACTTGCTGTCAGGGTGGCCAAAATACCAACCACTTACCGCTGCCCCCGGCCACATGGCATAGCTTTCGGTCAAGGTAATACCGGTTTGCGCTTCCACATCCAGCAGCTGCCATAGTGTGCCTTTTTCGGTATGCTCCGGGCAGGCCGGATAACCGGGTGCCGGCCGGATGCCCTGGTACAACTCGCGAATAAGCTGCTCGTTATCAAGCGTTTCATCGGCGGCATAACCCCAATATTCGCGCCGTACTTTTAAGTGCAGGTATTCGGCCAAGGCCTCGGCTAAACGGTCGGCCAGCGCCTTTACCATTATGCTGTTGTAATCATCATGCTCGGCAGCAAATTTGGCGGCAAATTCATCGGCGCCAAAACCGGTGCTCACGGCAAAGCCGCCGATATAATCTTTTACGCCGCTATCAACCGGGGCGATAAAATCGGCCAGACTACAATTGGGTGCATTGTTTCGCAGCTGTAACTGTTGGCGCAGGTTATACAAACGCACTTTTTCGGTGGTGCGGCTCTCGTCGGTGTAAACGATAATATCTTCACCGTCGCTGTTAGCCGGAAATAAGCCAAACACCGCCTTGCCTTTAACATGACCGTCGTTAATCATGGTATCCAAAATGGCATTGGCGTCTTTAAACACCCGGCGGGCCTCCATGCCAACTTCAGCATGGTTTAAAATGGCCGGGTATTTGCCGGATAACTGCCAGGTTAAAAAGAATGGCGTCCAGTCTATATAGTCACGCAAAATATTGAGATCAACATCCTGCCATAGATGCACCCCGGGCTGTTTCGGTGCGGGTGCCACTTTTGTTAAATCGAGCTGGAATTTATTCGCTTTGGCCTCAGCAAAACTAAGCAGCTTTTCGCCAGGGCGACTACGGGCATGTTGCTCGCGCGCCACCACATACTCGTTTTTAATCCGGCTTAAATAATCGTCTTTGCTATCGGGCGTAATTAACGACTGCACCACCGACACACTGCGCGAGGCGTTAGGCACATACACCACGCCGTTGGGATAATTGGGCTCAATTTTAACCGCGGTGTGCGCTTTAGACGTAGTGGCACCGCCAATCAGCAGCGGTTGGGTAAAGCCTAAGCGGGTCATTTCTTTGGCGACATGCACCATTTCATCCAACGATGGCGTAATCAGGCCGGATAAGCCTATTACATCGACATCGCGCTCTTTCGCTACGCGCAAAAGCTCAGCGCAGGGCACCATTACGCCAAGATCTATCACTTCAAAGTTATTACATTGCAGTACAACGCCAACAATGTTTTTGCCGATATCGTGCACATCGCCTTTTACCGTGGCCAACAGCACCTTGCCCTGGGCGCGGCCGCCTTCTTTTTCTTGCTCAATAAAAGGCTGTAAATAGGCCACCGCCTTTTTCATTACCCTGGCCGATTTCACTACCTGCGGCAAAAACATTTTACCTTCGCCGAATAAATCCCCGACTACGTTCATGCCGTCCATTAACGGCCCTTCGATGACATGCAGCGGTTTTTCGGCTTGCTGGCGGGCCTCTTCGGTGTCGATATCAATAAAATCAGTAATGCCTTTAACCAGCGCATGTTCCAGCCGCTTATTCACCGGCAGGCTGCGCCAGGCATCGTCGATTTTTTCTGCTACACTGCCATCGCCTTTAAACTGGGCGGCAATGTCCAGTAAACGCTCGGTAGCATCGTCACGGCGATTGAGGATCACATCCTCTACCCGCTCTTTTAACAGCTCCGGAATATCGTCATACACGGTAAGCTGACCGGCATTAACAATGCCCATGTCCATACCAGCGCCAATAGCGTGGTATAAAAATACCGAGTGAATGGCTTCACGCACCGCGTCATTGCCGCGAAACGAGAACGACACATTGGATACGCCGCCGGAAATTTTCGCATGCGGGCATAAGCGCTTTATCTCGCGGGTGGCTTCAATAAAGTCGACCGCGTAGTTATTGTGCTCTTCAATACCGGTGGCCACAGCAAAGATATTCGGGTCAAAAATAATGTCTTGTGGCGGAAAGCCTATTTGCTCCGTAAGAATTTGATAAGCGCGCTGGCAAATTTCGACCTTGCGTACTTTGGTGTCGGCCTGGCCTTTTTCGTCAAACGCCATTACCACCACGGCCGCACCATAGCGGCGCAGTAACCTTGCCTGGTGTAAAAACGGCGCTTCGCCTTCTTTTAGCGAAACAGAGTTAACCACTGCCTTGCCCTGAATGCATTTTAGCGCGGCTTCTATTACCTCCCATTTCGACGAGTCGACCATAATAGGCACCCGCGAAATATCAGGCTCTGATGCCAGCAGTTGCAGGTAACGCACCATAGCGGCCTTGCTGTCGAGCATCGCCTCATCCATGTTGATATCGATAATTTGCGCGCCGTTTTCTACCTGCTGGCGCGCAACATCCAGCGCCGCTTCATAGTCGCCGTTTAAAATCAGCTTTTTAAATTTCGCCGAGCCGGTAACGTTTGTCCGCTCGCCAACGTTGATAAATCGGGCCTGTTGTCGCATTACCACTCCAGAGAAAAGGCTTCAAGGCCGGCTAAATTAAAACTATGGTTGGGCGCTTTCGGTTGGCGCGGCGGCGCATCTTTCACGGCATCAGCTATCGCTTTGATATGCTCCGGCGTGGTGCCACAGCAGCCACCAACAATATTGAGAAAACCCTGCTTAGCCCAATCGGCAATTTCTGCTGCCATCTCGGTGGCGCCTAAATCATATTCGCCGAACTCGTTTGGCAAACCGGCATTGGGATGCACCGAGACATAAGCTTCTGATACGCCAGACAACGTTTCAACATAAGGCCGCAGTAAATCCGGGCCTAAAGCGCAGTTAAGGCCAAAACACACCGGCTCTACATGGGCCAGGCTGTGGTAAAAGGCTTCGGTGGTCTGGCCGGATAAAGTACGGCCGGAGGCATCGGTAATGGTGCCGGAGATCATCACCGGCAGTTTAAAACCCACTTCATCAAATACTTTAAGCACGGCAAAAGCGGCCGCCTTGGCATTTAGCGTATCAAAGATAGTTTCCAGCATAATAATGTCCGCACCACCTTCGATTAAGGCGTGGGTTGATTCAGTGTACGCATCCACTAACTCATCAAAGCTGACGTTGCGAAAGCCGGGGTCATTTACATCAGGCGATATCGACGCAGTACGGTTAGTGGGCCCCAACACGCCGGCAACAAAGCGCGGTTTATGCGGTTCAAGCTTGGTGACCTCATCACAGACTTTACGCGCAAGTGCAGCAGCTTCACGGTTAATGCGTGCCGATAGCCCTTCCATCTGGTAGTCGGCCATCGCAATAGTCGTCGCGTTAAAGCTGTTGGTTTCAACAATATCGGCGCCGGCCAGCAGGTATTGGCGGTGAATATCGGCAATGAGTTCAGGCTGCGTTAGCACCAACAAATCGTTATTGCCTTTTACATCGCTTGGCCAGTCGGCAAATTCGCTACCGCGGTAATCGGCCTCTTCCAGCCGATGCTGCTGGATCATGGTGCCCATGGCGCCATCGAGAATAAAAATACGCTTTGAAAGTAACTGACGAAAATGCTCAGGCGTTAGTCTTGCTGTCATAAAATGCTCGTTGTAATTCTTAGTCGTTTAAGCGTGCAGTAGCTTAAATGTTACGGCCAATCTGGCTTAGCTCAAACGGCGTGGCCTGATACACATAATAGTTCAGCCAGTTGCTAAACAGTAAAAAGGCATGACTTTGCCACAGCTTTTGCGGCCCCTGCAATGGGTCGTTGTTGCGATAATAATTTTCTGGCAACTTAGCGCCAACACCAGCTGCGAGATCACGCTGATATTCTTCATCCAGCGTGGTTAAGTCATACTCCGGGTGACCGGTAACAAATACCCGGCTGCCGCTGCTGTTTTGCAATAAATAAGCACCGGTAACATCGGCTTCGGCCAGTATATGTAAATCATCGTGCTGCTGGTACTTTTGCTTTGGCACCTGGGCATAGCGCGAGTGCGGCACTAAAAACGCATCATCAAAACCACGTACCAATGGGCACAGCGGCTGGCTTACCTGTTGCCAGTAGACGCCGGACAGTTTTTCACCGCGGATTTCGCGCTGCAAGCCATAGTATTGGTAAAGCGCCGCATGCGCAGCCCAACACAAAAATAAGGTTGAAGTAACATTGTTGTCAGCCCAGCGCAAAATATCGCCAAACTGCGCCCAGTAGGTTACGTCTTCATAATCCACCAGCCCCAGAGGCGCACCGGTAATAATTAAGCCATCATATTTTTGCTGCTGTACTTCAGAGAAATAACGGTAAAAGCAATTTAAATGGCTTGGTGGCGTATTTTTACTAACATGATCATCAATGCGCAGCAAATCCACATCCACCTGCAGCGGGCTGTTAGCCAGTAAACGCAGTAGCTGAATTTCAGTGGCTATTTTATTTGGCATTAAATTTAAAATAGCAATTCTTAAAGGCCGGATATCCTGCGACTGCGCCCGGCTTTCGGTCATTACAAACACATTTTCTGCCGACAACGCTTCCACCGCCGGCAACTGATCGATCACTTTAATAGGCATAGCCATACCCGGTTAACTGACATAAACGCTACTTTGCGCAAAACCGGCCACAAAGTCAACTTCTATACGTTTAGATGGCTAAAATGAAAAGCGATAATGTCAGCTTTGCTATACAACAAACTTTACTAGTAAGCCGGCATAACAACGTTAATCCGTAGCCGTAGTGAATAAGCTGCCTGTTTTTATTTTATACAGCAGATCAGAAGCTTAGGCTGGCACAAAGCTAATACAGGTACAATGCAGCATAAAATCGCACTTTTTTTAACAAAAATTAGTGTCATTACACTAAAAATACTGATACTGTCAGACCAGACTCAACTGGTAAGACCTGTTTAAGTCGCGTGCCGTTTTAAGTCGTAGCGGAGTATTTTATGAAAAATTTATTGTTATTCTGTATGTTATTCAGCGGCTTATCGCACGCTGATGACGCCAAAATCTATCTGCAGGAAAAACGTCAGGCCCTGGCGTTAAGCCAGGTGTTCACTGAGCTGGAACCGTTGTTGCGCCAACAGATTAATACCTATCAGCTTGCCGTAGGGGTAGATACGCTGTATCAGGCTGCGCCACAACTGGCGGTAACACGTCAACTACGCAGCAATGATATACAATTGCGTCAGCAAATGGCTGTAACGGCTGTTAGTGATCAGTTATTGCAATTAAGGTTGGCGCATCCTGATATGTTAGCGCGCTGGCAAGCTGGCCAAAGTCCGCTATTTGCAGTTAAACCTGCCGGCCCTAAGGCACAATGGCAATATGTTGAAGCCTTTGATGTTAGTGGCCGCATACATCAACTCGATCCTTATAACGTGCCGGAGCAACCGGTATTGGTAGTAGATACCGATAATAAAAAAGCGTTGCAGGCTGCTTTGCAAACCCTACGTAACGAGCTAACAAAACACAAGGTGCAACGGCAAGCATTAACCCAGCAGGCATTGGCCACAACTGAGCCTGTGCAGCCTGCATCATTGTCTTCTACCGTGCTGAAAAAGATTGCTTTGGATGATAATCACGAGCCCTGGATCTTAGGACAGTCAGAGATTTATGCCATCGTCACCGGGGTAAGCCCTGAGCGACATGAAGCCGTGATTGATATTGTTGATATGCCGTATCTGGACTATGCGCAGCGCGATTACTACCCTAATCAGGTACTTATTCATTGGCACAGGTACCGTTGGGGCGCTGCCGATATTATCTTGATGGAGCAGGACAGCAACACCAACTACAAAGAACTGGCGCAAATTTTGTTAAACGCCGCGGCCGATGTTATGCAAATGATCCCGGAGCCACAGGTACAGGGTTATGCATTGATCCCACAGATCACTGCCCGTATTTTGCAAGCCATCCCCGACCGCTGGATGACCAACAGTGATGATTTTGTTGATGTGTTTTATACCATTTTGCAGGATCAGCACTATACAGACCACTATGCGGCCGGTGCCAATGCCATCGCAACACTGGAGCCTTTAACCATACCGCTGACCAGACCTTAACCAAACCACCAGGCAGCCTGGCTGCCTGGATTTCCCTTTCTATAACAGACCACTGACAACTTCACCCGCTACAGCACGCTGGCGTTTAATGGCTTTTCCATCATGTCGGTTATCGGCACTATTTCAGCGCTGTTTTTTGTAGGGCTTTTATCGCACGTTAATACCCGCACTAAGTTTCCGGCGCAAGGTATTGTTTATATGGAGCATTCTTATCTGCTGCTGGCGATGATAACAATAAGAAAACCATACCAAATAACGTCATAGATTTTCAATTGAAACCTTAGCCGGCCCAACAAAACGCATGACATATTCAATATTAGCAATATAGCCAGCATCATTCCCCTTTATTTCTCTCATCGTCTTTATGAATCTCTGACCACAAAAAAATAATGCTTTCAACAATTCAACCTTAGGAAAAGTAGCCGTGCCAGTTAAGTTTCCGGTGATTTTTAGCTGCTCTCCAATAGGCTTAATCTCAAGGGTCCCTGAACGACTAAAGTAATTGACAGACACTGGTACATCACATGAAAGATCAGGTATAGCGCGCAAACACAAATTTTGAATCCATGGAATCAACTCATCCACAATGCTCACGACTTGCGTATCATCGCTACCATTTATTTTTATACAACCATCAATGGAAGTTTTTTTCGCTATTTCTTCTAAAAGCGCTTGAGAGGCATTAGCAATCTCAAATTCTGTGTAAAATTTAATGTAATCAAAAGTAATACTGTATGTTACGTTAATCATACCACCACCTTATATAACTTTTAATATAGCGCGCATTGTTGAAGCTGGATGATCATAATGATTGTTGGCGGGACTATTTTCTGGGAAGAATTGTCCTATATTCAGTGTGTTTGGTGCAACACCAGCAAGCCCTGCTATTTGGGCAGAGCCTCCTCCAGGCACAGCTTGATTTGGAATTGGTATACCAGGTAAAAGCCAATTTTCAGCAGCCGCCAGACCTCCGATTACTCCCGCGAGTTGCGCAAGTACCTGGACCCCAGCCCCAGCTCCCCATGTAACATCCCATTGTGTATTGTCAGGCTTTATCTCACCAAAATTAAAATGATTAGCAGTATGTCTGGTTAGAAAATGAGCCCAGTTCACCCCGGCAAGCATAGGTGCCGCTGCTGCATTGGTTAAGCTAGTATTAGCAATATTAATAGCTCCAACAGCTGTTATAAAATTCCCCCAATCTACTGCAAGCAGGGGCGAAGGAACACCTCCTATTGCTGCAGTTACTTGATTATTTAAAGGCGTTGCTATCATTCCTCTCAATGCGTTAGCGTTTGCTATCTGTGGGGCAGTTGGTGCAGCAGGACCTGCTGCAATTCCCTGAAGGGCGATAATGCCATTTACCGGGTTGTTCATTATATTATTCAATAAGCCAAGATTAATTCCGCCACCGCCATGTATGGCTGCTCGCAAGTTTGTTGCCGCTGTGTGTGCTGCATCAGCTTGATTAACTAATGCCGCAAAATTAGCCAATGGCGCAGCTGCCAAGGTATTATTGTATGCTGCGATTACCAATGCTAATCCAGCGGGTACAGCTCCAGCCGGAGCTTGAGAAAATGCAGGAATTTCACCGGCAAGTCGATTGAATGTTCCGGCAGCACCAGCAGCTTCTTTCGTGAGGTCATGAGCCAAATCGCCCTGACCTGGGTGGCGATTGACAACAGTATATAAATTACCTAATTGTGCCACCCCACCACATTTAGAGATCATATCTGTCAAAACATTCATGCTACCTGCACCCATTGAACCTAGTAATAATATTAGGTTAGGATCAGCTATGTTCGCTGGGCCGACCTCATTAATAATTGCAGGTATTTGTGTAGCAGCTGCTCCTGGAACTGCCAACGCAAGTTGACGGAGATTATTAAAAGGGACTGCATTTGTTTGTAGAATAAGTCCGTCTACCAGAAATGCATGGGCATCTCCCATTGCAACCAAAAGGTCCCGCTCATTCTGAACTCTTGTAAGAAGGTTAGTAGCTACTACAATTCGACCCGCATGATGATTTCCACCAATATAGCCATTAAGAGTATTTATTAAAGCATTAGCATTGGCTGCGGTACGAGCACCAATATAGGCACTCAAGGCGATATCAATTTGTTGGATTCCTCCTTGTGTTCTCGGATTGAACATACTTTTAGGAGTGGCAGCTTGGAATTCAGCTAAGCTCATTACCCTTTGAATGGGATACTGATCATTAGAAAAAGAAATTGCTTCTCTTTGAATGGAATTTTTACCATTTGCACTTCCGTTACTTTTAGCGAGTTCGCCCATGATATCGGCTTCTTGTTCCAAACCGGCGTCATCGTTAATATTTACTTTGCCTTTTAATTGCCGGGTTGGTTTTACCCTGCCCTGCTTTTGCTGCACTACATGCCAGGCTTCGTGGGGTAAATGCTTTTCCTGCCCCGGTGCGATGTGGATATCTGTGCCCTGGGCATAAGCATGGGCTTGCATAGTGGCCGGTTTGGCCGAGTTGTAATGCACTTTTACATCGTCCATCGCGTAGCCGGACAAAGATTCAATGCCGCTTTTTAGCTGATCCGGCATGCCGGTGTTATTAATGCTGGTATCTGCCTGACGCTGACTAACAACGGCAGGCTCAAACTTTCCCTGCAAGGGCTCTTCTTCCAGCCCGGCTTGCTGCACTACCGCAAATTTACCCTGCAATGGCTCTTCTTCCTCCAGCCCGGCTTGCTGCACTACCGCAAATTTACCTTGCATTGGCTCTTCTTCCTCCAGCCCGGCTTGCTGCACTACCGCAAATTTACCTTGCATTGGCTCTTCTTCCAGGCTTATTTGCTGGCTAACCAGGCCTTGCAGTTGTTTGCGCTGCAGCTGCTGCTGCGGGCTGTGCTGAATTGCCGTTACTTGTTCTGTTTGCTGTTGCAATAACTGGCTTTGCTGCAAGCTAGCGCTGGCGACACCGGCCTGCACCTGCTGCGCTACTGAACTGTCTTGAGTACGGCCTTTAGCAAATCTCATAATAAGTATCCTTTTGCTGTGCCAAAACTGCGGCGAAATTATATAAAGTGTAGACGCTGTTGTGGCGCCTACGGATAGTGCTCGCGCCTTTGCTGCAAGCGGCGGTAGAGTATAAAACCCAGTACCACTGCGGCTAGCACCGCCACTAAAATCAGCGACTGAAACTGATGCCAGTATGGGTCGCAGGACAAAATCAGTAATAAACCAATGGCAAAAACCAGCGGTACGCCATACAGCAGAGCGGGATGCTCCAACCAGCGCTGTAGCGGGTAATAAAATAGTGTTGCCAGCAGGTACAGAAGCAGCACCGACAATAGCAACATCGCCAGTACTAAACGCCAAAACCAGCGCTTGGGGCATACCTGGTCGCACAGCTGCTGTAACACTTGCTGATAGCCATAATTTGCCGGCACGCTAAACGCCTGATGCACCACGTCGTACTGCGTTTGGCTTAGCGGTAAGGTCCAAAACGCCGCACCGCTAAAATTCCAGTTGGCATAGGTTAGGTCATTACGAAAATCAGCCTCAGATAGCTGGCCAGTTTGTGCTAACTGCTTCATCTCAAACAGTGGCAGAATTTTTTCCAGCAGTAAGGTGGCGTCATCGGCGTTGGCCATGGTATCGATGGCGGTTTTTAAAAACTTCATCTCGCGGCGAAATTGATAGGGATCCTTCGCAGCGTTTGAGGTGGGGTTAAGCGCCGTCTCAACACTATGATCAAACCTTACCAATAGCAGGTTTACCAGAGGCGCCAGCTCGGCCAGTTTTTCCGGCGCGTACAGGGTGTGGGCCATATTAGCCGGCATTGCGGCTTTACTGTGCAATGTCATTAATTGCGGTAAGGCCGCGTTTAATACCGCGCTGGCCGGTACTTTTATATTAATAAAATAACTATCGGCATTAGTCGCCTGCACCGGTAACTTTAGATCAGCGCGTAATTCACGCAAAAAGGTGGCAAAGTTTAGCTGCTCCGCCGCGCTAAGCGCCGTTAAATCCAGATTAAAGGTAATACCATCGGCCCGGGTACGACGGGAGCTTAAGCCAAAGCTGAGCCAGGGTTGCAGATTATTCAGCGCAAAACCGGCCATAGGAGTCGTCACTTCAGCCACCAGTTGCTGACGCAAACGCTGTAAGTCAGCCGCCTGATAGCTGATTCGATCGAATGCTGTTACCACTATATCCAGGTAAGTATTGTGCGCCTGCGCCGTGTTAATAAACGCATTAAATTGGCGGTTATTACGCCAGTTGGGCGGACTATTCAGCTGATTATGCTCACCCAGTGTAAATGAATATAAGCCTATGCGATTAAAAGCGTTAAAAGCAATCTCGCTGCTGCCCTGTTGCCAATAAGGCACAAAACCATAACTGAAGTTAGTAAAGCGCTCCCGTTTTACGATTTCTGCGGCGCAGCCGCAATCTGGCGTGGGCTTTAAGCTTAACGGGGTTGGCGCTTGTTCTGGCCAGCGCCCGGCTTTAAAGGCATTGCTATACACCAGTTGCCGCAAGCGGCTTTGTTCAGCGCTGTGCAGCGGCGCAGTTGCACTGGTATCAAGCGTTGCAACTCCAATAGTGTCCAGCGCCACTGCCATCAGTGCTTCGGTACGAAAGAGCTGGTCTTGTAATAACGTCAGCAGCTTAAGTTCAGCGTCAGGTATACTGGCCACTTCCGGGCGTTGTTGCCACTGTAGTACCCCCTCAGAGCTGAGGGTATAAGCCTTTGTCGCTGTTGAGACGTTCCCTGCGCTGGCGTCATCAGTATCGTCAGGCAGGATAACTGTTGCGATTAACTGCGCCAGATAATCATCGGTTTGGCGCGTAATCGGCCGCAATAGCGGTTGCAGTGCATTGATCAGTTGGTAACGTTCACTAAACAGCTGGCCCTCCAGCGCCGCTACCGCATCAATAATAGCCTGACGCTGTGCCAGCTGCTCTAAGTCCTGAGCGGTAAGTTGGTAGTAGCCGATCACAGTAACCGCGTTAGCATCAGCAACGGTATTGCTGTCCGCCTGCAGCGGCAGCAACATAGCCGCCAACACCATACTCAGTAAAATAATGCCCTGACGTAGCCTTGGCGTCATACCATCATTCCTTCTTTGCGGCGCTCGCGGTTGATACCCTGCAATAAATCGGCCTGCGTTAGCGCCTTGTCATTGCGCAACAAGGCCGCGATAGCAGCATAACGCACCACATTGGTGATGGCCCCGCCGGATAGATCAAATTCATGTGCCAGGTAGGTTAAATCGACATCTGCGGCCAGCTCAACTGCCGTGCCAAGAATATGCCGCCACAGCCGCAGCCGCTCAGACACATCCGGCAACGGAAAATACAGCATCGCCTGAAAGCGGCGGGCAAAGGCTTCATCAATATTGGCTTTAAGGTTAGTGGCCAACAGCACCACGCCGGGGAAATCTTCAATGCGCTGTAGCAAGTAAGACACTTCCTGATTGGCGTATCTGTCGTTACTGCTGCTGGTTTGGGTGCGTTTACCAAATAGTGCATCGGCCTCGTCAAAGAATAAAATCCACTGCCGGGCCTGCGCCTGATCAAACACCGCCGCCAGATTTTTTTCCGTCTCGCCGATGTATTTCGACACCACGGCCGACAAGTCGATGCGATAGACATCAGCACCGGTTTGCTGACCTATTAAGGTGGCGGTCAGGGTTTTACCGGTACCTGGCGGGCCATAAAAAAGCGCGCGGTAACCAGGTTTAATGCTGCGGCCCAGCTGCCATTGCTGCATAACCGTATGCTGATGTTGGATCCAACCGGTGATATGGGCAATATCGGCTATCACCGCAGCGGGCAGCACCAAATCTTGCCAACTCAGCGCCGTAGTTAATAACTTAGCCGGAAAGTGACTGTTGTAATCCGGCTTTTGCCGGGTGCCGGTTAAAAACAACTGCAAATACTCTGCACTAAGGCTTATTCTGGCACTTAAAAACGGTTCATCGCCGCTGTCATGCTGCAGCTGGATAATATTTAACCGCCGCAGCCGTTGCTCGGGTTGTAATAATTGCATCAGCTGTAAGCGGCTGGTCAGGTCATTGCCAGCCAGTAAAAAGGCGGCGGTTTCAGCGCTGGGTAAAAAACCACTGTGCTGCTTAGTGCTACAGCCGCCAAATTCAGTAAAACTGCGGCCAAGATTGTCATTACGGACAAAAAAACTGTCCAGCAATTGTGGCTGCAGATGCGGTGCCAGGGCTAACAGCACAATAAGCCGCTCTGTTGCACTAAGCTGCTGCCTGAGCACAAAATCCGCATAGCAGCCCTGTGCCGCCGACAGCAGCGGTGGCGTAGCTTGCTGCAGTAAGTTAACGCTCTGCTGCTGAAAATAACTGTGCAACCTAAGCTCAATGCAACGTGCCAGCCAGTTAAGCTCCTGCTGCAAACACAAAGCATTATCATCAACCGCGACCGGGCTTAACTTAACCGCGCCAGTGGACATAAAGCTCCCCCTGCATCCATGGATGACAGATTAATGAAAATGACCAGGGCAAGCCATCCAGTAACATATCGTAAGGGCCGCTATCGAGCTGCAGCTGCCAGCCACTGCCGTTACCCACGCTACTCAAGCCACCACCGCGCTGCAAAAAACACTGCCGCAACGTATCAATCGAGCTGTTGGCCAGTTTCGGCCACTGCGCCAGAATGCCGGCCAGTAAGCTATCCGCCAGCTCGAGCTGCGCAGTGCTCAATGTTATATCGACACCGGCCGGGTAAGGCGGTTGCAGCCCACAGAGCAACATACCCAGCCGCCACTGCTGCCAGTAATCAGCGCTAATTAACTCCGTGCTTTCACCTGTCGCCATATAGTGCAGCAGCGCACAGGCTTGCCAGGCATGCTGCACACGACTAAAACGCTGCGCCTCAAGCCAGCCCAGCCGTTGCCATAACATCGGCAAATAAGGCGCTGCCAGCACCAGGCCAGCATTGCTGACCCATTGTATCGATGCCGCCGCCTGCATATCATCCTCTGTGCTATCGCTGTGCTGCTGTGCCCAGGATGGCGCAGTGCGCTTTGCCTGACCGGGCAAGTTAGCCTGATGCGATACCGTGTTTTGCCCCACCGCTTCGCCAGCCATCTGTTGTTGCGCGCCGCTAAGCCGGTCCGCTGCGGCATTAGCGGTGGCTGTGTCGGCGGACAATGGCGCGCTTTGCCATTCGGGGGAATTGCTCACCAGACCAGACACCATAGCCGGTGCTAAAACCTGTGCTGTGCCCGGTTTTGTCGCCTGTTCAATGCCATGTTTTATGCCGTGCTTAGCGCCTTGCTTAGTGCCAGGCTCACGCTGATGTTGCAGCTGTGCCGGGGCAAGGTATTGCAGCAAACGCTGCAGCTGCATGAGCAGCAGCTTACGTGCCGCCCCCGCTACCCCCTGTTGCAACGTACGCTGCAACTGGCGGTAAAATACCGCTGTGCAGGCCGGTGCCAGAGCCCCAGCCACAGTCGTTAACAAGGCTGTCGTTAACACACGGCTGTCTGACAAGGTGCCGCTCCATGCCTCTGTCGTTCTGGTTTGCCCTGCACTCGCAGCCTCTGCTGCACCGACCGCGCTCTGACCAGACGCCATGCCTGGCGCCGTTTGCCAGGCGGAAGTCTCCGCCACGCCAACATGGCAACTAAGGCTGGCGTTGTTTTGTGCAGCGATATCGGCCGCCCCCAGAGCAACAGCCTTGGATGTTAATGCTGCGGCCTTTACCGTTGCTGGCAGGCACTGCATCACAAGCTGCTGACACAATTGCTGCGCCTGTTGGCGTGCAGATACTGGCAGCGCCTGCACTAACAGCGAAACCAGTTGCTGCCAAAGCGCCAGTGTCGGGGTATCTGCCCGCTGGCGTGATTGACAGGCCCGCTTTAGCCATGGCGTGGCCTTTGGTGCTGCCGGCGCCGCGTCTGCTGCGGCCAACTTAACCCCGTTAAGGGCCAACGCTTTAGACCCAGCCTGCTTTTTACTGCCTGCGCTTACACCTGCAGGCTTAATTAATGCGGTTGTTACTGCAGCGCGCAGCGTTACAGCCTCAGCCGCCAACAGCGGCCGCACAGCCGTCGCCCAAGGTGCCGTTACCGCCAATTGCCATTGCAGCTGCTGCCACAGCTTTGCCACCTGGCTTTGCGCGCTTGTGCTATTAACCGTAGTGCTAAGCACGACGTTGTCCGCGTAGTACTGCAATTGCGCCGCCAGCTGCTGCAACGTCTGCCGGCCTGCCACCGCGCCCTGCTGCGCCTGTAACCAGAGCTGCAGTTGCAGCAATAACAGCTTTAGCGTCAACGGCTGACGCTGCAGCGCACATTGCAACAACGGTAGCCATCGGGCTTGCTGTTGTAGCGGCAACGGCAAGTTTATCGCCGCCAGCGCCCAGTGCAATAAACGGATATAGGGTGTAATAGCCGCAACACTGGCTGGCTGCAATTGCTGAAATAACCGCTGTAACAACTCGGGCTCTGCATACTGCACCAGCGAGGGCAACAGACCAGCCAGCTGTAACTGCTGGCGTAATTGATCCAGCCACAAGCTGCTGTTTTGTTGTAAGAGTTGCGCCAGTAAGGTATTAAACTGCCGCTGCTGTGCGAGCGTAAGTCTGTTTTGCCGCAACAAAAACTGCCACTGCTGCCAACGTCCAAACGACTTACGCGGATCTCCCTGCGATGCCTGCCTCGACACAGCCTGGCGTTTGATGGCGGGCAAAGCGGCATTGGCAACTAGCCGCCGCTGGCTAAAATACGCCACAGCACTTGTCGGCGCAGCCGTTACCCGGTCAGACTGCTGTCTTGGCAATAGCGGTTGCAACAGCTCTGTTAACTGCAACAATAATGGACTGTGAGCAGCAAAATAACGTTGGCTTTGCACTAACGTCAGCAGCATATGCTGTACCAAAGCCTGTAGTGACACATTGTCATGCGCGGCCATGCGCTGTAGCAAATAATGCAGATAACTTTGCCGGTTAAAACGGCTGCCGCGTTCAACCAGCAAAAAGCTCAGGCTTAACTGCCATAAATGGCGTTGACGCTGACGCAATGCCGGTGCCGGTAACTGCACCTGTTGCCTCGCTGCACCGGATAGCCGGCTTGGCGTAATAGCAAACAGCTGAGGCTGCGCCATCAGCTGCAATACAAAACGCTGTTCGGTCGGGGCCAGCAATTGCACCAGTTCGGCCAGCATATCGCTGCTTAAACCAAATGCCAGCACGCTGCAAATATCGCCACTGGCAGCCAGCTGTCTTAACAGCAACACCAGCTCATTCGCAAACCGGCGGTACAGTGGCCAGTGCAGCGTTAAGGCGGCGGTGTCGGCGCTTTTTAACGCGGCGATTAAATCGTTGCGCTGGGCCGCTGTTAGCTGCTGTTGTTGCCCGGTAGCTACCGACGTAGCCTGTGGCAACAACAGCCATAACTGGCTGCGCAGCGCCTGACGAAAACTATGCTGCAGAAGGTAGCGATCTGCCGGCAGACACAACGGCGGTAATTGCAGGCATATCTCGTCCAGCTGCACCTTTGCGGCAATATCAAACTCGTCCAGCACCTGTTGCGCCACTGGCAACAATTCTTGCTGCCACAGCTGTTCAGCCGAGGCATTAAACCACTGTGCCCTGTCCAGGGTTTGGCAGTTAAAATCCAACTCAATGTCAGTCAGCCGGTGCATTGACGCCCTCCGCTGCCGCCTCTTTGATCAACGCATACAGATACTGCGTCAACGCCACCGTTTCTGTGACAGCCGCCCCAGGTGCTGCTTTAATCGCGCTACGCCAATATTTAAACAAACGCTCAAAACGGTGCATGCGCTCAAAACTGATAAACAGCACCTGACAGCTGATATGCGCCGGACAGTTTAGTTGCAGGCTTTCGCATACCAGCTGCTGAAAGCCTTTGTCGGCAAAGCGCGCTGTCCAGTTCGGGCACAACACCGTTATACGGCCATCGTAGAATTCGGCCGGCACTCTGGCTTGGGCTTTGGCACTGAGCAACAATATGTGCTCTATCAAATGCAGCCCCTCACAGATATAACTGATATGACACAAAAACCGGCTTAACGCATTGGCCAGAATAAGCGCACTGCGATAATGACGGTAACTGCCACATAACCACCATTCGTCGCGCTGGCTGTTGGGTACCTTTAATAGCAGCTGATAGCGCTGTTGCGTCAACGTGATGCGGTAATTAGCCAGCGCTACGCCACTTTGTAGCAACTGCTGCGGCAAGGTATCGCCCTGAAAACATACCGCAGCAGCCAGACGCCGGCGTAACCTGGGGCTATCGGCGGCAAACGGTAGCCGGATGGCCGGTACAGCCTGAAGCAAAGCTTCGGCACGGGTTTCATCCAGATACAGGCTTTGCAATTGCCGCTTACTGCTAAGCCTGAGCTTATACTGCAATACTGCGGTAGTAAGCGATTGAGCCGTCTGGCCCAAATCCAGCACCAATGCCTGCTTTTGCACAAAGCCGCCCACCGCGTCGCGCCACAGCGGCGCATAATGATCCGGCGCCGCCACCCGGTCACGCGTCATGGTGACAATCTGCTTTAGGTAACGCACTTTTTGCGCCAAACGCCGCGCTGCGCCGCTGTGCGCGCTGTGATAATAGTCAAAGTGCTGCAAACTGTGCTGATACAGGCTTTCGCCATACAGCGCCAGCAAATAGTCCAGTAAGCGGTGTTTGCGCGACAGCACATCGTCAAACTGTTGATACAACTGGCGTAACTGCTGTGGCATATCAGAGGGGTACAACTGGCTGATGCCATCGATATGTTGCTCGGTTAAGGTTTGCCAAAAATAGCTTTGGTCGCTATGCGCCGGGCAAAACAGTGTCGGCAACTGCTGTAACTGGGCAAGAAAATTAGCCAACAGCTGTTCAAACAGTAACAAATAGCCTTTTAGTTGCCACTGCGGCGGTTGTAATGTCTGGCTGCTTTGGGTCAGGCCATAAGTCACTGGCAAAAGACGCTGTAATGAGTGGTATTGTGCCACGGCGCGGTAACGGCCTTGCGGCATAGCGCACAGCCCGGCTAAATCAGCCTGCCAGCGACTGTGCTGACGAAACCGTTTTTGCTGGTAGCGCTGTAACACTGCGGCGACATCGACACTGATAACCTTATCGCCGACTTTCAGCTGTACGCTTAGCGATGCCGTACTATCGGGCAATTGCAGTGCGTATAACGCCAGGCCCTGCTGTAATGGCAAACTGTCATAATAGTGCCCGCTGTTGCAGCGCAGCGAAAACGCCGTCAGTTGCACCACACCGTCAATGGCTTGCAGCGGCTGAAAAAAATCATGCAACTGTACGCTGGCACTCGACTCACTGTGCACTAAGATGCCACCCGGTGTTAACGGGCCGTCAAACAACTGCGCGTAGCTTTGCCCCTGTGCCAGTAAATCGGCATAACTTTGGCGTTCACTGCTTTGTTGCAACAGTTGCTGACAACGAAAATAAAACTCGGCTAACACTTCAACGGCGTCGGCTGAGGCGCGGATCTCAAGTTCTGCCACGGGCTGACACTGAAGCGGTGTCAGCAAACTAATGTCGCCCAGTTGCTCACCCAGATTGCGCTGAGCGCTATAGCAACGGCGAATATCGGCGTCCAGTTGTCCTACATCGGCATCACTGTCGGCCGCCACCGCCAGTGCCCGGTACAAGCCAGTAACACCGTCGGGTAGCAGGTTAATATCTGCCAGTTGCGGTAACTGATCCAACAGGTAACGGCGGTAATCTGCGGCGGTAACCGGCCGGCTGCTTAAAATATGCTGCGGCGCCACCAGGCCGAGCGCATCATAATCAATTTCGCCATCTGCGTTACTTAGCAGCTCATTGATGGCAAAGTCGCAGCGATACTGCAACTCGGTCAGGCTAAAACACAAATGCTCAAGCAAGGTAATGCCGGGGTCATGCAGGTTGTAGTCGGTCCAGCGCTTACCGGCCAGACGAATGATATCGGCCAGGCCCTGCTGTTTTAGCTGGTTAAAGCTATCTGGCTGCTGCGTTTGTCGCCGCTTGATGCTGGGACCCGCTTGCAGCGGTGCGTCAGGCTCAGCCATTATTGCCTCCGCCAGATGCACCGGATTGATCTATCGCCTGCCAGCATTGGCTCATCAGCTCATCAAACCAAAGCTGCGTTAAAAAATAACTGATGCGGATGTCCGGCCCCAAATCACTGCGCGAGCGCAGCTGCAGGCAATATTTGTTCTCTGGCAGCGTTTGCCAGCGCAGCTCCAGTTTACTGCTGCGTGCCAGATAATAGGCTTGCTGCACCCGGATGCGCTTTTTGTGATTAAGAAAATTAAACCACCAGCCCACTGGATTAAAGGTATTGAGCGCCGTTGCCTTAAGCAGAGCGTACTTACCCGTGCCCTTATTGCCGGTACCAGCCATCACGTCAAAAGCATGACAGCCATGCAAGGGCCCGCTGATATCATGCCATTGGCCATCAGCAGCCACCTGCGCTTTGCCGGTGGGCTGATAGCCACGCTGGCCCTGCATACTTACCACACCCGCCACATCCAGCGTGCTGGCCGGCGTTGTGGTTGCAATACCGACCCGCTGCTGCGGCGTCACGCTAAGCACCGGTTCACCGCTTAATGGTTTAAACTGCAGCGCATTAGTTTTTTCATCAAACCGCAGCTGCCACAACGGTTGCTCGGTTAAGTTGTCGCGAAAAAAACTCAGTAATTCAGTGTGTTTACCCAGCACGGTAATTTCAAAACCATTGCTGGCTGATTTGTCAAAACCATCTTCCAGCGTATTGAGCGACGAGTCGATAAGATCGGCAAACTCACGCGCCGTAGGCATGGCGCCATCGCGAAAGAAATTTTTCAGCGTATTGCGGTTTCGTTTAGCCATCGCCTGCATCCTGCGAAATAATAAAAGTCTGGCCAATTTCCAGCTCGCTGACACCCGTTGGCTGTGCCTTTATTGGCTGGCTTTGGTTAATCAATTGCAGTGCATGCTGCCTGGCAGGCTCCAGCAAGTGCCAGGGCCGCATCGGTCGCAATACCGGCTGCTGAGCGGCACTGAAACAAGCACTGTCCAACATGCGGTATTGCCGGCTACCGAACTCACTGATATGCAGCACGGAGAAATCGGTAACGTAATCAATGTAGGGCCGTTGCTGAATAAACGACTGCAGCAGCTGTGGCCTGAGCTCCCAGCCAAAACGGGCACTATGCCTATCGTTAGTCCAGGGACAGAGATAGTCCGACAGCTCCTGTTGCAACAACTGCAAGCCATCACCACTTTGGCGCAGGCTATTGAGCTTCACTGCGCAGCGCACCTGCAGCTGTTCAAAGCCGGGGTTGGCCACTTCAACCGCGGCAAAGGGCGATGCCAGCTGCGATACATAGTGCTTAATTTGCCGCAGCAACTCGCCACTGACTAACGCCTGGCCGCAGCGCTGATGTTGACACTGCGGTACTTTTGCCAGCACCACTAACAACAAACGGCCCGCCGTCAACTGCGCCCGGTGCAAGTTAGCATTGGCAAAACATTTTACTTTGGCCAGCTGAGGAAAAGCCTGCAACACCAGACGTTCATAATCATAGGGCGTGCAGGCCCGTTGTTTATGGCTTAAGCGCTCGGCAATGCGCTGTACCCGCGCACTGTCGCTTTCTTGTTGCCCGGCATTTTGCAACGGCAGCAGGTAGTCCAGCTGGGCTAAGCCGGGCAATTTGCGCTGACACTGCCATTGCAGCGGCACAGCACCCGCGAGTTGCTGTGCGCTCAGTTGCCGCTGCGGGTCTAGTGCCTCTACCGGCACCGCATTGGTTAAAATGCGACGCACCCGACCATAACGACGGCTCTGGGCCGGGCAACATAACCGAAGCCAGCCCAGACCTGAGGGCATCAGCTGGTGCTGCTGCTGTAACGCGTGCGGCAGCTGTAACAGCACCACGCCACTGCAGGTAAGGCCAAAACTGCTATCTGACAACAGCGCCTGGCGCGGTAAGTCCTGCCACTGATCATTGTGCAGATATTGCCACTGCAGCGCATTATCCGGCACGGTGTCACTACTACCCTGTGCAGGTTCAATATCAAACAGTAAGCTAAGCTGGCCGCTTATGTCGTCACCGCTTAGCCCCAGACACACATAAGCCTGATGCGCAAAATACGGTAGCAAACGCACCGCACTGCGCTCAGCCGATGGATAGCTTTGGCGCTGGCCAAAAGGGTAAAGCTGTATCAGTCGGTCCTGGCTGCCTGGTGTCGGGTCTTGCCGGGTATAAATATCAGCGCGGGCGCGATAATTCAGGCTAAACCGTTGCAATTGTGGCGCATAGGGCGCTAATGGCAACGGTTGGGGTTTCTTATGCCGGGCGTTATACAACAAGGTACTGCTTAATGCTGTGGCATAACGGCTGTGGCCAAATGCCATTGCCGGCTGGCACAGCATCAGGCGAAAAAAGCCCTCAGTAGCACTATTTTGATACGGCGCCCCCGCCTGGTCACGCCGTAAACGAAACGCCCGCACATCGTTATATACCAGCTGCTGGCGCTGAGCTAAACGCTCGCTGCCGGCCTGGTTGGCAAACAGAGCGCACTCGCTGCGATGCTGAGCTTGCTCAGTTAATGTCTGCCACTGGCCGTTATCGAGCAAATCCAGTTGTGCGGTAAAACTTTGGTTGCTGATAGCTGGTTGAGAAGGGTTGCCCGGCTCGTTGTAGCCGGCATAGTGGCCAGCAAAACCGTTGCAATGATCCGGCAATTGGGCCCAGTGCAACTCCAGCTCCAGCGCCAGCAGCTGCTTGTGCTGCCAGTCAGCATGATTAAATAACAGATAACTACCACGCCCCGGCACCGGGCCAAACGGCCAGAAGGACTTACTGCCATCGAGCGGCCCCTGTTGATTAGCTAAATTAAGCTGACCGGCGCCGCGGACACTGACATCCAACCGGCAGCGCACTAAATCAAACTGGCTACACAAGGTATAGCCACACAACTTAGCGCCGGGATTAAGCAGCAACTGCATACTGGCCAGCCCTTGTGCATTGGCAATTAGCGGCGCAACGCTTCTGCTCAGCTGACAGCTGAGTAACAACCCGGGCTCTGTGCCTCCCAGCGGCTGCAAACTGTATTCGCTTACCTCGATGTAGCCTTCTGCCGTCGACAGCCGCAGCAGAAATAAATTGCTGCAGTAGCGGTAAAACACCGTCATTCTGTCGTCCTGCAATAACTGCTCGATACAGCTATAACTTTGCGCATCGCCGTGCGCCAGACACAGCGTTTTCGCTTTCTGCTGCAGCCGGGCTTTGTCCGCATCACTGAGCCAGTGTTCCGGGCCAAACAGGTAGTAGCTAAATAACAGGCCAAACAAAGCATAAAACCGGCTTAACTGCTGGCACTGCAGTAATAACGGCAGCAGTTGGTTAAAATCAGCGCGTAGTTCTTCAGCCACCGCCAGTGTCAGTTGCACGTTGATACTGCGCTCACCTTCACTCAGGGCCAGGACTGCAGATTCAATGGCAAAGCCAGGTAAACGAGCCACGTTGTCATCAGCGATAAACAGCGGTCGGGGGCTATCGGGCGCGGCGTTATGCGCACTGCTGTACATGCGGCTGACAAAGCCCAGTTCATATTCGGGCGAGATGCGCCGGCTGCTGAGTAAACTGACACTGCACAATTGCTGCACCTGCACCTTATTCAGCCACTGCGGTTGCAAATTTTGAAACAACAACGCTTTGCCGTCGCTGTCTTTGCCGGCGCTAAACAAGGTATTGGCAGCAAGCGACATCGGCTTAGCCTGTGCCTGCAGCGGTAAACTCAGCCACAAACGCTGCCGCACCGCCTGCTGCAGCGGCATTTTTAAACAATCATCGTAATAAAATGCCAGATGCCGCGCCGTTAGCTGATTTAGCTGCTGCTGTCTGGTCTGATACAGCTTTAAAAACGCCAGCAGCAATGCCAGCGCCGGCTCTGTCTGCCCGGATTGCCATAACGGCGCCAGCCGGGCCTCAGATTCCTGCTGTAAATAACGCCCCAACTGCAGTGCAGCCCCCCAGCAGTGCGCCAGGGTATCGCTGGGAGCCTGCAGCGGTTTAGCCTGCGCCGGTGCCAGGGTAAATAAACTGTTCGGCTGCGAGAGCGCCGCGTCCGGTAGCGGCGGCAATACCGCCGCCAGATGTAACTGCCAGCTGGTACTGAGTTTGTCGGCCAGCAACAGCGCAGCATCAGAACCCGCGTCGAGTAATTGCTGATACCAGTGGTTAAACTGCAGTAGCAAACGCTGTACAAATTGCAGTTGCCGCCGCTTAGGCTGCCCTGATAATGCTTGCCAATCACGTTGCAAACTGGCCAGATCCAGTGCGGCGATTTGTGCCAGCGTCACCAGTTCGCTCTGGTGAAACAATAGCTGCCAATTACGCGGCGAAGTATCGCCACTGTCGAGGTTTGCACTGCTGTGGGTTTTCTCCGCTGCGCTCTGATTAACCTCGTTGCTGGTGCTGACAAAACGGATTTGCTGCGCCAGCGCCGCAGTTAAGCTGATCAGCTGATTGATATTCAGCTCATCCATCTGAAAATATCCGGGCTGCAACGGCGCATAGCGCTCGGCACTTTGCACCGTGCCATCAGTATAAAACTGCGCTGGCCAGTTGGGCGTCGCGTCAGACTTATTGCTCACAACGACACCTCACTGCCTTCGAGCAGATAAAACGGATACACCATATTGTGCCGGCTGTTGCTGCTGCGGATCTGATAGCTCACCTGCAGTAACAACACCCCATCGTACAACTGCTGTAGGTCGGGTTTAACGTGCAGTAAACGGATCCGCGGTTCATAAAACAATACCGCATGCTCAATAGCGGCAATAATATTGGCCAGCACATGTTCATCCAGTGCACTAAACACATAAGGCTGTAAGGCACAGCCGTAGTCCGGCTGCATTACACGCTCACCCGGTCGGGTAGCAAACAATATCCGCAGGCTTTGCTCGATTTCCTGCTCATCGGTTACCATAGCGGCCTGGCGGTTGCTGTGGCTAAACGTTGGCGGAAAAGCCCAGCCAATACCGATAAAAGCGTTATCCGGCTGCTCACGACTCATTTAGCCTCCTATCATCACCGTTGCAGCGCCCATTACCACATTACCGCCATGGGCACAGTTATCACCCAGCCGCGCGGCGGGTTTGCCGCCTATCAGCACTGTGGCAGAGCCTTTAATGATGCTGTCGGGTGGCCCGACACAAATACAGTTGTCACCCAGCACTGCTGCTGGTAGCTTTTCAATCAGCACTGTTGGTATGCCAGGCCCAACTACAGGGCCGCCGACATGTGGGATCGGCGGCAAGCCCGGCGTTTGCATCGGGCACAGATGCATATCAGTTAAACGTGCAGCCGGTGGCATAGTGCCTCCTGTGGTATAAACCTTAGTTAATCATCACCATGGCGCCTTTCACCGTGGTCTGGCCGCTGGCGGACAACTCAGCGCTGGCATTGCCCTTAGCGGTAAAGCCCACTTGGGCTTGCTGGCTGATATTGAGTCCTTCGGCTTTTACATCAGCTTTGGCGGCAAGCTCTATATTACCCACTGCCTGCAGGCTGATTTTGCCTTTGGCGTTTAAGCTGATGTCTTTGGGACTATCAAGCAAAATGCCACTGTCTGACAGCTGTACTTTATTACCATGTTGATCTTCCAGCAGGATGGTTTTGCTGTCGTCATCCAGCACAGCTTTATTACCGGCCGGGGTGAAAATACTGATTTTTTTCTTCTCTTCGTCATATTCCAGCGTCAGCTTGCTGCGGCTGACAAAGGCCTTAAGATTGTTTTCTGCGGTGTGCTCATACGCCGGTTTTTGCTTGCTGCTGTAGACGCTGCCAAGGATCACCGGATAACAGGGGTCGTTGTTCAGATAGCCTAAAATCACTTCATCGCCCACTTCCGGCACACAGTACTGGCCAAAACCATTTGAGGCATAAAAGCTTAGCAAGCGAGCCCAAACGCCCTCGGTTTGCGCCTCCAATACCGGTACATTAACCTGAATGCGGTGCTCACCGCCCGGATCGGCATCCAGTTTCAGTACCACACCAATTTGTAGGCCATTAACCCCGGGTAACAGGCCACCGGCAGGCGGGGCGCTGATATCGCTATTTTCAGCAAACCACTGCGCCGACATGCCAAAACTGACCTGGCTGACCCAGTCGCCTTGTGTCACGCTGTGCCGCACCTGACTAACAAACACCTTGCCGTTAAAGCGCTCACCAACGCCGTCTACCTGTAACAACACCCCCGGCTTTAGCAGCGCCGAGCCCTGGCAGCGCAGCTCACCGCGAATACGCGCTAAGGCGGCTTTCAACTGCTGCGCTTTAGCCCAGCTGGTTAAACTGTCGCTGCTAAGCGGTACTGTGGTTTGCAGGCGGAATTCAGCAATATCTGCCACCTTGGCCAGCGTATCAGCCGCCAAATTACCTTGCGCCGTTAACGCAGTGCTGGGTGCTTCGTCGTTTTGTAGCTGTTGGCTGGCTGGGTCCCAACTGACACTTTTAACAGAGCTAAACTGCGTTCTGGCATCAACGCTGGCATTAAAACTAAGTAAATCATCACCATAAGTAACTTTAAGCACCGGCTCGCTGCTAATTTCTGGCGGCGCTACCTGCAATTTGCCATCATCCAGGCACAGCAGCATGCCGTTTACTTCGGCCCGCAGCAGCATAAAGTCCCAGTCACTGCTGTAGTACTGTACCAATTCAGCATGGCTTTCGCTGGTTGCCGTGGCGTCACAACTGACACCGTATTTGCTGGCCAGCTGTTGCCAGATATCACTGTCGGTCATGTCGACAAAGTTAGCGTTATTGCGCGCCAGTGTGGCGGCAAATAACGGGTCGCGACACTCCACCACCAGCTCAGCCTGATTACTGCCACGGATACTGATACTGTGTTTTACCACCACACCACTAAATACTTGTTGCTCGTCATCGTCGTAGCCAAGCTTCACCACTAATTTAGCACCGGGTGCCAGCTGGCTCTGGTTTGATAAAGGAAAGTCTTTGTTTGGCATATCGCCATCGCTAAAGGTTAATATCGCCTGAGGAATGCGGTTTAGCGCCTTAGTGATTTCAATACTGACCACACTGATACTGTCAGCCAGTGTTGCACCATCGCTGCTGATAGTCAGCCGTACCGGGCCTTCGGCGCCTTGCAACGGAGAATTAGCCATGGTTACCTCAACGGCGGAAAATACAGCACAGTGCCAGGCGTAAGCACACTGATACTGTCGAGCTGGTTAAACTCGGCCACAGCCAGATAGTAGCTGCTGTCGCTATACTGGCGGTAACACAACAGCGGCAGCGTATCACCGGCTTTAACCCGATACTGGTGGGTTAAATCCGGTGACTGCCGATCGGCTTTTAATGCCTCCTGTTTATTCGACATATAGCTGCCAAAATTCAGTTTTATTTTCGCCCTAAGCGGGTCACCGCCGGGTTTAAACAAGGTGTAGTCCAGCGTCATGCTGCTTAACCGGCCAACAAAACTAAAGCTCTGGCCCCATTGCAACTTAACGATACTGGGTTCGTGCTTTTCACCAACATAGTGATACACCACGTTTTTTAGCTGCTTGACCTGCTCACTCACCTCGGTTGCTGCAGCTTGCGGTACCACACCGGTGCCATCGAGCACCAGCTCAAAACTGAGTTTTTCCTGCTGATACTGGTTAAGCTTGCTTTCTACCGCCGATTTGCCAATCGGCAAATTAGTGCTGCTATCGCTGTTGTAACTTATGCCCAATTGATGATTCAGGTTGGCCGGGTTGATCATGGCCTGAAATTGGCCTTCACCACTGGGCTGACCGTTTTGATCACAGCAACTGATGCTAAGTAGTGTTTTGCTGCCACTCATCAGCGCGGCCTCTGCTCAAAGCGGGCTTGTTCTACCAGACGCTGACATTCCTGCAGGATGTCTTCTTTTAACTGGCGCAAGGCTTCGGCATGCAGCGCCTGCACCTGTTGTTGCTCAGGCTCAGGTTCCAGCAGGGTAGACTTAATAATCAGTCGGCTCACTTCTATCGGCATGGTCTTAGCTCTCCCGGCTCAGGTATTGATAACTGAATTCAAGCTTTTCAATGGCTACTTCATTCTTACTGGCATTAAAGGCCTCTACCTGCCAACTCACCGGCCAGGCATTAACAAAACCCCAGCTGCGTGCTGGTTGGCCTTTGCTGTCCAGCAGCGCCACGCTAATGGTCATGGGGGTAATGGTACTGTCCAGCCCATGTTCAAACACCTTAAGACACCACTTTATCAACGGTGAATTCACATCAGCGATCCCACGTTTTAGTACCAAATTGCTGTGTTTAACCGCTTTGGGCAACCGGTGCACAAAGCGGTTTTCGCCGCCCTCAACCACTTCTTCAGTATCCATTTGCACGCCGATGCCCGACACCTCCTGAAAGGCGGTGTCGGTGCTGTCACCGCTGGCGGCAAATTTCACCCGGAAGTAAAACGCCGGTAGCGGATATTCTGCCTGCTCAGTCATCGGGCGTTACCTGTCACGGGTTATCAATGGTGATGCCTTCGTGCACAATTTCGATGGTTTCAATTGCCACCTCATTGCCATCAGACTTCAGATCGGTGCCGGTGATCTTGGTGGGCCAGGCATTGGTTAATGTCCAAACCATAGTGGTACCGCCGGCTTCATCCAACAAACTGATGGTGATAGGCAGGCGTTTTATCGTGTTCATCTTGATCTGGCTAAACCAGGCCCAGAACTTGTTATCCGACTTATACACGCCTTTTTTCATCGTCACGTTGCCAGACTTTTTCAGCCCCGGCATCTTGGTGGCAGAAAACACCGGGTTGTCGCCGGCGCGGTATTCTATAATTTGCGCCTCGACATCCAGGCCAGACACCTCCTGAAACGACATTACTTCTGAATCCCATTTCACCTGGAAATAAAACTTCGGTAAGGGCCATACCGAAGTGGATTGGGTTGAACCGTCATCAGCCATTTTTTAGCTCCTTTGTATGCCTATTCGTGGTCAGTTAATCAGGATTTCTGCATCTGCTGCTGGAAGGTAATTTCAATAAACTCGGCCGGCCGGATCAGCGCCACCAATACCGTTACCCGCAAAATGCCTTCGAGAATATCTTCTGAGGTCATGGTTTCACCCAGACCAACACTTACACTGAAAGCGTCTTCCGGTGAAGCGCCGGCTAAGCCACCGCGTTTCCAAATGCCGGTAAGAAAATTACGGATCATGCTTTTGATGGTGACCCAGGTGCTGGCGGTGTTATTTTCAAACACATAAGCTTTAGTACCCAGCCGGATAGATTCTTCCAGCATAATCATGGTGCGCCGCACACTGATATAGCGCCAGTCTAAGCTGTTACCATCCAGCGTACGGGCGCCCCATACCAGCGTGCCTTCGCCAATAAAGGTGCGAATAGCATTAACTGATTTGCCCTGAGTGCTGACGTTTAAATCTTCCTGTTCGTCGTGGCTGATATTCACCGCCGGCGACACCACCGCACTGAGGCTGACATTGGCTGGCGCTTTCCATACGCCCTTGGTGTTATCTACCATGGTATAAATCCCGGCCATCGCCGCTGCCGGCGGCAGTAGATTCAACATAGCGCGCATTTGGCCAATCAGTTGGCTGTACAGCGGGCTGATGGCTTTTAAACTTTTATGCAACAGCATTTGTTTGGCCATGCGCTCTGCGCTGTCCAGCGTGCTCCAGTCGGCACTGATATCAGCGATAGCATCGAGCTGTTGCTGCAGTTTTAGTTGCGCCGCTTTATCAGCCGCCGTAGCGGTGTCTGGCAGTTTTGGCAGCTCATCGGGCAGGTTGCGTTCTTGTTTTAACAGTTGCTGCAATAGCGCCGCCGGTGCCAGATTCTGATAACTCAAATCGCGCTCCTGCACTATGCTGGTGTTAAGCCACGGGTAATAGGCCGTCGCAAAATCCAGATAATTAATACCCAACTTGCCGCGGAAATTATCAATGCAATCACCATCGGGATGCTGGCGTGGTTTATAACCCTGCCAGACATCTAAAATGGCCACCCGGTTGCGCATCTTGCCACCGCAGTGTGCCAGTGCCGCCTGTTGCACGGCAATACAGTCGTCTTCGCTTAACAATACCGCCTCAGGGATCACCAGCATGGTTGGCTCTTGCTCTTTAATCAGCTGGTCGATACCCGCCATTAATTTTGCGCCTTCAATATCATCGCTGTAACTGCCAACAGAGACGATATAGCAAGGGCCACCACCGTTCTGATAAAACAGCATCATGGCGTAGTACAGCTGGTTTTTACCGCTATCATGACTTAGCAAATAGGACTTACCGGCAACGCTGAAGGTATTGTCAGCCGGTGCGGTAGCATCGGCTAAACCAAACATCGGTGTCGGTGCAAAGCCAAAATAATTATGAAATTCTGACATTGAGCTGATACGCATCGGCTGGTTAGTCAGTGATTTAGTGCCATTTAAAGCCCTTTCGGTATAGCCGATAAAAGCCGGCACTGCTGTTGCCACTTCCACTACTGAATTGGGAAAGGCATTTTTTTCTACGATATAAACGCCAGGCGTTTTCATCTGCCCCATGATCAGATCCTTTCTGGTTAATAGTTAAGGTATATTTCTGCTACGTTGCTTGGTACTCCGTTTACTACTGCCATGCCGCACTGCCCGGCTGCCGCCACCGGCAACCGTTTAATGAGGATTTTTTCGCTGCCACCGCTCTGGCTTACCAACGCAAAGCGATACGGGCTTTGCTGCGCCAGCGCCAACGGTCTTGTGGAATCAAAAACTTTGGCACTGCGGCCATTTGCCAGGGTGACATCGGCCTGTTGCACAAAGGGCGCAATCGCCTGTGCAGTTGCCTGCTCTGTTGCCTGTGCTGCGCTGCCCGACGTCAGATCGCGAATGCCCAGTGCTACGGCAAAATTGTCACCACAGAGGTAATAACGCCAGATACTGCGCCGGCTGCCAAACCTAAGCAGATAATGCTTAGCTGAGCTGGCATCTAACTGAGTGATATCTTGTGCCGTGATGCTAAGTGCCAACACCAGTACCGGCAGAGGTCGCTGCTGTAGTTCAGCCAGAGCGATAACTTTGCTGTCTGTACTGCTGATAATTTCAGCTGTACCAAGCTCTGCAGCCTGATGCAGGCGCTGCATCCCTTGCTGTACCCCTTGCAGCACCCCTTGCTGCATCCCTTGCTGCATCACAGTGGCCGCGCCAGTGTCGCAATACAGCAGCTGGCCTTGTTGTAATAACGGCTCGCTGTAGTTGCCAAACTGCGCATCGCGGCTGTACAACAAAAAATGCAGTTTGACCGGGCTAGCAAAACAGGCGGCAGCGATATCGCGCCGGCTGCTATCGAGCAGCAGCACGGCGCCTTGTTTTGTGGCTTTGAGTATCAGCTGGGCATTATGCAGCTGGCGGGCGCAGTCGGCATCCGGCACCAGGCTAGCCTGTTGCAGATAACCGCTACTGAAGTAATTATGCTGCAGCTGCAGATAGCATAAAGGCAGATAACTCATAGTCTGCTGCCTATATCACTAACCGGCTTACTCAGCAGGCTGCTCTGGCTGTAAATGTCAGCACCGTCAAAACTGACCATCCGTACCTTGTACAGCACCGACGGCAGGTACTTACCGCTTAACATGCCCCATAAATTGCTGGCATCCTGAATATTGAGGTTTTCCATATCCAGCACCAGGCGCTCAATTGCCGGGTCGATCTCGGGTAAGTTTTGCTGGGTAAAAAGCGGGTTACGCTGAAAAAAACTGATACTGGCCGACAATAATGTCAGGGCATCAGTGTAATTGGCCCCGTTAAAGTTTGCCGCCAGCATGACATATAAATTCAGATGCAGCGCCGGTGCGCTGTTAGCACTGCGGCTAAAGCCGGTGTCGAGCAGGCTGGGGTTTTGCCGCGACGCCGACTCTTTTTCTATACCCACCAAAAACAACGCCAGTTTATTATTGGCGTGAGTACAGGCACTGCCGTCGGCTTCATTTAAGTTCGACACCAGCACGATATCTTCAGCTAGCTTAAAATTCTGTCGCAAGAAACGGTTTAGTTGCCCCGCCAGTTGCGCCAACGTCTTCGCTATCATATTGTTTTTCCAGCCAAACGAACACCACACAGCCTTCATGGCTGTGAACGATACATCTTTAATCTACTAACAACTGACTGCTAAACAGCATGATGTTGATGCTGTCGATGTAGTCCTGATCTGCAACGGCGGTAAAAACAAATAACAAAAACAAACTGCGGTTATTTATACAAGCAGGGGTTATGACGCATTTAAAGATAGTGTCTGCGCAGGACAATGCAAACATATCGTAAATTTATCATCTGAAAATCGATCTTATTAAAATTTAGCATTATGGCAGGCAAACAAAGCCAGCCTGCCATTGAGTAAAGTTGCCAGCTCTGTAACAATGGCAGCAGTTTATTTACAGAGTTATTGTTATGCGTTTTTTCAGTTTGGCTCGCATCAGCCTGTATCTGGCGTTAGCTTTATTTGCTCACAGTGCCACGGCGCAGTGGCATCGCCAGGCGTTTCAAACACTGGGCACTCAGGCCTATATCGAATTGTGGACCGAAGATAAGGTGCAAGCCGAACAACTGTTCCTTAACGTTCAAGCTGAATTTGAGCGCATTAATCAGCTAATGAGCCCTTATATCAGCAGCAGTGAACTCAGCATACTTAATCGCAACGCTGACACTGCAGAAGTACAGGTGTCTGATGAGTTGTACCAGTTATTGCGTCAGGCACGGCAGGTGTCAGAGCTAAGCAACGGTGCTTTTGATATTACCTTTGCATCAGTTGGCTTTTATTACGACTATCGTGCCGGCAAAAAGCCCGATGCTACCCAGCTGATCCATCAACGTCAGTACGTCAATTATCAAAGTGTGCAACTGCTGGCTGATAACAAGGTACGCTTTGCTCAACCTGGGGTAAAAATTGATCTAGGCGGTATCGCCAAAGGGTATGCTGTTGAGCGCGCAATGAGGATCATTGCCAGCCAGAATATTAAACATGCCCAACTTACTGCGGGCGGCGACAGCCGGTTACTGGGTGACAAACGCGGCAAACCCTGGCTGGTAGGTATTAAACATCCACGCCAGGATGCTAAATACGCCGCAACCTTGCCGCTGCAAGATACCGCCATTAGCACCTCCGGCGATTACGAACGTTACTTTATTGAAGATGGCGTGCGTTACCACCATATTCTCGACCCCAAAACAGGCCAAAGTGCTACCGGCTTGCTCAGTGTTAGTGTTATTGGCGCCGACACCGGTCGCACAGATGCACTGTCTACTACGCTATTCGTATTGGGCTTACAACAAGGTATGCAACTGATAGAGCAAATAGCCGGTTATGAAGCGGTTTTTATCAGTGCCGACAACACCCTACACTTCTCTAGCGGTCTGGCGCAGTAAGGCATAAACCTAGCCAATAAAACACTGGGCAACAGCGCAACTTTGCAGTAAATTCTGTGTAAGGTAATTCAGTTCGGGTAAATAGCACTTCTATGCACTGGCGTTGTTGTCTGATATTGCTGTTATTAATGGCACCCGCTCTGCAGGCCGAGCCAGCTGCGCCCTGTAAGCTGCGTATGTCAGCAGAAACAGATTTCCCGCCACACTTAATTAAGCAAGACCAGCATTGGACCGGTCTCAGTGTTGAACTGATGCAAAAGCTGGCGGCAAAAGTAGGCTGTCAGCTCGAATTTATTAACAGCCCCTGGCTGCGGGCGATACAGCAAATTGAAACTGGCGAACTGGACGTATTAAGCCATTTGTCATTTACTGCGCAAAGACAGCAGCATTTTGCTTTTATCGGCCCGCATCATATTGAAGCCATTTATCTGATTGGCGAAGCGCAAAGCCTGCCGCAACTGCATGAATTAACCGAGCTTACTGAAAACATTGATCTGGGCCGCATTGCCACCTTACATGGCGCCTACTATGGCGAAGAGTTTTCCCGGCTGATGCAGGCGCCTAACTTTGCCCGCCAGTTAGTTATCATCAGCAGCATTCAGGATAAACTAGCGCTGCTTAGAGCGCATAGGGTGAATGCCATACTGGAAGATATTTCCGTACTGCGCTACTGGCAGCAACACCAGTATCCGCAGGCGACTAAGTACGAGCCACTGCTAAAAGTGTTTGAAAGTCCTGTATATTTTGGTTTTAGTAAGGCAGCATTGTCACCACAGCAAATAACGCAGTTGGTTAATGCCTGGCAGCAGTTACATGATGAAGGCGAGCTGACGCCGATATATCAGAAGTATCAAATAATCAATGCTGACAAGCTTACCCCGGCGCCGAAACTGTAGCGCTGGCTTAGCGCGTTAATAACGGTGCCGGCTCAGGTAAACTAATACGAAATTCTTCCAGCTGGTAGCGGCTAACAATAGACGCCAGACTGCCGTCATCATACAAACTTTGCCAGGCGTCGGCTATTTGCTGTAATTGCTCGGCGTTGAAGCTGGCGCGGCTAAAACCAAAATACACTGTGCTGCGGTGTACCTCAAATAACGGCAGGTAACCAGCTGTCGGTAATTCACTGCGGGTTTTCCAATAGTGGTAAGCGGTAATGTCTTCCAGCACACCATGAACCCGGCCATTCAGTAGTAGCGCCTGTTTATCTTCGTTACCACGGATAAAAACAAAACGGGTGCGGTTTTTCGCGTCATCTAAAATGCTGGCCAGCTCATCGCCGTAATAAGCGCCGTTTAATAACGCAACAATGCCAGAAGTGCCACGCTGCTTTAACTGACGGATATCGGTTAGGCCGCTAAACGCCTGCGGCACGCCAACCAGATAGATAATTTCCAGCTGATGCGGGCCGATAAAGGCAAAATGGCTGATGCGCTCCTGGTTGTAGCTTAAATGACTAAGTACATCCAGCTCACCTTGTTCAATCAGCTTTAGCGATCGCAGCCAGGGGCTATGAATAAACTCAAGTGAGCAGCCGAGCTCCTGCGCCAACCTCGCCAGTAAATCGACGTTCAGGCCACGCCAGCTGTCGCCGCTTTGCATAATATAAGGTGCAAAACTGGTCTCAATACCCATACGCCAATTGCACGCTGCTGCAGGTAAGCTCAGACCAGCCAGCACAATTAAAGCAAACAGCCGCTGCATAGTGCCTTTACCCGTTTTGCTGTATTGCGTTAACTATACACACCAGGCGGTAAAGTTGCCTGCCACAACGACAATATTTCTGCGGCTCGGGTAAGGCTGTCAGATTATCGGCGCAAAGGCAGTGATACGATCCTGACTGGCAGCATTACCCAGGCCATGAAATGGCGCTACCTCTGCCAGACGCCCCTGCTCGCCGTGCAGCGCCAGGTAATTCAGTAATACGGTTTGTACCAACAAATTCACGTTGTTTGCCGCTGCAGATGAGCCCGTTTCAACCGAGGCATCAGCGCGCATAAAGCCAATTTGCTGATGTCGCGCTTGCTCTGCCGGCGTTCCGCCCAGCAATGCAGGCCTGCCATTGGGGCTGTACACCAACATAAAAGAGGCGGCAGTTGACGAATTATCACCGGTCCATTCGCCTTTCCCCCGGCCAGACTCTGAGTCGTCAATGCGGCCATTACTGGCCACCGAGCCATCGCTATAGACATAGATCATTAGCGGCTGATTCATGCGTGCAGCGTATTCCAGACAGGCGCCGATACAACGGCCGGCACGTAGGTCACGCAACTCGCCGGTGCCGCGCTCACCCGTGTGATAATCGTAGCCACCAATAGTAATAGAACCGGCACCGGCAAAGCCATTGACGACCAGCTTCATCACTGAAGCCGTTTTACGAAACTCGGCATCCGCATTAAACTCAGCCACACTAAAAATGCCCGCGGCACCAACAATATCCGGATCCGCTGCCGGATCCAACGTGGCCGGGTTGCCAAAGCGATCAGCCAAATCAGCACTTTTTACATAACCACACCGCAGCAGCTCTTTAATTACCGCGTCCCGGCTGATATTGGTATTCACCCTGGCCAGTTTACTGTCGCTGATACGCTGCACCGACTCCATCACGGCCACGGCATCATTTTGGTTTAATAGGCCAAATAAATCGCCAACGTCGACTAAACCGGTCACATCGCTGGGCCGGTCGATTTTCGTTGGCCTAAGCTCCGGATTATAAAACTCCATCGGAGCCATAGAGTTGGCACCCGAGTCTGAGTTACGTGAACCGATAAGCGGCATTAATGAACCGCTGGCGCCGGCTTTGGCAATGGCATACATCGGGTTATGCGGATTATTGCCGGTATCGTTTTCTGAACGTGATGGCATTACCGCGCCGTTGGTCATCGCCTGAGTAGCCATGCTGGTTCTTTCTAAAATACCGGCCAGCATTTGGGAATCACTATGAAACGCCAGCCCAAGCTGGCTGTTAACAAAGCCAGCTGCCGGATCGGCACTATTTACCGCCTGCGGCACCATATCGGCGGGTAAGCCCAGCTTGCTGTAGCCTTGCACAGATAAAAAATCCAGCTGGCCTCCGGCACCGCCTACCAGCACATTAGAACCGGCAATATTGGCGCCGCCGGCTAAATCAAAACAGATAAACGGGATCTTACCGGCCCCCTGCACATTAATGCCGCACAGCTGTTTTAATGCTTCTAAGTCCGGCGATAAATCGGCATAGGCGTTACCTGGGTTGGCAAATAAGCCAAGCACCGAGCCACTGGTCAATACTGCGGCGCCGTAACTCATGCCACAGGCAATAAAATCACGCCGGCTTACCGGCTTGCTATGGCAAGCATGTAACAGCGGGCTGTCGGGGTGCAAAGCAGTTTTGCGTGTCATGTTATCTCTCCTACTGCAGCAGCAGTTCTGCGCTGGCCAATACTGCCGTACAAGCTGCTTTAGCTATTGTCCGGCTACGGTCGCTACTACAACCGCCGGCACAATTGCTTAGCCTGTGTATTAACGCGTCAAGCTCGGTTTCAACCTCAGCACGTGCCGCCGAAGTTGCGGGTGACAGTGGCATCAGCCGATCAAGTAAAGGTGTGGTAAAAGCACTGCGGTTAGCATCACTATATGCAATCGCCGGTTCGGCAGTAAAATCAACCTGCGGGAACCAGCTCTGGCGCAATGCTGTATCTTCAATCGCCGCATTGCAATACGCGATGCCTAACTGGGTAATCCCCATCTGCTGTGCCGAGACAAAGGTGTCAATACTGTCGCCGGCAGGCAACTGACGTTGTATGGTTTGATACACCGCCGCCACATTACTTTGCTGCTGCGCAACGCCGGTGAGGGCGCTCATACTGGCATGTATTTCAGCAAAGGTTTTAAGGCCAATATCACTGTTTTGCTGATTCTGGGCAATAATTTGCTGCAGCGGTGCCGTTGCTGTTGTACGCACATTTTCACGGTTGCCGATGCGCGCAAACGACAGAAAAAACTCGTCACTGGCAATGCCCTGTTCAGCGGCGATAATAGTGCCAAGTCGCGACAATGGCTGTGCTTCGTCCAGCGCAGTGCCGCCAGCCAGGCTAAATTGTTGCTTAAGCCAGGCTTGGCCGGTAACCACTTCTTTGCCGTTCAGCCCAAGTGCCATACCCGCTATTTCCAGGTTGTCATTCAGGCTTCTCCCTTGCAGATTAATCAGATAAGGCGCATTGAACAGGTACGAATAACTATCAAACTGCGCCACTTCGAATACGATGTAGCTGTCGGCAACATCGATCAGCTCGCCAACGCCAAATAACAGATAAAACTTTTGCCCTACACCAACACTGTAGTTTTGCCGGATCTGCGCCGCTGTCAGCGCCTTATTATGTATTGCCAGCAACCGCATAGTGCCCTGCCACTGCCGATTGCCGTTGGCTTCGTTGCCAATGATCAGCGCATAAGTGTCATCCCAGTTGCGCACCGCTGCGGCGCTGTCACGTGCGCCTGTATCTTCACCGTTAACATAAATACGCCGGCCATTGACCGGATCTTGCGTTAACACCACATGCTGTAAGGTTGCCTGCAGCACTTCGTCTGCATCTGCCGTACTGAGCGCCGGTATGCCGGCAAAATCGCTGCTTGCCGTGCGCAGCAAAAAATTGTAGTTGTACTGGCTCTGCCCCAGCGTTACATTGCGTTCAGTGTTACTGCCAGCATAGCTGACAATGGCCGCCGGGCCCTCCTGCGTAACATTGGCCGGCACTAGCCAGGCTTCAATACTCATTTCACCGGTGGCTGTAATTAACTGAGCCAGCTTGCGGCTGTTTTGCGTACTGGCCTGCGCCCGGCCTGAATTAATTTGCAACCCCCAGCCGGTAACCCAGCTGATGTCGCCCTGCAAGCTTAAATTGGCCGCCGGTTCAACCCCAGAGGTATCATAAGCAATAACGCCTTCGCCCGTCTTAAACTGATAAAACGCTATCTGATTGGCTTCAAAACGGCCACCGCTGGAGGCGACAACACCGTCAGCCAAGCGCAACGCTTTAGAAACTACCAACGCAGGGTCCAGTTCAGTTAACTCTACACTGGCAGCAATTTGCTCAATAGCGCTTAGCATTTCACTGGCGTTGGCGGCACAATCTGACCAGCAGTTATGAAACTCACCACCTAAACGGGCAACAAAACGCGATAATTCCGGCGTATCCAGGTTAATCAGTTTTCGACTGGCCGCATAGGCTGCTGCCACATTGCTGTCGGCAAAAAATGGTGACTGGGTTTGCGCCGCATCTGGCGCATGGCAGTTAACACAGTATTGTCGCAACAAAGGGTACACTGTACTGCTAAAAAGCGTTGGCTGCTCTGGTGGCACCTTACTGGCACCGGGCTCACGTATTGGCGGCGCTACCAGCGTTACTGTGGCCGCTTCGGTATCACTGCTATTGGCCCAATTGCGCAGCCACTGGGTTAAGGTGTCGGCACAGGCCGTGCTGCTGGCCAGCCAGCAGTTGTGGCCGCCGGCAACTTTTGTCACTAATAGCGACTGCGCCGGATCAGCCAGATTAACCAATGGCGTAACCGCGGCATAAGCCTGATTAATATCGTCATTGCGGGCAAAAAACGGCGCGGTGTTAGCCTGCACATGGCAGGCACCGCAACGGCTATTTAGTGCAACGTTATCCCACAGATTAAGTTTAAATAACTGAATATCGTCGGTTTGCGGTGCCGGGCCGGTGTAATTATTGTTATCTTCCTGCACCGGTGGCGGCGCATTTTGCTCAACATCAGCACCACCGCAACCGCCCAGCAACAGGCTGCATACGAGTATGGGCATGGCATAATATTTCATTGTCAGTCTCCCATACAGTAAATGGCTGTATCGGCAAATACCTGCTTCATCCGATAGCCGCTGGCTTTAAAGCTGTCAGTGATACTATGTAGCGCCGTCACATCACTGAGGCTTTGTGGTTCGCGTAAACATACGCTGCGAAACGCTTTTTTTACCTGACACTGGGCAAAAGCCTCGCTATGCGCCAACTCCTGGCCCAGGCTTTTCGCGCCATTGCCCTGCCCCGGCAAGCTGTTGTCCCAGCCAAGAGACTGGTTCTGACCTTCACGCCAGTAGTTTTGCCAGCTGTCATCCGGTGTATTAAAACCATAAGGGAAGGTGCCGGCATTAATATGATATTTCGGTTGCACCCGGCTTTGTGTCTGGCTATTTAACGTACCCGGCGCTTGATAAAAAATACGGCCATTAGTGCCATCCTCATCGCTAAACTGGTAGTCATAGTAAGCAAACGCCTGTGCCAGAGGGTCCATACCCGCGTGACAGGCAACGCAGCGATTATTAAAAATACGGCTGTCACCGCCCGGGCTGCGGCTAACATCCTGGCGAATGCGATCGGTTGGCTGGCTGATATCCTGCAACGGCTCTAAATCAGTGCACAACTGGCTCATCAAGGTAAAACGAAACATGGCGCGGTTGGTACCCAGATAAAAAAACGCTCTGGCAGCGGCGCGGCTGGTCATAACGCCGGCAGCGGCGTCAGCAGGAATTGCATTTAAGCTGCTTTGTGCCCGAGGTTGCAGATATTGCGCTAAGTCTACCGCCTGCTGCTCCAGCGCCAGATAATGCGCGTTGTTATCACTTTGATACGGCGGCAAACCTAAGCTGTCGGCACCCACATACAGAATATCGGTTTGCAATAACTGGCGGTAATCCACCTCATCACGCACCAAGCCTATCACGGTGGCGATATAGTCATTTAGTGGCTCAAATACATCCTGCTCACGGTTTGTTGCTGCGGCGGCAAACAACTTTAACGTGGTGCGGTAAAAGTCCGGATGCTGCATTGCCAGCTCAGCGGCGCCAGTAGCATCGCCGCTATCAAGCAACGCCTGCATCTGGCTTAACGTTGCCGCATCAGCGGGCACACCGGCCAGCCTGTCATGCAGGCGTTTTGCCTGCTCCAGTGAGCCAGCCAGCGCGGCAGAGCTGCACAACATCAGCATCATACTGACCATTTTAATAACCATACGCATTGATATTTACCTCCGGTTTAGCCCGGTAAGAACTCGACTGTCCAGGTTGAACGGGTCAGTGCCACTTGCGCCGCACCAAAATTGACGCCACGCAGTCGCAATGTCAGTTGCCGTTCCAGTTTGCTGTCATTTAACTCGCTGCGCACTATGCTAACGTCAGCAAGGCTGCCATCCGGGTTAATAATCAGCTCAAAAACCACCTTACCTTTTAACAATGGGTTAGTGCGTAAAGCGCGGCTGTACAGGGTATACAAACTACTTTTATTGGCCTCTAGTACGCGGCGAATTTCGGCTTCAGACCGGCCCTGACCACCGCCACTACCCGCATTGTCGCTGCGTGGCTGTGCATCTATGCGTCCGGTGGCGGATAAGCCTTTTAGCTCAGTTTCTGCCAGTGCTGTGGTGCCGGTGTCGGCCAGCTCTGAGCGGGCAATATCACTGGCAACTGCGGCAGCTTCAGCCGTGGCAAATGTCTTACTGGCTTCATTGCGCAGCAGGTTGCGATCGAGCTGGGTAGCCTGTTGCTCACCTGTGCTTTTCACCTGCGGTGCGCTGTTATTTAACTGAAAACTCTGTCGTAACGCGGCTAAATCGTCACGCATTGCCATTAAGCCGGCTTGCTCGGCCTGCTGGCGCGCCAACTGCGGATCTGGCTTAAGCTGTTCCGGCGTAGCCTCTACCGGTTTAGGCTCAGGTTTTACCGGCTCGATAATTTGCTCAGGCTGTGGCTCTGGTTCAGGTGGCGGCGGCGCTTTGCGCTCTTCAAGCAACACCCGCGCCAATTGTGGCGGTAACTGTTCTTGTAACTGCCGGCTACGTTCGGGTACCTGAAGCGCCGGCACCACGACGGCAATCAGCAGCCATAATAGCAGGCCAGCTAACAGCAAGCGGTAGAAGGTTTTATCCTCACTTTCAGCAGTCGGCGAGCGGGTAAACTGCCATGATGCAGCCATATTTAAACTGCTCATGGTGCCTCCGCCTCTGTTGCAGTGGCAGCTGTTAGCTCTACAGCAAGCGACAAATCCCGGTATTCAGTTGTGGCGCAAATGGCCATCAACTGGCGTAGCACCAGATAAGGTGTAGCGGCATCGCCCAGTATTGTCAGCGCCCTGCCCGTTGCCTGCTGTGCTGCGGTTAATGGCACAGTGCGCGTTGCCAGATAATTCAGCTCTGCCGTTAATGCCGCTGCGAGCTGTGGCTGCCAGACGCTGGCGTCTTGCTGCCAATCACCCTGCCACACCGGCTTACCTTGCACCAGTACGCCATTGGCTGTGATGGTCAGCATTACCTGCTCGGTGGGTAACTGCTCTGACACAGAGCGCGGCAGGCTGATATCCTTGTTACTTTGCAGGACCTTTACTTCTGATTGATTTACCATCAGGAAAAACACCAAAATGGTAAAAATATCCATCAATGCCACCAGGTTCAGTTTGCTGGCCTGCGCCAGTCGCTGATTTTGCCGTGCTAAGCGCTTAGCGCGAAATGACATCTTCATGGCGTGTCCTCCGCTGGCGGCAACTGGCCTAACGCAATTTGCGGAAACAATTCGGCATCCACCAGCTGGGCGGCGACTACCGCTTTAAAAGACCGCACGGTGTCCATTGCTGTGATCAGTGTCTGATAGTCCAGCTCATCCGGCGCCAGTATGCTGATGTCCTGCTTATCTATTTGTTTTTGCTGCAGGATCAGCTTCAGATCCTGTAGATACAGGCTTAAAGCGGCAAAATCATGTTGGCCCTGTTCGTTCAGCGCAAACACCCGCAACGGTTCACCGGCAGGGTAATTTAACCGCAACCTGTCAGCATGAATTTCCAGTTCCAGTTGTTGTGGTTGTTGCTGTTCTTGTTGCAATTGCTGCTCGCTGAGCGGCGGTAACTGAATATTCAGCACGCGGATCTGGGTAAATACCAGGCTGAGCAGCAATACCGGCACCAGCACGATCATCAGGTTCATAAAGGACGTGATATCAAGCTCTGCATCGGCTATGGCAGCTTTACGCCTTCTGAACATCCGCGCCACCTTCTGCTTTTTTTGCCAGACTGTTCATCAGCTTTATGCCAACCATTTCCATTGTATCGATAATACTGGCCGTTTTACCCTGTAACAATGAGTGCACAAACACCAAAGGTATGGCGGTGATCAAACCAAAAGCAGTGGTATTCATCGCCACCGAGATACTGGAAGACAGCAGGCTGGCTTTTTCTGACGGATCGGCATTTGCCACCGCAGAGAACGCGGCGATCAGGCCCATAATGGTGCCCAGCAGACCCAGCAAGGTCGCAACATTAGCCAGGGTTGCTAAGAAAGGCGTGCGCTTTTGCAATCGCAGGCTGTATTCCAGCACGACTTCTTCCATGGCATATTCCATATCTTCGCGCCGGTGCGATAACTGCAGACGGTTTACCCCGCTGGCGAGCATTGCCAACAATGGCGCAGCACTGCTGGCTGCCAGCTCGGTGATACGCAGCGTATCGGCTTGCGCTACGGCCCCCTGAACCTGATGAAATGCACGTTGGTTAACGCCGTAAACCGAGTGCAAAAACCACCAGCGTTCAATGGCAATCACCACGCCCAGCACCAGAATAAAGGCAATTGGGTACATAAAGGCACCGCCCTCTTGTAAAAACCGAATTGTGCCGTGAAAAAAATCCATCAAATACATCCTCTTATTGTTGTTGTTCCGGGTTAACTAAACGGGTTTGCACCGAGCCTTGCTGCACGGCGATAAAACGTAAAAACTGCTGCCGATCCAGTGGCGAAACCTGCATTTGCGGCAGTGCTAAACTGGACGGCGGAATACGAATTTGTCCTACCGGTTGCTGCCAGGGCAAGACATAGATAGTCTTAGGCTGTTCCTGATTACCACTGATGGTCGACTCAAGCTGCACGCTTTGTTGCACAGTTTGCTGCGCACTTGGCGCTGCGCTAAAGCACAACATAGCGCACACCAACATAAACTTAGTCATTGCTGTTCTCCTGCTGCAACGGCTGTTGCACAGTGCTGTCTGTTGCACTGTTGTCCTGCTGCGCCAGCTCTTGCTCAAGTAACGCTAGCCACAATGTTACCTGCTCGTCTTGCGTCAGCTGATAATACTGCTGATAGTGATAGTGCGCCTGCAGCGGTGCTGCCAGGTACAGCTCGTACAAAAACGCCAGATTTTTATGCGCTGCAGCATAAGTCTTACCGCCCTGCAGTGCCTGTTGAAAGTGTCGCTCAGCTGCAAGCATTTCACCGCGCTGACGCGCCAGCACACCCAGTAAATTATGGCTGTCACTGTGCTGTGGCGCTGCACTAATAGCCTGCTGCAAGCTACGCTGCGCCGCTGCTTCGTCATTACTGTGCCATTGTGCTAAAGCCAGGTTATACCAGATCCCGGCAGCATCAGAGGCTTGCTCTGCCAGCTGCGCAAACAGTGTTAGTGCCTGCGGGTAATCTTTGGCTTGCAACATGTGTTTTGCCGCAGCAAATTGCTGCTGCAATGCAGGGTTCAGTTGCGTTTTGGCCATCGCCACTGGTTCAGCATTTGGCGGTGTTTGCACCGGCACAGTGGCTGGCTTATCAATCACCTGCGGCGGCGCCGGCAACTGCGCACAGGCGGACAACAGCAATAGGCATAAGCCACTAATACGCTTCATTGGCTACTCCGGAATACTGCTCGGTTTTGTCAAATTTGGCCGGTAACAACCTTGCCAGCTCGGCAAAGCTTTGCGCTATCCAGCTATCCCATAGCTGTTGCTGGGTTAAGCGGGTATTTTGCTGGTAAATCGCAATAGCTTGCTCTTCAAATGGATAGGCTTGTTCCTCGAGCAATAATTCGTACTCCTCCAGCGCCAGTGAGTCCAGACCTCTGGGACGGTCAGACTGCAACAGTGCTGTGGCCATTTGCTGATACAAGCGGGCCACCTGGTATTGCGCTTCGCTGTAACTGGCGGCAATGCCATACTGCATGCTCTGCTCAAAGTGCTTGATGGCAACGGTCATATGTTGACGTTTTTTCGCCAGACTGCTGCGCAGCGGGTGGCTTAACCTAACTGCGCTAAACAACTGGCTTTCATGCCGGCCCAGCGCCAGCAAAGCGTCTGCTGCTAACTGCCGGCTACGTTCATTACCTTGCGCGGCATATTGCTGCTCAAAGCTGGCAATTTTATCCAGCCAGAAATTTTGCCGGTAAATATCTTGCTTTTGCCGGTACAACTGCACTAACTGATACCGGGCTTCCTGCGCCAGTAAGTGCGGCTGCTGATACCGGTTGGCATAGCTACGGTAGCTGTTTAACGCCGCCTCATTAGCACCGGCTTTTTGCTGATACTGCGCGGCCAGATACAATGCTTCGCGTTGCTGCTGTGCATCTGTACTGCTATTTGCCAGTGCCAGTAACTCTGTGGCAGCGTCACCCCATTGCCCGGCCTGCTCATAGCTGTCCAGCAACAAGGCCTTCGCTGCCAGATTACGTTCGCTGTCGCTATATTTGGCAATAAACGCTTGTAGCAGCGGTATCGCTGCGCTGAATTGTTGCGCCTGATGCAACAGGCTGATTTGTTGGTAGGCGGCCGCTTGATGATAGGCTGAGTCGGGTAACGTTTGCAGCAAACGCGACAGATGCGCTAACACCTGACTATCGGCTAATTGCGTCTGCTGTGCCTGCTGATAAATACTGGACGCCAACTGCTGCCTTAGTAAGGTTTGCCGCTCTGGCGCTAAACCAGTGCTTTGCAACAGCGCGCTAATGCTGGCTTCAGCACTGGCATAACGGGCAAGCGCCAGCTCGCTCTGGCTATGTAAAAAGTGCGCTTCGAGCACTAAAGCGCTATCCGACTGTGCCGGATGCGGCCAGTCAGTCACACTGTGGCTATACGCCAGCACGGCGGCGTAGTCTTGCTCGGTGTAGCGCTGTTGCAGCTGCTGCAGCGCAACTTGCTGCGCAGCAGGGTGCTGGCCGTGCAACCTGACAAAGTCGGTTTGCTGTTGCCACAATCTGGTGCCATTGTCGTTTCGTTCATCAGATAAACTGGCAGCGAGTAGCAAGGCCTTGTAAGCCGCATCCTGCGCGTTGAACAATGTTGGTTGGTCTGCTAACGGCTGATAGCCCAGCTGGCTATATAGCGCCAACGCTTGCTCTGGCATAGCCGCACCAGCATAGGTTTCAGCCAGCAAATAGCTCAGATCAGCGCTGGAATAGCGTTGTGTAATCTCATCTTGCTGCACCGTCGGCTCTGCCAGAATAGCCAGCATTTGTTGCCAAAGCGGGATTGTCCGCGCATAGGCGGTAATGCGTAAATCAGCCTGCTGTTGCTGCGCACTACGGAACTGTTTGCGGGCAAAGTAATCCAGATACTGCAGCAACAGTGGCGCTACTTCTGCCAGCTCTTGCGGGCGTGCTTGTTGCCAAAACCCGCTCCCGGGTGCGAAAAGTGCGACATAGCGTTGCTGCTCAGCCTCTGCTTGTGCCGCATCGGCATCAGATAGATAATGTTCAATCAGTAACAGCTGCATGCGGGCTGCCGATAAACTGACCGGATAGTCGGCAATAAAACGCCGGTAGCTATCCAGGCTCTCAGCAAACAGCTGTTTATCTGCTAAAAAGCCCGCCAGCGTGCGATACAACAGCTCTGTCAACGGCAACGGACGCTCACCGCTATAATAGGGCACCCGTGCCAGCAGGGCTTGTAAGCTCTGGTCTTGCTGTTGGTAACTTAACGACACACTTAGAGTATGCAATACTTCCTGCTGCAAACTTTGCTGGCTGTTTTCATCTGACAGGTAACCGCTGTAACTTTGGTCCAGTACGGCTAAAAATTGCTCATCAGCCTGTTCAAGTTGTTGTAGCTTAAAATAACTCCAGCCTGCCATGTAGCGGGCATGCAGCTGCAACTCTGGGCTTGAGCCATCCAGCACCTGCAAGTAACCCGCCAGTGCCTCAGCATAGCGGCTGCGGCTATACTGAATATCTGCCTGACGAAACCATAACTCGGCGGCAAATTCTGAACCCGGGTAACGCTGTAAAAACTGCTGCAGCTGCTCCAGACAAGCCTGCTGTTGGCCAAGCAAATCGTAGCTACGCGCCAGTTGATAGCGGATTAATTCATTGTTCGGGTCATCAGGGTACAGTTCAAGCAGCTGTAAATACTGCGCAACCAGCTGTTGTAACTCAGCCTGCTCCTGTGTGGGAGATAGCTCAGCACTGTCCAGTCTGGCGGTGTGCATTTGTGATAACCGGTAATGGATTTTTTGCCGCATTTGCGCTGCGGGTTGCAACTGCAGTATTTCATGATACAACTGCGCCAGCTGTTGTTCCGTCACCGTCAGATCCTGGTCCAGGATGCTGCGGTCAAAGGCGCTAATATCGCCAAGCCTGGGCCGGCTTTGCTCAGTGGACGGCCCACTGCAACCTGCCAGTACTCCCGTCAAAGCCAGCGCCGTAATAACGGCGTGCGACAGCCGAGCTAGATGCCAACATGGCGCCGCTACCGACAACTTAGTCATTGCCTGCTCCTGACGTCGCCGGGCCAGCTAGCAGCAATACCCGCTCCATCACCCGGGCCATAGCCTCTTTGTTAAAACGCTGCAGATCGGCCAGTGTCGCCAAATCCTGCTGCCGGCGCTGCTGTAACTGCTGGTTTAGCTGTGCCAGCAAGCGTTGTTGCTGACTTAACAGCGCCAGATTAAGTTGCTGCTGTTTGCTGTTAAGTTGGCCCAACCGCTGATTTATTTGCTCTAGCCGGGCTGCTTTAAGGCTTTGTTGCTGCAACATAGCCAGTTTGTCGTCCATGTTTTGCATGGCGCTATCCAATGCACTCAATGCGCGCTGACGGTGCAGCTTGCGTGAGGCCGCATTGTCGTAATACTGCCAGTGCAATATGCCGCGCAAATGCGTCAGCCTGCGCTGATAATCTGCGGTGTCCAGCGCTGCATTAGCATCGCTAAGTTGCGCCAGCCGCTGCTCTGCCTGATGCAATACACTTAGTTGCTGATAAAGCGCGCCATCGGCCAACAACAGTGACAATGGTTGTGCTTCGGCCTGGGTTATTTGTTGTTTAAGCTCGGTAGCTTGCTGCTGCAGTGCCTGGCGCCGCGCCTGCAATTGCGGCAATTGACGGCTAAGCAAGCTGGCCTGTTGCGTTATTTTATATGCTGTTACCTGCTCAAGCTGGTTTAGCCGCTGTTGCCGGGTGGGTGCCTGGTGCAACTGTTGCTGTACAGCCAGTATGTCCTGTTGCAGCCGGTGCAAAGCGTCGTGCTGCGACAACTGCAGCTGCTGCCAGTCTGACATGCCCTGTTCTAACTGGCTAACCTGCAGTGGTGAGGCCTGTTGCTCTATCAATTGTCGTTGCTGGCGATAATACTGATCCGCCCAGCGATACGCCGCCAGCGCATCTTTTTGCTGTAACGCCCGTTCAAGTTGCGCACCAATACGGGTCGCAGCCTGCCAGGCAATACTGCTAAAAGGCTGCAGATTAATTTGCTGTTGCAACACAGATAGCAAAGTAGGTATATGCCGCTGCTCAGTCAGAATATGGCTGTACAAGCTAAGCGCGCCGGGGCTTAGCACGCTGTTGGCGGCAAAGTCGCTGAGTATGGCATCGGCTGCGGCAAAATCCTGCTGGCCGATATGCAGTTGCGCCTGCAACAGTTGCAGATAATCGTGCAGCGCCTGATATTCATCTTCTGCATAAACAAACCCTTGTGGCCGTGACACCAGGTGCCATTGACCACTGAATAACAGCTGCCATTGGCCACTGAACAGTACCTGCCAGAAACTTTGCTGCAAGGGCAGTTGTAATTGCTGTCGCAAGCTATCAAGCCACTGCAGTGCCAGCTGCGGTTGTTGCTCTGCCATAGCCAGTGCCTGATTACTGATAATGTACGGCATTTCTGCCTGGCGTTGTAGCGCGGCAAATTCGGGCTTAGCCGGTATATTGATCTGTGGCCAGTTGAGTAACTGGGCTAATAGTTGCTGCTGGCCAAGCCAGCTTTGATCGGCGGCAATGTCCACCCGCGATAGGTATTGCTTAGCCTGGCTTTTGTTGCCCAACTCCAGTTGATAGCGGGCAAACTGCAGTAAGGCAATATTCAGCAGTGATTGTGGTAAAGGCGCGGTGTTGTTTTCGTTGACCAACGGCTGCAATACCAAAGCCGCGTGCTGGGGCATATTCAGTTGCAGGTACAAGCCGGCTTCCAGTAATTGTGTGCGCTGATCGTGCTGCGAGGCAAGTTGCAGGGCTTCCAGCGCCTGTGCCGGTTGTTGTAAATAAAACGCCCAGGCCGCCTGACGATAGTGTTTTTCCAGCGGCGCCTGCTGCGCCGCTGCAGCAACACTGCATAGCGCCAGCAAGCACGTTAAGCGCGCCTTCAATCGTTTGACCATGGCATCACGACAAATTCAGGCTGATAATCACTGCTGCGATCTTTTACTTGCAACTCCAGCAAAATGGCGTCTTCGGCTTTATCAAACGGATAGCTGACAGCCCTGCGATAATCGCGATTGTCTGGCCCTTTACCAACAAAAACGGCAGTAAGCTTATGTTGACCAGCGTTAACATTAGTTTTAAACAACGGCTGAATTGCACCACGTTTTAATGCATCCCACTGCTGCTCGGTGTAAAGGTGTGCCGCTATGGGCTTGTCGTTCAGATGCAATTCGACGCTATCAAGACGAAAGAACTGACCGGTGTCTACCGATAAAAACAGTGCCAACTGTGTTTGTGGCGGAAACAGCAGTTCTTCTTCGAGCAAAAATAATTCGCGGTTTAACTGAATTACCTGCTGCCTCAGCTGCTCCAGTTGTTCCGGCGCGGGTAACGTAGTGGCTTGCGCCAGGTTACCAGACCAGATTAACACCATCAGTACTAGCGCTCTCATGCTGTGTTCCTGTTAAAAATAAAGGCTGAAAAATGCCCGTAACACATTGGCATCTAACCGGTACAGTGGCTCCAGACCGGTTTCAGTTTCTGTTATGGTTACGTTGCGGAAGTTTTTGTAATTAAAGCGAATGTGATCCCACTGCAAATTCAATTGCGGTTTGGCGTCAGGCCAGAATGCCCAATTGGCTAGCTGGTAACTTGCGCCTAAGCCGAATGTCAGGTTAGTAAATTCACTGAGTTCTTTATCACGCGCCATAAAATTTTGCTGGCCGGCAAAGTCAAATAAATCGCGGTAAAATTCAGCCTGGCCCTGGCTATACCAGCGCAGTTTAGCTTCCAGTATCCAGCGTTCAGCTAGCGGATGTACATATTCCAGCTCAGTATCAAAGGCACGAATATCCCAGCTATCCTGATAATGGCGTAGATTCAGGCTCAGTGCCGCCCGGTAAGGTAAGTACCATTTATTTACCAGCGACAATGCCAGTGTATTGCGGCTGTTAGGATAGACTTCAGCTTGCCAGCCAAAGCCGCGTGGTAGCGTACTATCAAGGTAGCGCACACTGCGATACGGATTATTTAAAAAGCCTTCGTCCAGATCGACTTGCATATTCAGTGCGGCTATCCAGCGACTGCTTAGCACCTGCGTCAGGCCAAGTTTGTAGTTATAGCGTTTTACATTCTCCTGAAAACTTTCATCACCATTGCGCCCGACCTTATCATCCCCCAGCCCGGCTTCCAGGCTAAGGGTAGTCATGCCGCCAAAGGTGTCATGCGCTATACCAAAAGACACCGATTTGGCGTTGTAGTCGTTTTCGTCGCTTTGGGCGTAATTAAGGCTGATAATGCTGTTACCGCTCAGGTAATCAACCCCCAAACGGGTTTCTCTGCGTGTTTCACTGTAGGCCGATGCCGTGGCCTGCACATCGATAGATGCACCCGACACGGTATCAACATAATGATACGCCGACAGCGACACAGCTTGTCCGGCTTTTTTACGTAACATTACCGCAGGACCATCAATAGACACGCCGCCGCCCTGATAACTGTGGTACATCAGATCAGCCCGGTCGTCTGGTAACACAGCGGCCTGCGCCAGGCTGCTGCTAAGCAGCAGCAAGATGAACAGCCTAATTGCAGCCACAGCCACCGCCTCCACTGCCATTAGCGCCCTTGGCTGCTTCGCGCGAGTCTTGCACGTGCGCGACATGTTGCAGCGCCACCGGATGACGGCCAAATGCCATTATCGGGTCGGCCAGTTTGTCGCGCTCATAGGGCTTTACCCAGGGCTCAATACTGGCGCAACCGCTCAAACTTAGCAGCAACATCGCAGCAACCGTGCCAGTACGGTATTTATTCACGAAGTAACTGCTTAATATCGTTTTCATATTTTTTCTCATAGCCCGGCTTGTAACCGCGATGAACTGCACGAACCTTGCCGTCCTTGTCTAAAATGACCGTCGTAGGCATGGCATCAACCTGATAGGCTTTGGATACACCGTTATCCAGATCAAACAGGATAGGAAAGCTAACCTGCACTTTGCTCAGGTAGGCTTTGGCCGCAGCGCTATCGTTCTCAACATTTACGCCCCATACCTGCACGCCCAACGCCTGATACTTCTGCGCCAGTTTATCCAGCGCTGGCATTTCCTGAATACAAGGCCCGCACCAGCTGGCCCAGAAGTTAATCAGCATAATGTCACCTTTTTGTTCAGCCAGGCGCAAATTAGTACCATCGGTTGCTTTGAGGGTAAAATCCGGTGCTGTAGCCAACAACTGACCACTGGCAAGCAGTAACAACAGGCTGAAAATCCACTGTTTCATCGTTTCTCCGCTTAAAAATACACGGCTACGCCAAAGCCCAGCGCCAGATTGTGCGTGGTCTTATTGCGCGCCAGTATGGTGGTTTCAAAAATGTAATCGCTGAAACTCAGCTCTAACGCCAGCCAGTCAGTGGTATACAGCCGAAACTGACTACCAATATGCAAGGCAAATACTTTATCGCCGGCAAAATCGACGTTGCCAGCACCGGCAAACAACGACAAGCTGCTGTTCATCGCGTAATCACGGCCAAAAAATACTTCGCCGGGCAGCACGTTATACCCCAGGTGTGCACCGTAATAACGCCACTGCCGTTCACTGTCAGTCAGTAAGGGGGCAGCTCCACTTAATTCTTCAAACGACGTGCTGCCTGCCTTAGCCATGGCGTACTCGGTGCTCAGGTAGAAGCTTTCGTTAATCTGATAACTTAACTGCACTGCCACCAGTGCGCTACTGCCAAAATCTTCAATGCTCACCACGCCGGCACGCACGCCCAGCAGCCAATTTTCGCTATCAAGCATACTTTCACTTATCACCTTACGCTCAATATCGGGCGCGATAACCGGTTGCTGCGCCGTCTGTGCGCTCAGTGCCAGAGGCAACAACGCCAATGTCAGAAAAATACGCTGAATCCAAGCTTCCATGTGTCTATCTCTTCGTTGTCATTACGATCGGTTATTATTACGCTGCGCCGGTAAGCCGCCCGGGCGATAAAATTGCGGCTGATATAATAACGCAGCCCAAGCTCGGCACTGGCCAACGTATTGTTTCGGTCAGGAGTTTGTACTAACACGGTACGTGCAGTAGTGCGCAGAGCGCCGCCACCAATACCGAAGTAAGGCGATACCACCCAATGAGGCATTGGGCTGATATATAAGCTCAGCTCGGCGAAACGGTTATCGGCCTGGTCGCCATTGGCCTGGCCCAGTGCCAGCTCAGTTTGAATATAAGGGCTAAACTGATACCCCAGGGTTAGCTGATATAAACTGGAGCCACTAAAATCACCCAATAGCAGGCCGGCTTCCAGCATTCGATTTTGATAGGCATCAAGGCGCTGATCATGGAGCTCAAACACTTGTTGCTCAGCGGTAATAAGCTTAGCCAGGTCGGTACGCGCCAGCCAATATGGCTGCTGTTTAAACTCAACTTTTACCCAGTCGGTACGCCGGGTAACTAACACTAATGTTTCGCCCTTTAATGCCACCTGCACTATAGGGTAACCTTTACCCGCACCTGAGTGCAGGTTAACAAAGTCAGTGTTTACTTTGACAGTTACAGTAGCGGCCAGCAGGCATGCACTAAACACACTTAACAACAACAGTAGTAGGTTTTGCCAGCAGAGTATATTTTTCATCTACGGCTCCGGTACTACAAAAGGTGAGTTGTAATACTGCGCGCCAATATCCAGCCAGGCAGCAATGAGCATGAGTTCTGCAGCGGTCAGATAGCCTGCATGTGTACCCTCACTGCCAAAGCGGTTAAAAAACGCACTTCCCGCCCTTGCACTGTTGGCACGTAGCGCCGGTGCCACATTTACCGGCACCATAACCGGGATCGGGTTGCCGTCATCATCCAGCACCAGGTTACCGTCGGCGTCGGTGACAAACAGCGGGTTACCATTGGCATCTGTCGCCTGCACCAGCCTGTCGACCAACACCTCACCAATCAGCTCTTGTTCATTGTCATTAGAAAGTAATTCACGATAACTGCGCAGGTGCTGCGCTTGTAAATCTGATGGCTCGGCGTCTAACTCCAGCTGAGCTGCGGGTACACGGCTGTTGCCAGCGGCATCAGTTCGGCTGTGACAACTGACACAGGTATGATCAGCCACAACTTCGTTACTGGCCAGGTCGACCTGACGCCGGTCAAGTAACCAAAGCGGTTGAATGTGCGTCGGATAATCGATGCGCAAACGGCAGCTGGCCAGCCACTGCGTATAACATGCTGTGCCACCAGGGAGTTCAGTTGACAGCTGCTGCAGGCTTATAGTTTCGGTTGGATCAGGTTGGCGCAGCGCAGGATCGGTCCAAATATCCAGATAACGCAGCGCTTCGTCTAATTCGGTTTCGCCATGAATACGCGCCGCCATCTGTGCCATCGTCTCACCCGACTGAGCAATAAGCGACGGGTTAGTATTGGGGAAGTTACCACCATTAACCGCACCCAAATTAGCCGATGGCGCTTCACCACTGGTTCTGCCATGTGGCGCAGTACTTTGCACAGTGTGGCAGCCATTACAGCTTAAGGTTTCACCCGGCCGCACGCTCAGCCATTGCTGGTGTAACGGCGAAACTGCCTTGCCTTGCGCATCTAGCAGTGCCAGATTAAAGGCAACATTAGCCGGCACTTTTACCCGCACTGAGCCATCAGGTGCCACGGGTACAGCGCCCAGAATTTCGCGCATTAACTGTAAACGGCTGACACCGAAGGCAAAACCAGGTACATCGAGCACCTCTTCCGGCGGTTGCGGTACGCCACGCACTAAGCGCAGGTAACGCACCGGCCGCTGTGCCGCCGTGCTTTGCATAGGATCCGACAACTGCGCCAGATTAGCACTGGCGACACCGGCAAAATCATATACGCTGCGAATATCAACAATACCGGCATTCTCTGCCACCAGTGCGCTGTCTAACGCGGGATTGCCCGGCAAAAACGCTGGCTGTGCATAGGCCTGCAACACCGTAGGTTCACTGACCAACCAGCCTTCCCGGCCTGGACGTACAGGTACCTGAGTTTGCTGCTCTGTGTCAAACAACCACAAACCATATAAAGGTGCGGCCAGCTGCTGCTCATCGGTAGCCGCAACCTGAGCGCAGCTGTATACCGTATCGTTTTGTACCACACGACACGGCGACCAGCTCACCAAATACCGGCCACTATTATCTTTTAGTGGCGCATAGCTGTTAATCGCGCCGGCGCGCTCAGCCCGGGTGGTATTATCAAAAGCCCAGGGAAACAACGGCGTTTGCGCCGGTAAAGTCAGCACGTCGCCAAACAGTGGTTGTTCATTATCACTGGCTATATCCAGCGCAACCTGCTGCGGCCAGCTGTTGTAATAGGGCGCCTGGCTGCTGGCCAGCGCCAGCGTCACAGTGCCGTCTTGCAACAACACCGCTTTGCCAAATTCAACCGGACTTTGCTCTGCACCACTATTGTGTGAATGCCAGCCGTATACCAGCTGGTTTTCGCTGCCATCAGGGCGCATGCGATACCAGTTAAACATGGAGCGATTACCGTGATTATCCCAACGGCTATACAGAATATGGCCATCATCAAGTACTACCGGATACAGGTCATGGCTTAGATTAAATGTTAGCTGTTCGATATTACTGCCGTCGGCATTCATGACATGCAGATTAAAAGCAGGCGCAGCTAAATTTTCATCCAAAGCGGTATATTGCGGTTTAAATTCATCCAGTAAAATTTGCCGCGATGTCGTCTGACGACTAGAACTAAACACAATTCGGCCGTCAGGCAAAAATGCCGGACTAATGTCGTGACCGCGTTGCGCCTGTTGCTGATCAGCGATCAGTGGCTGCAATGTTTTAGCTGCTACATCATAGCGCCACAGGTCCCATTTGGGCTGCAACTCGTCAGGCGTATTAGCCAGCTCTGGCGCGCGCAGCGCAAACAGCAAAGTTAAACCGTCAGGGGATGTGGTTAAATCTTTTACGTCGTATAAGTCGTTTTCAGCAAACAGCCCGGCTGTCAGTGCTGTTTCAGCAGATTCGGCAAAAGCGTTTTGCTTTAATATCAGCCGGGCCCCTGGGTTAAATTCAGCGGGATTTTGTAGCAGGGTTTGAAATGGCTGCTCAGCAATAAGCAACGGTCGCTCGACAAAAGCCAGGGCTATTTCCTGCACCACCGGATCGACAGGCTCATTCTGCACGCTGATATCGGCTTTGCAAGCCATTAAAAGCAGTATTGTAACGGGCAAACTAAGCCTGGTTGTTGTTATCATTATTATATTACCGGCAGCGTTGACAACTTATCCACATTGGGAAAATCTGCTATTAATCGCAGAATCACAGCTTATCGCCGCACTGAAACCAGAGCAAGCGGAAATTTGACACAAAAAAGCCAGCATAAGCTGGCTTTATTAACCTGAGATGAACAGTGTTTATAGGTCGGCTTCAAACGCCTCTGGTACGCTCTCTTCAATTGGCTTTTCACCCGGCTTTAACAGCAAACGGGCGCGCAATTCTTTTTCAATCTCATCCGCGACAGGCTGATTATCGGCTAAAAATTTCATTGCATTGGCCTTACCCTGGCCAATCTTATTACCCTGATAGGCATACCAGGCACCGGCTTTATCTACCAGGCCCTGAGCCACGCCTAAATCAATCAATTCGCCCAACTTATTAATACCGGCACCGTATTGAATAATAAACTCAGCTTGTTTAAACGGCGGTGCTACTTTGTTCTTTACCACTTTAACGCGGGTTTCGTTACCAACGATTTCATCACCGTCTTTTACCGAGCCAATACGGCGGATATCTAAACGCACAGACGCGTAAAACTTCAACGCATTACCACCGGTGGTTGTTTCCGGGTTACCAAACATCACACCGATTTTCATCCGTATTTGGTTAATAAAAATACACAGCGTATTAGAGCGTTTAATGTTGGCGGTGAGTTTACGTAGTGCCTGCGACATTAACCGCGCTTGTAAGCCCATATGGCTGTCGCCCATATCGCCTTCTATTTCGGCTTTTGGTGTTAAGGCCGCTACCGAGTCGACAATCACCACATCTACCGCAGCAGAGCGCACTAACATGTCGCAAATTTCCAGCGCCTGCTCACCGGTATCTGGTTGCGAGACCAGCAGTTGGTCGACATTTACACCCAGCTTTTTGGCGTATACCGGGTCCAGTGCGTGTTCAGCATCGATAAAAGCACAGGTTTTACCGGCTTTTTGTGCCTCAGCAATCACCTGCAAAGTTAGCGTGGTTTTACCGGATGACTCAGGGCCATAGATCTCGACGATACGACCATACGGCAGGCCACCGATGCCAAGCGCTATATCCAAGCCTAGTGAGCCGGTTGATACCGCTGCAATATCCAGCGCTGTGCTATCGCCCAGACGCATAATAGAACCTTTACCAAACTGACGTTCAATTTGCCCTAAGGCCGCGGCGAGTGCTTTCTGCTTATTGTCGTCCATCTTAATATCCATGGTTGCGCCGGTATGAGCGGCAATTAACACTGTATGCTCGTACAGTAGTCTAGTTTAATAGTGCTGTCAACAGCTCAATGCTTTGTTTCAGTGCATAATCGATGGCTTGCTGGCGTACTTGCTGGCGGTCGCCGGCAAACAGCATATGGCTGCTGGCGATGCTGCCATCGACATAAAAGCCGAAACACACGGTGCCAACCGGCTTGTAAACCGAGCCGCCATCAGGCCCGGCAACACCGGATATGGCAACCGCTATATTAGCGCTGGCAGCTTTGGCGGCACCGGCGGCCATTTCGCGCACGGTTTCTTCACTAACGGCACCAAACTGCAATAAAGTGGCACTGCGCACGGCAAGTAGCTGTTGTTTGGCTTTGTTGCTGTAGGTAATAAAACCGCGGTCTACATAAGCAGAGCTACCCGGTACGGCTGTTAAGCTATAACCCAGGCCACCACCGGTGCAGGATTCTGCAGTGGTGATAGTCCACTTTTTCCGTAATAATAGCTGGCCTAATTCTGTCGCCAGCTGCAGGCTATCTGCTGCGACCGTCATATTTTATCCAACAGGGAATTCAGAACGCTATTATGCCGTCAGACCAGAAAACGGAGCAAGCCTTAAGCGCGCACACACCCATGATGCAGCAGTATTTAGGCTTGAAAAGTGAACATCCGGACATTTTATTGCTCTATCGCATGGGCGATTTTTACGAATTGTTTTACGACGATGCCAAACGCGCCGCCGCGTTGCTGGATATCTCACTGACAAAACGTGGCCAAAGTGCTGGCAACCCTATCCCCATGGCAGGCGTACCCTATCATGCGATAGAAGGGTATTTATCCCGGTTGGTGCAATTGGGTGAGTCGGTGGCGATTTGTGAACAAATTGGCGACCCGGCCACCAGCAAAGGTCCGGTAGAGCGCAAAGTAGTACGTATCGTTACACCTGGCACCGTTACTGATGAAGCCCTGCTAAACGAGCGGCAAGACAACCTGCTATGTGCCATAGTGCAATTACGTGGTCAGTACGGTTTGGCGCAAATAGATTTAAGCAGCGGCCGTTTTTTGCTGAATCAGGTGGATAACAGCGATGATGTAGCCGCCCTGCTGCAGCGCTTAAACCCGGCTGAGCTGTTATATCCTGAAGATTTTGCCGATACCTACTTAGTAGACAAACGCAAAGGCGCGCGCCGCCGGCCGGTGTGGGAGTTTGAGCTGGCCACGGCAAAGCGCCTGTTATGTCAGCAGTTTGGCACTAAGGATTTACTCAGTTTCGGGGTAGAGGAAGCACCGGTAGCGCTGATGGCAGCGGGCTGCGTGATGCAGTATGTTAAAGACACCCAGCGTGCTGCACTGCCGCATGTTCGCGCCATTGCCCTGGAACGCTCGCAAGACAATATCGTGCTGGATGCGGCCACCCGGCGCAATCTGGAACTGACACTAAACCTGGCGGGTAACTACGAACATACACTGGCAGCCGTGCTCGACCGCTGTCAGACAGCGATGGGCTCGCGCCTGTTAAAACGCTGGATCCACGCGCCGCTGCGCAATCAGGTAGCAGTGAATGCCCGGCTGGATGCCGTAAGCGAACTGGACAGCCACTACGACGAACTCCAGAGCCAGCTAAAACAAATTGGCGATATTGAACGTGTAATTGCCAGATTAGCACTGCGCAGCGCGCGGCCACGCGATTTTGCCCGCTTGCGCCAGGCGCTGCAACAGTTACCAGCGCTGGCTGTGCAGCTAGACACGCTTCACAGCAATTTACTTGGTCAGATAGGCCAAAACAGTCAACCCTTGCCCGAATTCTGCCAGTTGCTGGAACACGCCATCGTTGACAATCCGCCGGTGCTTATTCGTGACGGCGGCGTGATTGCACCGGGCTACAGCGCTGAGCTGGATCATTGGCGCGCACTGGCCAGCGGCGCTACCGATTATCTGGAACAGCTGGAGCTGCGTGAGCGCGAGCGCACTGGCATCGCGTCACTTAAAGTGGGCTTTAACCGTGTACACGGTTATTACATTGAAACCGGCCGCAGTGCGGATACTAAAGTACCGCCGGAGTATGTAAGACGCCAAACGCTGAAAAACAACGAGCGTTATATTATTCCTGAGCTGAAAGAATACGAAGATAAAGTGCTGGGTAGCCAGAGCAAAGCCTTAGCGCTGGAAAAGCAGTTATACGAGCAGCTGTTTGAATTAACCGTGCCTTATCTGGCACAGCTACAACAACTGGCACAGTCGCTTTGTGAACTGGACGTATTGTGTAATTTTGCCGAGCGTGCCGATAGCTTAAATTACCACCGGCCAGAGCTCAGTTCAGACTGTGGTATCAGCCTGGAACAAGCACGCCACCCGGTAGTAGAGCAGGTATTAACCGAGCCCTTTATCGCTAATCCGCTGACATTAAACAACCAGCGCCGCATGTTAATGATCACCGGGCCAAATATGGGCGGTAAATCAACCTATATGCGCCAAACTGCACTGATAGTGCTGATGGCTTACATAGGCTGCTACGTGCCGGCACAACACGCCCGGATTGGCCCGGTAGATCGTATCTTTACCCGGATTGGTGCTTCAGATGATCTGGCCTCCGGCCGCTCGACCTTTATGGTAGAAATGACCGAAACCGCGACCATTTTGCATCATGCCACCGGGCACAGCTTAGTGCTGATGGATGAAATAGGCCGCGGCACCAGCACCTATGATGGCTTAAGTTTAGCCTGGGCCTGTGCCAACTATCTGGCCAGCAACATAAAAGCATTAACACTGTTTGCTACCCATTATTTTGAGCTGACCGAACTGGCCGGGCAATTGCCCGGACTGGCCAATGTGCATTTAGACGCGGTAGAACACGGTGACGATATCGTCTTTATGCACCATGTACAGGATGGCGCCGCCAGTAAAAGCTTTGGCTTACAAGTCGCGCAGCTCGCTGGTGTGCCCAAAGCCGTTATTAACCAAGCGCGGCATAAATTACAGCAGTTAGAGCAAGGTGGCGCGGCCCAACCGGCCAAAACGGCTGCCAATACCACGACGCCACAGCTAAGCCTGCTGGAAGTTGAACACCCGGTTATCGGGCAGCTACGCGACATTAATCCGGATGATCTCAGCGCACGCCAGGCACTGGAGTTGTTGTATCAACTGAAACAGCGATTATAGTTTTTAGTCTTGCCACGAACCGGTTTACCCACGCCAACACGCCGCAAACCCTTCCCTGGGGGCTCGATGATAAACTTCATCCATGAAGTTTATCCTGCGGACCAGCTTCGCTGTTCAAATTCGTTCCTGACGAATTTGTCAGCATCCTGGCTTGCAACGGTTAGCTTAGGGTAAGCCGATTCTCGCGATGGCATCCACGACAAAGCAGCTTTAACTTGACAAAAAATGTATACATTTTAAATTAAGTATACTTTTTTGGTTTGAGTTAGCTTATGTCGATTAAAGATATCAGCCTGTCAGCTACGGTAGCGGGCTTTGTTGCTGTGCTGGTGGGTTTTGCCAGCTCGGTGGCTATTGTGCTACAGGCAGCCGCAGCGGCCGGCGCTACGCCAGACATTATGGCGTCCTGGTTATTGGCGCTTGGCATTGGCATGGCCGCCACCTGTATTGGGTTATCCTGGTACTACAAGGCACCGGTTATTACCGCCTGGTCAACGCCAGGTGCGGCCTTGCTGGCAGGTAGCTTGCAAGGTTTAACCATCAACGAGGCGGTTGGCGTGTTTATTTTTACGGCTGCATTAGGGCTGATTATTGGCATTAGTGGCTGGTTTGATAAACTAACCCGACTTGTACCACTGCCACTAGCCAGCGCTATGCTGGCGGGGATTTTACTGCAGTTTGGCTTAAGTGTTTTTACTTCGTTGCAAACTCAACTGTTGTTAGTCTCGCTTATGTGCCTTAGCTACTTGCTGGCAAAACGGCTGTCACCACGTTACGCCATTTTATGGGTGCTGCTAACCGGCGTAGCTACCGTGTTATGGCAGGGCCAGTTTGATACCAGTGTCCTAAGCTTAAGCCTGACCACGCCGGTTTGGGTAACACCAGAATGGTCAGTCAGTGCGCTGTTGGGTGTTGGCCTGCCGCTGTTGCTGGTAACGATGGCGTCGCAGAATATTCCCGGTGTTGCGGTTATTCGTACCAGTGGTTATCAAACACCGGTGTCCCCCCTTATCAGCAGCACGGCCTTATCTACCTTGTTGCTTGCGCCCTGGGGCGCGTTTTCTATCAATCTTGCTGCCATTACCGCCGCCATTTGCACCGGGCCGGAGGCGCACCCCGACAAAGACAAACGCTATATTGCCGGTATTGCAGCCGGTGTATGTTACTTATTAGCCGGCCTTGCCGGCGCCACTGTGGTCGCGTTGTTTGCCGCCTTGCCAAAAGAAATGATTGCGGCACTGGCCGGTCTGGCGCTGCTGGGCACTATAGGCGCAAATTTGGCCGTAGCCACCGCTGAAGGCGAGCATCGCGAAGCGGCAGTAGTCACCTTATTGGTTACCGCGTCTGGTATCAGCTTCTTTGGCATTGCTGCGGCATTTTGGGGCATTGTTGCCGGCGGTTTAACCTTACTGCTGGTAAACGGTGTGCGCCGGAGCCGCTGATGTTGAAAAAACAGCAATTGTATCAACAATTAAAAAAAGACATTCAACTACAGCAGTGGGCTGCTGGCCAGGTATTAACCCAGCAGCAACTGGCCCAGCATTATGCGGTCAGCCGCATTGTGGTGCGAGATGTTCAGCAAACACTGCTCAATGAAGGCTGGTTAACCGCCCATGGCAAAGCTGGGATCCGGGTTCCCGGTTTTAGTGCTGCTGAAGCAGAAGAATTAGGCATGTTGCGCCTTCAGCTCGAGCCCTTAGCACTAAAGCTCGCCGGGCCAAAGCTAAGCTTCAGCCAATTAGGTCTGGCGGAAGACTTATTGCAACAACTACACCAGCATAAGAGACTGCCGCCTTATCAGCGTGGTGAGTTAAACTGGCAATTTCATCGCTTGCTTTATCTGCCGTGTGACAAGCCACATTTGTTGCAATTGCTCGATCAGCTGCATCAGCAGGTCTCTCGCTATCTGGGCTATCAAGAGCAAGCGCTGAATTACGCCGGCACCAGTGCTGATGAACATCAGCAATTGCTGGCATTGTTGCGCAGCGGCGATACTGTAGCGGCCTGCGAGTTGCTAACTGAGCATATCAGCAACGCAGCAACACTGCTGGTTCAGTATCTTAAAAACAAACAAGACGCATGATGGCGTCTTGTTTGGATTGGCATAGAGAGGAAAACTTACCTCAGCACTGTTATTGTTATTCCTGAAACAGGGTTTCGATATTCAAGCCCTGATGGGTTACTATTTCGCGTAAACGCCGCAGTGCTTCTACCTGAATTTGCCGCACCCGCTCGCGGGTCAGGCCTATTTCATGGCCAACATCTTCCAGTGTCGATGGCTCATAACCCAACAAACCAAAACGGCGGGCCAACACTTCACGCTGCTTAGGGTTTAGCTCGTTGAGCCATACCACCAGATGTTGACGGATGTCCTCATCTTGCAGTTCAGATTCCGGCCCCAGCTCTTTTTCGTCAGCAATAACATCCAACAGCTGCTTTTCTGAAGCCCCGGCAACAGGAGTATCTACTGATGTTATTTTCTCATTTAACTTCAGCATCTTACGAACATCATCTACCGGCCTGTCTAAGGCAGCAGCTATTTCTTCCGGCGTCGGCTCATGATCAAGCTTTTGTGATAACTCGCGCGCTGCACGCAAATAGATGTTCAGTTCTTTAACCACATGAATAGGCAAGCGAATAGTGCGGGTTTGGTTCATAATAGCCCGCTCTATGGTCTGGCGGATCCACCAGGTTGCATAGGTAGAAAAACGAAAACCGCGCTCTGGGTCAAACTTTTCTACCGCACGAATGAGGCCCAGGTTGCCCTCTTCAATCAGATCAAGCAGAGCTAACCCCCGATTGATATACCGTCTGGCAATTTTCACCACCAGTCGCAGGTTACTCTCGATCATGCGCTTACGCGCAGCCTGGTCCCCTTTTAAAGCCAAGCGGGAAAAATACACTTCCTCTTCAGCTGACAACAAAGGAGAAAAACCAATTTCACCCAAATAAATCTGGGTTGCGTCCATGGTTTTCTGGCTGTCGTCACGAACAAAAATATCCTCGTTACTACTGTCTTCTGCAGCAAGAATTGCAGCTTCCGGCTCTGCATCATCCTCAAGCATCACATCTTCGTTCAGCTCGTCTTCTTTGAAATCTATATCGTCGTCACTTTTTTGTCCCATATCCTTTCTCCCACGTCTACAGGGTGCTGGGGCTGGCCAAGCGCTGTTGCATCCTTTCCTGATACTTGTGTATCTTGTTATTATTTTGGTAAGTACTTCAACGGATTAACCGAGCTACCCCTGAAGCGGATTTCAAAATGCAATCGTGCATCGGTCGCATCAGTACTTCCCAGCTCAGCAATCTGTTGCCCTGCGGTCACCATCTGCTTTTCTGTCACCAGCAATTTCCGGTTATGGGCATAAGCACTAAGATAATCATCGTTATGTTTGATAATGATCAAGTTGCCATACCCCCGCAAAGCATTACCAGCGTATACTACCTGCCCACTGGCCGCCGCTACTACTTTTCCACCTTCCTGGCCCGCGATATCAATGCCTTTATTGCCATGCTGCTGGCTGGAAAAACCAGAAATTATTTTTCCTTTAGCCGGCCACTGCCATTGCACTAAGTCCCTATTTAGGGTAGGATTCGCGGTTTTTTTATTGTTTTTTGGCTGAGTCTGAACATAACCCTTTTGATTTTGAGGTGCAACAGGTTTAACAGTTTTTACTGAACTATTTGATTTTACAGGTGTTGAATTATTCTTATTTGTGTTTTGTGTCACAGTGTTGTTGGCTTTACCTTGTGCAGGTTTGCTGGGTGGCATAGTTTTAGACGGCTTTGACGTTACGTTGCCGGACAAACGCAACGTCTGCCCGGGATAGATAGTGTAAGGACTGGCAATACCGTTTAACGCTGCAAGTTCACGCACATCTTTACCCGCCCGGAACGCAATAGCATATAGCGTGTCGCCACGCTGCACCTTGTAATGGCTACTGGCTAAACTACCGCGATTACGTTGCTGATAATAATTTTCGCGTAGCTCTAGTGTTGTCACTGGTGCCGGTGCATAACGTGACGAGCAAGCCACCAGCAGCAGTACAGGCACCAGCAGCAGTAACTGAAGGCATGGCCTTAGAAGCCGTCCAGACAAGGTTGGTGACAGTTGCTCACGACAACGGATAATCGACCCCTTCTACTCAACTACTTTATTTTGCGCTGTTGCAGGCTTAAGCCATTTTTCCATATTCAGCAGTGCCAACATAATTAAACTGCCTGCCAGAGCAAATAACATGGCCAATACAGTATCTGCTGAACCGGTTTTTGCAGCGTACTGCCAGGGCAGATATAGCTGCTGCTCCAACTGCCACGGCCAGATCCGGTAAAGGGCCCCTATCACTACGCCAATCAGCAGTGCCAGGCTGGCATCGTGGTAATGTTGCATCAACCAGTTCAGCACGCGGGAAAAACTCAGCAAGCCTATAATGCAACCGAGTAAGAATAATGACAATACGCTAAATTGTAAGCCAGTTACTGCAGCCAGTACCGGTGCATACATACCAGACATAAGTAAAATAAAACTACCGGAAATACCGGGTAATATCATTGCGCAGATAGCGATAGCGCCAGCGACAAAAAACATCCAGTTCTGCGGTTGCAGTTCACGTGGCGTTAGCATACCAACAGCAACTGCAAAGACTACGCCGATAAAGCTCAGCAGCACGCGCCAGGCATTCCAGCGCACACTGCGCAGCAAGGGAGGCAAAGCCGTAAGGATCAACGCACAAAACAATGCCCACAAGGGTATTGGCCTATGCTGCAGCATATACGTCAAAATACCGGCCAACGAAAATATACTTATCAGCACACCGCCAAACAAACAAAGCAAAAAAGTACCATCAATATGACGCCAAAATGCAGCCAGCTGCAAACGGCTTAGTAGCTTAAGCGCAGCAAAATTACAGCTGCTAATTGCACCCAGCAGTCGCTCATACACACCAAGTATAAATGCCAGCGTACCGCCGGACACTCCGGGTACTACATCGGCGGCGCCCATCGCCAAGCCTTTAATTATCCATTGCAAGTACTGCATGTTGTATCCCTTCGTTTAATAACTCAGGCTAACTCGCCCGGAACCAGCGGCACAAAGCGCACAGCTTCAATATCACGGCTGGTGTAATTATCACCATGGCGCTCATACACACGTAATGTTTGCTGATGCAAGCCAACCGGAATTACCAAACGGCCGCCATCATTCAATTGGTGTAACAGGGCGGTTGGCACTTCGCTTGGTGCTGCAGTAACGATAATACTGTCGAATGGTGCCTTGCTGGGCCAGCCCTGCCAACCATCACCGTGTTTCATTGACACATTATGCAAATCGAGTTGCTGCAAACGCCGTTTAGCCTGAAACTGCAGCGCTTTTATGCGCTCAACACTGCAAACATGATCAAACAACCGTGCCAAAATCGCCGTTTGGTAACCCGAACCGGTACCAATTTCCAGCAATTTACCCGGTGCTTTATCTTGTAACAGTAATTCGGTCATGCGGGCCACGATATAAGGCTGCGAGATGGTTTGGCCCTGGCCAATTGGTAAGGCGGTGTTTTCATAGGCTTTGTGAGCCAGCACCGCTTCAACAAATACATGCCGTGGTGTGTTAGCTATCGCCGCCAATACTTGTGGCTGCGCAATACCTTCGTGCTGTAATTTCTGTGCCAGCAGTGCGGCACTGCGTGATGTTGCGACTGCCATGTTACAAACTAATCCCCTCTAACCAATGTCGTAAAGTGTCCATGCTTTTGTAGGCTGACATATCGATCTGCAGTGGTGTAACAGAAGCAAAACCATTGGCGATAGCATAAAAATCCGTGCCCTCGCCTGCATCTAACTCAGGTCCTAACGAGCCATACCAGTATATTTTACGGCCCCAGGGGTCGGTAGCACTGGTCATGGTTTCGGCCTTATGGCGCCGGCCTAAGCGGGTTACCTGAATACCTTTTAGCTGCTCTATCGGCAAAGCCGGTACATTAATATTTAAAATTTGATCGGCCGGTAACGGGTGCGATTTTAGCTTTTTGATCACCTGCACCGTAACATAGGCCGCGGTGGCAAAATGCTCCTCATCGCCACCGGCTAACGACACGGCAATAGCCGGCAAACCAAGATGCCGCCCTTCTGTTGCGGCCGCCACGGTGCCAGAGTACAACACATCGTCGCCCAAATTTGCACCATGGTTGATGCCAGCCACAACCAGATCAGGCGTGAAATCCAGCAACTGACTGATCGCCAGGTGCACACAATCGGTAGGTGTGCCATTGACTGATAAAAAGCCGTTATCCAGTGTTTGTACCCTAAGCGGGTTAATTAAGGTTAACGAGTTGCTGGCACCGCTGCAATTACGATCCGGCCCGACAGTCGTCACCTCAGCAAACTGACTCAGCGCTTGCTGTAAAACTTGCATGCCTTTGGCATGAACACCGTCATCATTACTTAGTAAAATTCGCATCCGTTACTCCAGTACAGTGCCATCTTTACTGGCATCGTGATAATTCACCAGCTCACGCAATACGCTGGTAGCAAAGCAACCTGCCGGCAGGGCAAAGTTCACTATGGCATCCTGCTGTTGCAGTTGTATGCTCAGATCTTGCGGCATTAGCCTGATGCTGCGCCGCTCCGCGCGCAGACGATAATCAATTAGCCCCTGCACCAATGGCGAATGTTGCGCCAACACATGTTGCTCTAGATCAGCAGCCGCACCAGTAACCATTGATTCCCCCATACCGGCCAAAACGGCGGTCGGATGCACATCAGCCGCCATCAGGCGCTGCTGCAATGCTGCATCAGCCACCGGCACACGAAATACCGAGCCACTGCCGTTTAACTGCAGCACATCGCCATCGAGTACACTATTGAACTGGCCAGCGCCAATACGCGCCGTAACTTGCTGGTTAAATACATAGGAGCGGGCTGCCGACAAAGCTAAACCCCGTAACTTACGATCGGTAATGCTGCTGCCGGCAAACAGTTGCTGTGCCAGTTGTAAATTGCCACCGGCAATGCCAAAGCGCTGTTCGCCGTAATAGTTGGGCACACCTTGCTTAACTTGCCCGGCGCGTTTTAATAGTTCTGCACTGTCGGTTAGTTGCCGAAGACGGATCTGAAAGTGATTGGCCTTGAGCGCCCCCAGACGTAACTTGCGAAAATGACGCTGTACGCTAAGCACTGTGCAACCCTCAAGCTGCCAGTCTTGCCAGGCTAAATCTTGCTTTATCGGCCATTTAAAGCAGAACCACTGCCGGGTAACAGCATGACGGTCTTTTAAGCCGGCATAGCTGATATCACGCACCCGTAAGCCAGTTAACATCGCCAGCTGTTTCGCTACAAACTGGGTATTCTGGCCGCGTTTTTCAATATGTAACAGTACATGCTCACCGCTGCCACTGGGGCTAAAATTCAACTGTTCATCAACAATAAAGTCTTCCGCCTGACTGCGCAACTTCGCCTGACCTGAGGGCTCACCATACAAATAACTCAGCGTAGTGTTAATACTCATGCGCCAACCAGCAAGGCGACAGCTTCTACCGCTATGCCCTCTTTGCGGCCAACAAAACCCAGTTTTTCGGTGGTCGTTGCTTTAACATTTACCTGCGATATAGCACAGTCCAAATCAGCAGCTATACACTGACGCATGGCGTTAATATGGGGCGCCATTTTTGGTGCCTGCGCCAAAATAGTAATATCCACATTACCAATGACAAAGCCGTGGCTTTGTACATCAGCAAACACTTTTCGTAGTAAAATACGGCTATCAATGCCTTTAAAAGCGGCATCTGTATCAGGAAAGTGGTGGCCTATATCCCCCAGCGCCAGTGCACCAAGCAGGGCGTCGGCTAAAGCATGCAATACCACATCGCCGTCGGAGTGAGCCAGCAAGCCCTGATGATAATCAATGTGCACGCCCCCAAGGGTTATCGGGCCCTCGCCACCAAAGGCATGGACGTCAAAACCATGGCCGATACGTAGTTTCATGTTGTAGTCTGCTCCAGATAAAATGCGGCCAGCGCCAAATCTGCCGGCTCAGTAATCTTAATGTTGTCACTACGGCCTGCAACCAGCAATACCTTGTGACCGGCCCATTCCATGGCCGACGCTTCGTCGGTAACTTGTACGCCGGCGGCAATAGCGTCTTTAAGGGCTGCACGCAGCAGCGCGGTGGGGAAGAACTGCGGTGTCAAAGCATGCCAAAGGTGTTCACGGCTAACGGTCTCACTAATACTATTTTCACCGCGTTTCATCGTATCGCGTACCCGGCAAGCCAAAATACCGCCCTCGTCGTGCTGCAGGCACTGGCTGACAAGCAGTTGGATATCATTAAAACACACCAACGGCCGTGCAGCGTCATGCACCAGTACCCAGGGAAAACGATGAGCATCAATCAGCTGCAGGGCATTTAATACCGAATGCATGCGCTCAGCACCGCCTTTTACCCGGTTTATATCGCTGGTTGCCAATGTAGTACCGGCAAAATAAGGGTCATCCGGCGCCAGAGCCAACCAGACTTGGCTTACGAGTCCACTAGACTGCAAGCGGGCAACACTGTGTTCCAGAATGGTTTTGCCATGCAGAAGCAGATATTGTTTTGGCAGATTGCTTTGCATTCGTTTACCAATACCAGCGGCGGGTACCACTGCAGCAATTTGCATTGGCGCTTGACTACTCATTGCGGCCCTCATTGTCACGCTGGCTGAACAGACGAAAGAACACTTCATCGTCGCGGATTAACCCCAGTTCATTGCGGGCCCGCTCTTCAATGGCCTCTAAACCTTGCTGCAAATCGGTAACATCGGCTTTTAGCAAACGATTGCGTTTTTCCAGCTCCAGATTGCTGGCCTGCTGGCTACGCAGCTCTTCTTGCTGTCGAAAGTAATCAGCCACGCTGTTCTGACCAAACCAGAGCCGGTATTGCAATGCCGCCAAAAGCACAATTAGCAATATAGTAAGTAATCGCATAGTACCGCTTCAGTTAACACAGTGTGGCTATTATGAAGCCTGGCGCCACGATTGCAAAGCAGGAAAACCACATCAGTCTGACAAGGCCGGTAAAGGTCTGGCAAAGTTTTGCCAGTTTAACCGGCTGGCAAGCAACAATTCGCGTAAATTCAGTCGCCGCGGTGTTGCTCTGTTGCCATTCAGCCACTGGTGGCCGCAACAGGCCGCTGTCATAATGCTTTTGCTGGGCTTTAAAACGAATTTATCGCTGTTCTCGTTTGCCAGCGGCGTACCAGAAAAACTAAACCAACCGTGTTCATTGCAATGCAAACGCAAATTGTCATTGTCTACTTCATCAATACTATCGAGTACGATCTGCTCCTGGCTTAACTGACTAACATAGACCGCAACAATAAGGCCAGGTTTGGCATGTTTGCTATAAAACTGCGCTATCGGATCAGCCTGTTGTTTACTCGCAGGGCAACTGGCAGCCTGCTTGTAGTACCAGGAGGCATTTTGGCTATCGAGCTCCAGCTCAGACCGGCTCTGTACAATATTGCTGGCGGCTCGGCGAATGTAAAATGGTAAACTGGCCAAACGCTCGGGCATTCGCTGCAATTGCTCACGGCTCAATTGTGACAGGCGCAGCAACTCACGCTCATACAATGCATTACACAGCTCAGTATAAGTTTGGTTATCTCTGGAGAGTTGCCAGAAATGCGCTTGATTGGAGGCGGTATCAGTCATGGCCAGATGTTAGCCAACAGCGGAGATTTTGCCTAGTAAAATCTCGCACTGCCAACGCAGCTGTTAGCGTAGCTGCTGATACAAAGACGGAAACTGTTGGCGGTGACGCTGAAACAAAAAACGCCGCAGTAATTCTCGCTGTTGCTGACAACTACTAATGCGCGCCGCAATAATCGAATTATGCTGCCGTACCGGTTCAAACTTCAATTGTAATTGCTGGCCGTCAGGTAAAGTAAGCCCTAATTCTGCTTGCTGCAGTAGTTGTTCAGTTAGCTGCGGGCAATCTAACTTAAACGCCAGCCCGGTGCTGGATAACGACAACAATTGAACTTTGTCACCATAGTGGTGATCGCAAAAGCGGATATCCTGAAGTGACGCCAACCGCCAACTGCGTTCATGGCCGCTATATTCCACCACCTCTGGTATGCCTAGCACCGGGTTAGGCTGGCCAAATTCATCCAGTGTCATATCCAACGGGAACCACAATTTGTAGTGCCCCACCTCAGCGAGCAAGGTAAATTTTGCCTGCCCCAACAACGAGGCAATTAACTGCGGTACTTCAGTCGTGACCGAAATCATATGGTTGTAACCATCGGGCGATGTGGCAGCTTGTTGTTTTTGGTCAAACAACTCGGACAAATAACCCAGCTCAGAGTCGGTAAGTACAGCATTCCGTTGCATAATTCAGTACAACCTGATGTCATAAAAGTTGCACGAAACTAACATATGCCGTTTTTTTCAGCAATTATTTATTTGAAAATCTTGCATTAATACCAAACTAGTCTACGCAGACATCGTCCTATGACAATATTCCTGCTTCAATTTTCAGTTAAGTACCGTTATGCTAGTTAATATGTTAACGCCTAAGAGCAGTTGCAGATGAACCGCCGGACATTTTTAAAAACAGCAGGATGTAGCGCTTTAGCACTCGCATTGGGGGTTAAAGTCGTTGCAATGGCCCGGCACTATCCACTTGACCAACTGCTGCTGCAGTTACAACGCTTACCAGCAGATAAACTCATCAGCAGCGGCAGTTGGAACGTCAGTGAAATATTGCAACACCTGGCGCAAAGTGTGCGTTATTCCCGCCTGGGTTATCCAAAGGCTAAATCTGCGCTCTTTCAGCATACCGCCGGCAGCGCTGCATTAAACGCCTTTGCTGCCGCAGGTAGTATGACGCACCCATTGCACGAGCCAATCCCCGGCGCGCCTTTACTAGCAACCACAGTGCCAAACGACATTGCCCTGGCTGAGCTAATCAACGAAATACAGCAATTTATTGACTGGCAAGGTGAGCTAGCTCCACATTTTGCCTATGGCAGCTTAACTAAGCAGCAATACTATGGCGCGCATTATCTGCACATTCAAGATCATCTACAGCAGATTAGTTTATCCTGAGACAACAGTAGATGTTTTAGTTAGCAATCGCGCCAGATGCTCCGGCACCCGGCGTTTGTTAACAAATACCGCTGAACCGGCCGTTTTTTTTGCCTGTTGTTTGGCATCAGATGCCAGCGCTGCCACGTCATGATGATTACCACATACGCCGGTATCAGGCATGGCCAAACCAACCGACAGGCTGAGCAACGGATAAAAACACAGACTACCCAGCCGGTCTGTCGCATAAAAGCCACCTGCAGCCAGGTGCTCAGGCAAATAATAATTCACCATTCGTTTAGTAAAGTTCTGGCAAATCCGCTGCGCAGTTTCAACGGCAGCATCGCTGGCAGACAATACAATAAAGTCATCGCCGCCGATATGGCCAACAAAGTCTTCCCGGCTGACTTCTGACTGGATTATCTGCGCCAGCAACTCAATGACTAAGTCACCTTTACTGTAGCCATACACGTCGTTGTAAGGTTTAAACCCGTCAATATCGATATAGCCAATAGCAAAATCTGTTGTTTCTGCCAACAGCTGATCAATACGACGGTTAATCGGCACATTGCCAGGTAGCATGGTCAGTGGGTTAGCATAGCGCGCGAGTTGAATTTTGTGCTCACTAAGCTGACGCAACACCTTACGCACAGAGCCGAGGCCATAATAGCGACCTTGCTCTGTAACAATAAAGTACGGGCTGGCATCGTCATGAATCTCAGCTGTTAACACGCCGCTAACGGCATCCATTGTCAGGCTGCGTTCAACCACAATAGCCGGCTCCATGCATTGATGGATCGGTTTTTTCTCATACAGTGCGCGACCAAACGGATGCGAAAAACGCTCATTAATCATACTGCGGCTAACCAACCCCAGAGGCAGCTGCTCCTTATTTACTACAGCCACACATGACAGGTTTTTGTCTGCTGCAAACATAGCTGCAACTTGCTGCGCCGCAGTTTGCGCATTCACCGCGGCAACTCTGCTGACTACAGGCTCTAAAGACTCATTAAGCGACAACGCTTTATCTTCACGCAACAAAGACAGCGCTGGCAGGGGTACTTCTACGCAGTCGATGTGCGGACGCCCGAGTAAATACCCCTGGCCAATATCGGCACCTAACTCACGGCAAAACAGTAATTCTTCGCTGGTTTCAATGCCTTCAGCAACTATGAGTGAACCGGTGCTTTTTGCCAGCTCAATAATGTTTTTTACGAAGGCTTTTTTTATTGGATCGCGGTGTAGCTGGTCCACAAAATAGCGGTCTATTTTAACAATGTCAGGCTGTAGCTCTGACCAGAGTTTTAAGCCGGAAAAACCACTGCCTAAATCATCAATTGCAATTTTAAAACCAAACTCGCGATAGTGTTTAACTGCACTGACAAACAGCTCAGTATCTTCTACCTGAAACTGCTCTGACAATTCAATGACTATCCGCTCTGGTGCCAGCCCCGCCTGATGTATATAACTTTTGGTTAAGCCTGACGGATGATCAGACGTTAGCAACAGCATAGGGTTAACGTTAAGAAACAACTGCCCCGCTGCGCCGCTATCGGCAAAAGCCTGAATACTTAACTGGCGGCACAACAATTCCAGCGGCTCTAACAAATCAAAGGTTTGTGCGGTTTTAAATAGCAGCAACGGCGAATGCAGAGCACTATCGGAAGGGCCACGGATCAGTGCCTCATATCCAAGAATACTGCCGTCAGCCAAAGATACCAAAGGCTGAAATAGCGGTGTCAGCAGTCGGCCAGAGAGAATACGCTGCAGCTCATTGCGGTGAAAATCACTTAGTCCCAAAATAACTACCCGGGTAACAAATTACAGGCCTGTGCTATCCGAGGCAGAAAGTATCATCCTGATAAGCGGTACAGATAGTAAGACTTTTACATGACGCTGATATGACAGCCGGATTGACGTTTCAAACTAAGGCTGCACCGTTGCTGTTTTACGCATATGCCTGGCTAAACTGCGGTCTATCAGACCACTTCGATGCGCTTCGCGGATAAAGGCATCCAGCCTGGGTTTTAACCGGCTCCATTTGCTGTTCATTGCTAATGTTAAATCTACTTCGTCAGTAGCATACTGCTGCCGGTGCAAGCTTAAACCGGCAAAACGATTGTTGATTAACCAGTTGGCGACATGCTCATTCATATAGGCCAGCTGACAGCGTTTGTTCAACAACATATTAAACTGGTCGTATTCTGATTCAGTATCAATGCGCACCAACTCACCGCTATCTAGTGGTTGCTGCAAAGCGTTATAGATATAGTGCCGGCGCAAACAGATAGTTTTACTATTCAGGCTTTGCGCACTGCGGGTAAAGGGTTCCAGTGCGTAAAGGTAGTCCCTGTGTGCCACTATTGCCTGAGAAAACAGTAGCTCTTCTGGCTGCATAGTCCATTTTGACGCCATCACAGATGCATCATACTTGCCTTCATACAACCCCAATTCAGCCCGATAGCGGTTTTCAAATACATACTTCAGCTGGTAAGGCTGATTGGCAAAAAAAGCGTTAAGCAGTTCGGGGATCACGCCGGTAGGTACATTATCCTCAGTGGCGTACATGTAGGGCGGAACTTGCGGATAGTAAATCGCCACAGTAAAGGTTTCCTGCGCCGCCAAATCACTGCCAGACAGCAGGCAAAAATAACATAGCACTGCTCGAAGCCAACTGTTACGCGTTAAACCGGGCAATTGACACTCCATGCGTTGCACTTAGATGTACCGATATTAGCCGGTCATTGTGACAAAGCAAGTGTGAGGGCTGTTTTCGCGCTGTATTATTAACCTACTTAAGCAGATACAACGAGACTGTATTAATAACAAAAGCCACCTCGCGGTGGCTTTTGGCTTGTCTGGTCTGCCTGATGTCAGGCTAAAACACAGTGTTTATTCTGCAGTAACTACTGGCCTTTAATTTCGCTGCGGCCTTTATAAGGTGCTTTGCTACCCAGCTCCTGTTCAATCCGCAGTAACTGGTTGTACTTAGATACGCGGTCAGAGCGGCAAAGTGAGCCGGTTTTAATCTGGCCGGCAGCAGTGCCTACGGCTAAATCAGCGATAAAGGCATCTTCGGTTTCGCCACTGCGGTGTGAAATAACCGCAGTAAAGCCAGCGTCTTTCGCCATTTTAATCGCTGCCAGGGTTTCAGTTAACGAACCAATCTGGTTAAATTTGATCAGGATAGAGTTACCAATGCCCTGCTCAATACCGCGGGTTAAAATTTTGGTGTTGGTAACAAACAAATCATCACCTACCAGCTGCACTTTATCACCGATTTTATTGGTTAAGTCTTTCCAGCCATCCCAGTCGCTCTCATCCAGACCATCTTCGATAGAAACTATCGGATAACGCTGGCTTAAACCGGCAAGATAGTCGTTAAAACCATAGGAGTCAAAACTCTTGTTCTCGCCGCTTAATACGTACTTGCCATCTTTGTAGAACTCAGACGCAGCGCAGTCCAGCGCTAAGGTCACGTCTTTGTCCATTTCATAGCCGGCCGCTTTAACTGCTTCAACGATAACAGACAGTGCTTCTTCGTTTGATTTGAGATCAGGTGCAAAACCACCTTCATCACCGACAGCGGTGTTCAGACCGCGCTTTTGCAGCTCTTTTTTCAGGCTGTGGAAAATCTCCGCGCCCATGCGCAGCGCCTCAGCGAAAGTTTTGGCGCCTACCGGCTGCACCATGAACTCTTGAATATCAACGTTGTTATCAGCGTGTTCACCACCGTTGATAATATTCATCATCGGCACCGGCATACTGTACACACCTGATGTGCCGTTCAAATCGGCAATATGCTGATACAACGGGATCTTTTTATCCGCAGCAGCAGCGCGGGCAACCGCTAACGACACCGCCAAAATCGCGTTAGCACCCAGCTTACTTTTGGTTTCGGTGCCGTCTAAATCGATCATGATCTGGTCAATTTCAGCCTGGTTATACGCATTTTTGCCTTTTAATGCCGCTTGAATAGCACCGTCAATATTGGCAACTGCTTTGGTAACACCTTTACCTAAGTAGCGGCTTTTGTCGCCGTCACGCAGCTCTAATGCTTCGCGTGAACCGGTTGATGCACCTGACGGCGCACAGCCACGGCCCATAGCGCCGCTGGCTAAATACACATCGGCTTCTACCGTTGGGTTGCCGCGTGAATCCATAATTTCGCGGGCGATAATTTTTACTATTTCAGACATGCTTAGAGTTCCCTGTTAAAACGAAAAAGCCGGGTAAAATACCCGGCTTAGCACAAGTTATACGCGTTGCTGTTTTTGCATTTTGTACGCCGCAGCGACAAAAGCCTGAAACAGCGGATGACCATCGCGTGGTGTCGAGTTAAACTCCGGGTGAAATTGCCCGGCAACAAAAAACGGGTGCGACGGTATTTCTATCATCTCTACCAGTTGGTTGTCAGCCGATAAACCCGATACCACTAATCCTGCCTCTTCTAATTGCGGCCGTAAGTTGTTATTCACTTCGTAACGGTGACGATGCCGCTCCTGAATAACCGCTTTGCCATAAATTTCACGGGCTTTAGTATTATCTATAAGGTTACAGTTTTGGCTTCCCAGACGCATAGTGCCACCAAGGTCTGATTTATCAGTGCGGGTTTCGACTGAACCATCAGCATCGCGCCATTCGGTTATTAAACCCACTACCGGGTAAGGCGTGTCTTTATTAAATTCAGTGGAGTGCGCATGACTCATGCCCACCACATTACGGGCATACTCAATTAACGCCACCTGCATGCCCAAACAAATACCCAGATAAGGTATTTTGTTTTCGCGGGCATACTGCGCGGCCAAAATTTTACCTTCTACACCGCGCTCACCAAAACCACCCGGCACCAAAATACCATCGATATCCGCTAAAATGCCAGTGCCTTTACTTTCAACGTCTTGTGAGTCAACGTATTTAATGTTTACCGTAACGCGGTTTTTCAAGCCCGCATGGCCCAGTGCTTCATTTACTGACTTATAGGCATCAGGCAGCTCGACATACTTGCCCACCATCGCAATGGTGATCTCGCCAGTGGGGTTAGACTCCTGATACAGCACTTGTTCCCACTCGACTAAGTCTGCTTCTGGTGCTTCGATATAGAAACGGCGGCAGACCAAATCGTCCAGGCCTTGTGATTTTAACAGCGCCGGAATTTGGTAAATGCTGGACACGTCTTTTAATGAAATAACGGCTTTTTCTTCCACATTGGTAAACAGCGCAATTTTAGCACGCTCGTTCGATGGAATAGCCCGGTCTGAACGGCACACCAGTATATCTGGCTGAATACCGATAGAGCGCAGCTCTTTTACTGAATGCTGGGTTGGCTTGGTTTTAATCTCACCAGCCGTACCCAGGTAAGGTACCAATGTAAGGTGCATATACAGCGTGCGCTCGCGGCCCACTTCGGTGCCTAACTGGCGAATGGCTTCTAAAAACGGCAGTGATTCAATATCACCTACCGTGCCGCCAATTTCGACAATAGCAATGTCATAACCTTCAGCACCCGCGACAACACGGCTTTTAATTTCGTTGGTAATGTGCGGAATAACCTGAATGGTAGCGCCCAGGTAATCGCCACGGCGCTCACGGCGCAATACGTCGGCGTAAATACGGCCTTGGGTAAAGTTATTACGCTTGGTCATTTTGGTGCGGATAAAGCGCTCGTAGTGGCCAAGGTCTAAGTCTGTTTCAGCACCGTCCTCGGTAACGAATACTTCGCCGTGCTGAATAGGGCTCATGGTACCCGGATCAACGTTAATGTAGGGGTCAAGTTTAAGGATGGTGACCTTGAGGCCACGCGCTTCCAAAATAGCTGCCAGCGACGCTGCAGCAATGCCTTTACCTAAGGAGGAAACCACGCCACCCGTCACAAAGATATATCTTGTAGTCATGAGACCCCTGAGACAATGTTAATCAATAAATGAATACCAAAACTTACAAACACCAAGCGCCCGGTGCGTAAACACAGGGGTACAACAGTTGTTCAAGAATTGGTATCAGGACGGGATAAAATTATAGCAAAGCGTGCTGCACCACTCAACGTAAAGCTGCAAGCTAATGTGAATTAGCAAAAAGTTTTTAATTCACACTTGACTACGTCACTCACAATCTCCAGATAAGTAGTAGCAGATGGAAACTATTCGACAACGGCGGGGTCTGTACATCGTGTGCCCCGCATTAGAGTCAACCACAGGAGTAACCTATGCAAATTCAAGTTCACACAGACCGTCATATCCAGTCAGACGAGCGCTTAGCAGAATTTATCCGCGACACACTGCAAACTAAACTCAGCCGTTTTGCCGATCATCTGACACGGATTGAAGTGCATTTAAGTGACGAAAATGGCCAGCAAAAAAACGATAGCCATGACAAACGCTGCCTGCTCGAAGCCCGCTTTGAAGGTTTAGATCCGGTTGCGATAACCGAGCATGCCGCCACTGTCGGCCAGGCCATTAGCGGTGCTGCCGACAAAATGCAGCGTAAGCTGAGTTCAGTAGTGGGCAGATTGCGTGATAAACATGCACGCACCGGCCATAGCGCGCCAGTAATGGAAGCAGAAGAAAGTTAACCGTTAATCAATGCGAAGCGCGAGAGCGCTTCGCTTTACTTAAGCTGTTCAGCATGCGCTTGTGCTTAATTTAGTTACAATGATTATCGTGCTGACACTGCCAGCACATATCAAAAGATGCGGCGTTAACTTCGCCACAGTGATCACAAACCCAGTCTGCGGCTTTGCCTGCCTGCTGTGTTGCATTAACAACAGCCAGCGCCTTGTCATAGTCGCTGTCGTTTATCACCCACAACTCCGGCCAGGCATCGAAAGCCGAAACTTCACCCACAGCGCCCTGAGCAAATTCATTTTTCAGAAATACCTCGATGCCCTGTGCTTCAACCAGGTTTTTCACGTTATGCACAATAAAGGCATTGTCATGGGTATAGATTTTTTTCATAGTGCTGCTTAAATTCTTGCCAGTGTGAATACTGCAACACACCAACTTAAACACTAAACGCAACGCATAGTCAAAATTCGATGCGTTCAAGAGTAAAAGCGGTCATTGTCATTAATTAACCGGCGTGCAATTAGTTAACCTGTTAACTGCGTAACTGCACTGCCTTAGATACAGAGTCTTCTTGCTCTCAAATCTCAACACCTTTGGGTATTAAAACAGCTTAGAGAAAACGGCTGCAAGGAGCGAAAAGCAGAGATTCAGCACCTCAACACAATCCGCATGCGAATGACCGCTTTTACCGCAAAA
>NZ_BAAGTL010000003.1:0-2291 GCF_054781935.1 Rheinheimera gaetbuli
CGCGGATGGCAGAGCAGTTTGCGGTGTTTGCGCAAGCGCTTGTGCAGTCTCCGGCGTTGCCGCTGGGGCAGGCGCCGTTGCTGACAGAGGCAGAGTGGGCGCAGCTGCAGAGCTGGCATGGCAAGGCAGAAGCGTATCCGGGCGGCTGCTTACATCAGTTGGTTGAGGCGCAGGCAGAGGTAAATCCGACCGCGATTGCCGTAGTGGATGGAGAGCAGCAGCTAACGTATGGCGAGTTAAATGCACAGGCTAACCGCCTGGCGCGTTATCTGCGTGAGCAGCGTTTGGTAGAAAACGAAACGCTGGTGGGAATTTGCCTGAGCCGCAGTAGCACGCTGATAGTGGCGATACTGGCGGTGCTGAAGGCAGGCGGTGCCTATGTGCCGCTGGACCCGGAGTATCCGCAGGAGCGTCTGGCGTTGATGCAGGCCGATGCTGAGCTTGGCACAGTGTTAACGCTACAAAATCAGGCGGCTGATTGGTTGCCACTGCACAGCCGTGTTGAACTGGACAGTGTGGCGGTGCAGGCCAGCCTGGCAGGTTATGCTGATGACAACCTGAGCCTGGTGTGTCAGCCAGAGCAACTGGCGTATGTGATATACACCTCAGGTTCAACCGGTACGCCCAAAGGCGTGATGGTAGAGCATCGTAATCTAATTAACTATCAGCAACATATGTTGAGCTGCTGCCAGATGCAAAGTAGCGATCGGGTGTTGCAGTTCTCTACCCCAAATTTCGATGTCTTTGTTGAAGAGTTTATTGCTGCGCTGGCTAACGGTGCGGTTTTGGTGCTGCGCAGTGATACCTGCCTGGAGGGGCCACAGGCGTTCAGCGCCTTCGGTACTGAGCAGGGCGTAACGGTGATCAGCCTGCCAACGGCGTTCTTTCATGAATTGCAAAGCCTGGAGCCGCAATGGGCCTGGCCATCGCTGCGGTTGGTTATTGTGGGGGGCGAGGCGTTGTCTGCAAATACTGCCGGGCGATTTATTGCCCAGACACCGAAGGTGCGACTGCTAAATGCTTATGGCCCTACTGAAACGACTATTTCAGCTACAACCTGTGATGTTACGTCATTAAAAAGTGGTCTAGCGTCAATAGGTTATCCCATTGTAAATACCCGCGCTTATGTGCTGGACAGCCAGCAGCAACCGGTGCCGATAGGCGTTAGCGGTGAGCTGTATGTAGGTGGCGCGGGTTTAGCGCGGGGCTACCTGAACCGTGCAGAGCTGACGGCAGAGCGGTTTATTGCTAACCCGTTTGCGCCGAAGGGCAGTGCAGAGCGGCTGTACCGCACGGGCGATATGGTGCGCTGGCGTGAAGACGGCCAGTTGGAATATCTGGGTCGCAACGATCATCAGGTGAAGGTACGTGGTTACCGCATAGAGCTTGGCGAGATAGAGCAAGTACTGCAATCGCAGGAAGGCATAGCCGAAGCCTTGGTACTGGCGCAGGACACGGCGGCGGGCAAGCAGTTGGTGGCGTACTACCGTGCAGAGCAGAGCGTGAGTGCGGATGTGTTGCGTCAGCGGCTGTCAGAGCGGTTACCGGAGTATATGGTCCCGGCGTACTGGATGGCGTTGGAGGTGTTTCCGCTGACGGCCAATGGCAAGGTAGACCGCAAGGCGTTGCCACAGCCGCAGGTGGGATCTCAAGGCGAATACGAGGCACCAGAGGGTGAGACGGAGCAAGCCTTGGCGCAGCTGTGGCAGCAACTGCTGGGTGTCGGGCAAATCAGCCGTAATGCCAACTTCTTTATGCTCGGTGGCCATTCGCTGCTGGCTACCCGGCTGGTAGCACGGTTGCGGCAGGAATTTACTATTGAGCTGAGCGTAAAAACGCTGTTTGAGACGCCGGTATTAAGCCAGTTAGCGCAGCGCATAGCGCAACAGTTAGCTGCCCCACTCTGCCCGCCAATACTGCCGGCAGACCGTAATGACGCTTTGCCGTTGTCTTTCGCGCAGCAGCGCTTATGGCTGCTCGACCAGATAGACGGTGGCAGTGCGCACTACAATATGCCCTTTGCCCTGCACGTGCGTGGTGCGTTAGTGCCCCAAGCGCTGCAGGCGGCGCTAGATAATGTGGTGTGCCGCCATGAAGTGCTGCGAACCTGCTATCGCACAAATGCACAAGGTGAAGCGCACCAATGTGTGCAACCGGCGCAGAGTGTGGCGGTGAGCTGGCAGAAGGTAGATGCAGCAGCAGTTGCAGACGCGATAGAAGCCGAGGCCAATCGGCCGTTTGATTTAAGCCATGACCTGATGCTACGTGCAACGGTGCTGAGTGTGTCAGCG
>NZ_BAAGTL010000004.1:0-174887 GCF_054781935.1 Rheinheimera gaetbuli
CGCGGATGGCAGAGCAGTTTGCGGTGTTTGCGCAAGCGCTTGTGCAGTCTCCGGCGTTGCCGCTGGGGCAGGCGCCGTTACTCAGCGCCCAGGAGCAGGCGCAGTTGGCGGCGTGGCAGGGTACGACAGCGGCGTACCCGCAGGGGTGCTTACATGAGTTGGTGGAGCAGCAGGCACAGGCGAGCCCGTCGGCAGTGGCACTGGTGCAAGGTGATACGCAGCTCAGTTATGCGCAGTTAAATGCGCAAGCCAACCGTTTGGCGCGTTATCTGCGCGCAGATCGCCAGGTACACAGTGAAACGCTGGTGGGTATTTGTATGCCGCGCAGCCCGCAGCAGATAGTGGCGATACTGGCGGTGCTCAAGGCAGGCGGTGCCTATGTGCCGCTGGACCCGGAGTATCCGCAGGAGCGTCTGGCGTTGATGCAGGCCGATGCTGAGCTTGGCACAGTGTTAACGCTACAAAATCAGGCGGCTGATTGGTTGCCACTGCACAGCCGTGTTGAACTGGACAGTGTGGCGGTGCAGGCCAGCCTGGCAGGTTATGCTGATGACAACCTGAGCCTGGTGTGTCAGCCAGAGCAACTGGCGTATGTGATATACACCTCAGGTTCAACCGGTACGCCCAAAGGCGTGATGGTAGAGCATCGTAATGTGGTGGCGTTGTGCCACTGGCATATAGCAGCGTTTAGTGTTGATAAGGACTCTGTCGCCACGCAAACCGCCAATATTGCCTTTGATGCGTCAGTTTGGGAAGTGTGGCCCTACTTGTTAGCCGGAGGCCGGATAGTGCAGCTGACCAGCGCAGAGGTGCTGGATACGCAAGCGCTGTGGCGTTGCCTGACAGAGCAGGACGTAACGCATTGTTTCCTGGTGACACCGCTGGCGGTGCAATTTATGCAGCACAGAGACGTTGTCTCAGGGCGGTTGCAATACCTGCTGGTTGGGGGGGATGTTCTGCCGATGCTGGATATACCGGCGTTACCCTTTGCCGTCATAAATAACTATGGTCCGACAGAATGCACGGTAGTTGCCACCTCGGGGCGTGTTGATTTGCAGGCAAAAAGCCATGCTATAGGTAAGCCGGTGAGTAATAGCTACGCCTATGTGCTGGACAGCCAACAGCAGCGAGTGCCGGTGGGAGTCAGTGGTGAGCTGTATGTAGGTGGCGCGGGTTTAGCGCGGGGTTATCTGAATAAAGGGGAGTTGACGGCAGAGCGCTTTATAGCCAACCCGTATTATGTGGCGGGTGAGGCTGGCAGCAGTGCACGGCTATACCGCACGGGCGATATGGTGCGCTGGCGTGAAGACGGCCAGCTGGAATATCTGGGCCGCAATGACTTCCAGGTGAAGGTGCGTGGCTACCGCATAGAGCTTGGCGAGATAGAAAGTGCGCTGCAATCGCAGGACGGGATAGCCGAAGCCTTGGTTCTGGCGCAGGACACGGCGGCGGGCAAGCAGTTGGTGGCGTACTACCGTGCAGAGCAGAGCGTGAGTGCGGATGTGTTGCGTCAGCGGCTGTCAGAGCGGTTACCGGAGTATATGGTCCCGGCGTACTGGATGGCGTTGGAGGTGTTTCCGCTGACGGCCAATGGCAAGGTAGACCGCAAGGCGTTGCCGCCGGTAGAGGCGCAGGCGGGAGAGTACGAGGCGCCGCAGGGCGAAACCGAGCAGGCCCTGGCGCAGTTGTGGCAGCAACTGCTGGGTGTCGGGCAAATCAGCCGGCATGCCAACTTCTTTATGCTCGGTGGCCATTCATTACTGATAATACGATTGCGTCAAGCGATCAAACAGCGCTGGCAGCAGGATGTCACGGTGCAGCAATTATTTGCTAATCCGCTGTTGACCCAGCAGGCATTTTTACTCAAGTCAGGTGTGCTGGCACAGCAACAGATTTGTCATCTGCTTAAAGATGGTGATGCAAAAAAGCCGGTGTTTATTGTTCACCCTGTGGGTGGCGATACACTGTGCTATCAGCAGCTAATGCAGGATTGGTCTTTACCCAATGCCGTGTTCGGTATTTGCCATCCTCTGGTTGCCGGCAGTGAGTTTACTGTGGCTGATGGTGACCTGAAAACACTGGCCAGTTTATACCTGCAACAGATCCGGGCAGTGCAAGCCGAAGGACCCTATCACATTCTGGGGTGGTCATTGGGAGGCGTTATCGCGTTGGAGATCGCTTCGCAACTGCACCGCGATGATGCTGCCGTGGCATATCTGGGGCTATTGGACAGCTACTGGCCACAGCCAGATCAGGTAACTCAGTCGCTACTGCAAGATTGGACGCCTGACTTATTCACGCCGGCTGACTGGCAGCTGTTTGATGAAGAACATCAGCTTGCCGAGCTGTGTCAGGCTACCGGGCTTAGTTTGGAACAACAACGGACAGTGGTCTGGTCGGGTGTTTATAACTTAAGCCACTATCAAGCCAATACGGCATCGCATGTTAGCAAGATCCAATATTTTTCGGCCGCCGGGCAAGGCGGTACCGATAATGATAAGGCTGCATGTCTTAGCCATTTACGTCAGATTTCCGGGCATTGCCAGGTTATCGAACTCAACGCAACCCATCACAACATAGTACATCAACCTAATACATCCATCATTAACGCCTGGATCCGCCGGGCGATGCAACAACCAAAAGAACTGCAAACCGGACCAAAAACTAAGCTAGAGCTTCGGTCGGTTGGCGAAATGGAAATACAAGGAGAAATCAAATGAACCAACAAGTCTATCTTCGTGCAAATGTCAAAGTTGAACCTCTATGGAACCAATGGTATGCCTGGCCGCTATTGCTGCAACCAGTCACAGCCGGCTGTATCACCGCGAAACTGCATTTGCGCATACTCGACTCTTATTTACAGGCGCCACACATTCATAAAGCGGCGTTGAAAAACCCGGCCATGCGTGGTGGGCCTTTTATGGATTACTCAGGTGGTATCGAAAAAGTGACCAATCTGGTTAATTTTACCCGCAGTAAAGTAGCTGACCTGATCGAAATATCGGCCGCTCTTACCGAGTTAAATACGTTGCTCACCGAAGAAGCGCAAGGTTATTCGATGGCGGAATTGTATCAGCGTATACCAGAACGGCTAAAAGGCTATGTTGAGTTGGGCTATGACCTTAACAACAACCCTTCTATCCGTTTGATAGAGCCATTACTTTATGCCAGTGAATATTACAAACCTGAGTTGCAGTCTGTTCAGTTATCTTTTATTCATGGAGATGACCGCTCTTTTGTACTCAGCACTCCCCGATTTCCGAACGACGACGAGCTGAACCTGCCGCTGCCGTTTAATGACCCTTTGGTGGACCGTTTATTCCGCATGAAATACGAGGCAGGTGCGCTAAGTATTTGTGATGAAATCGCTCAACGTTTCAAACTGGACAGTAACCAAACCGAATTGCTGTATTCATTCTTTACTACCCAGGCACCGGCAAAACCGGCTGCACTGCCGGAACAAGGCGTACGCATCCGCTATTTTGGCCATGCAACAGTGTTGCTGGAGACGCCGGACGTGACGATTATGACCGATCCGCTTATCAGCTATAAATTCCCAAATGCGTCAGAGCGTTACGACTATATGGACTTGCCGGAGCGCCTTGATTACGTGGTGCTTACGCACAGCCATCAGGACCACGTGATGTTTGAAACCTTGCTGCAGATCCGTCACAAAATAGGCACTATCGTGGTGCCAAAAAACAACGGCGGTACCCTGCAAGACCCCTCGCTACGCTTTGTGTTAAAAGCTGCTGGTTTTGACAACGTCATCGAAATGGATGAAATGGATGAGTTGTCACTGCCAAATGGCCGTATGGTAGGTCTGCCGTTCTTTGGTGAGCACGGCGACTTACATATCCGTTCAAAGCTGGCGTTCTTCTTTGAATTTTTTGGTAAGACAATACTGTGTGCTGCAGATTCAAACAACATTGAACCTAAGATGTACCAGCATTTACACCGAATGGTTGGCGATATTGATTATATCTTCATCGGCATGGAATCGTCGGGTGCTCCAATGTCCTGGTTGTATGGCCCGCTTTATCCGAAACCGCTAGACCGGAAAATGGATCAGTCGCGACGTCTGAACGGCTCTGACAGTGAGCGGGCGCGGGGTATTATCGAGCAGTTTTCTCCCAAGCAGGTTTTTCTGTATGCCATGGGCATGGAGCCCTGGTTAACCTACATCTCCAGCATTTCTTACGATGAACATTCTGGCCCCATCGTCGAATCTAATAACTTTATTCAGTTTTGTCATAGCCGGGGTATTCAGGCTGAGCGCCTAAATGGTTGCCGCGAAGTGATTATTGACGTGCAGAAGGAGTGCTAACCGTGTTTCATATCAAAAATATTGTTAAACACTATGTGCGTGGTAGCGACACTGTAAAAGCGGTGGACGATGTCAGTTTTGACATTCGTCCCGGCGAAATTCTCGCTTTTCTGGGGTTAAACGGTGCAGGAAAAACCACCGCCATCAAAATTATTGCCGGTTTGGTAGAAGCGGACTCCGGCAGTATTGAAACCGCACAGGGGCAGCAGGCCGGCGTTCTGCATGTCAGCGCTCTGCTTGATGGTCATCGCAATCTATACTCCCGTATGACCGCCAGAGAAAATCTGGAATATTTCGGTGTGCTGCGTGGTTTATCTATCAAAAAAGCCAAAAGCCGCGCCGAAGAGCTACTGACATTCTTTGGCTTGGCAGACAAGGCGGAAGTTTTTGCACAGAAACTGTCCCGGGGTATGCAACAGCGGCTAGCCGTATCGGTGGCCATGATGCAGGAACCTAAGTTGTTGCTGCTTGATGAACCGACACTGGGTATAGATTACGACAATACTCAACTCTTGATTTCGTCGCTACAGAAACTGAAAGCCGAGGGCGTGGCGATTTTATTTACTACGCACGAGCTGGCTATAGCGGAGCGATTGGCCGATCGGGTAGCCATTATACGTGATGGCAAAATTGTCGCTGACGATATCAATCCGAAGTCGCTACAGCAAGAAGCCTCACATCAGTATCAGTTGGTTGTTGAAGATAGCAAATGCCCGCAGTTACAAAGCGTCGCGCAGCGGCATGAGTTGCCTATTGCCGATAATTGCTTCAGTGCTATTGATCAACGTGTCCTGCCGGAACTACTGGCGGCAATTAATCCAGCCAATATCGTTAGCCTGACCAAACAACAACCTTCTTTTGAGCAAGTGTTTTTGAAACACGCAAGGAGCACAACATGTTGAGCTTATTCTGGATTGAGTTTATCCGTGCATGGAAACTATTTAAGCGTTATCCAATGGATGCTTTGGCAGCGATTTTTATGTTGCTGTTCTTGTTTTGTGGTTTGTTTTATGGCGCTGAATATCTTGCCAACGGTAAGAGCCAGTTTGGTGACCGGCTGGATACGACAGTCGTGATGTATGTCAACTGGATCCTGGTGATCGGTGTTTTCGCGGGTTTAAGCGGCGAAATACAGCGGGAGGCTGATACCGGCACATTAGAGCAACTCTTTATGGCCCGCTTAAAGATGCCTAACCTGGTGATGATTCGCGCTTTTGCCAATCTTGGCGTTAATTTTTTAATCACGATGTTAACGCTGGCAATAGTGGTAGTGGTGTCGGGGGTTAAGTTGAACTATCCGCTTATTGCTATCGTGCCGATCATGGCATCAGTGCTGACAGGTATCGGATTAGGCTTGATGACCGCGTCGATAACCTTGCTTGCTAAAAAAGCGATGGGCTTTATTGCAATACTGCAGCTGCTTCTTATCGTTGTTATGGTGCTGCCTTTTGATACCTGGTCTGAAACAGGTCAGGCGCTGGGTTATTTGTTACCGATAACCTCTTCTGCTGCACAGCTAAAGGTAATGATGGTGGGCAGCGTGACTTCACTGGGTATACCTCATCTTTACTCCATGCTTAGCGCTCTGATGTATTTGGTTGTTGGTTATTTAATGTTTAGCTCATCGGTGTTACGCGCCCGTCGGCTGGGCAATCTGGCGCAATATTAGGATAAGGAGTATCGGTTATGGCTTACGAAACATTTACTCAGACAGTTGGTGATCAGCTTTTTAGCGGGCACGCTGTTAACGAAAAAGTTGTTGTCCCCGGGGCATATTACCTGCAGCAAGCTTTTGGCAATAAAACTGGAGCTGCCCAGACACTGGAACAAATTGAATTTTTGCTGCCGTTATTTCAGTCTGAACTGGATGCGACAGCAGCAATACAGCTTGTACATGATCCTGTTACCAGACAGCAGCAGATAACGCACAAACAACAGGTTGTCGCCAGTTACAGATTGGGGGCTCCGGCCGAAGCGCTAGCAGCAAGCTGCTGGCAGTTAACGCCAGGCAAGCACACTGCAGCACAGGCTTATGATGCTCTGTGGCAGCTTGGTAACCAGTTTGCGGGTCACTACAAATTGTTAACTGATATGCGCAAGGATGGTTTGTCCGCCCAGTTTCATCTTAACGGACAGCAGCGTTTGCCGCTACATATTCTGGATGCCTGTTTGCATAGCGTTCTACTGGCAAGCGCAGAGCAAGCGAATACGGCTCAGGTATTGATGCGGATTGAAAAATGTCAGCTTAATGGCAAGCTAACGACCAACTTACAGGTACAGGTGGAGCTGTTACAACAAAGCGCCAGCCTGATAAAAGCTGATGTGCGGGCGATTGACACCGCCGGCAAGGTGGTGTTTCTCGCCAAAGGCGTACAGTTTTGTCCGTTGTCACAAGGTGTGCGTCGTTCTGCCTTGGTGCAGGGTAATTTTACTCTGGCACCGTTAGAAGAAATTAGCACTTATCTGGGAACAGCATTTAATTCACCTTATGAGGTGGAGGTTGAGAGCTACATTGACTGGCGACATGCTCTGGCCCGGCCAGCTGCTGAGACCGCGGTTTATGATAGTCGCGTGCTAATAGTACGACCGCAAGACCTGATCAAGCCTCAACCATTGGCTTTGGCATTGGCTGCGTCTATGGATACCAGTTACTTACCCAATGGCATGCAGCTGGCACAAGTTAATCAGTATGAAACGGATTATCTGTATCGGGAAATCTTTGTCGACAGATGCTACGGCCGCCATGGCATTGTGATTAATGACAATGATGTTGTTATTGACGTTGGTGCCAATATTGGCATGTTCTCGTTATATGCGCTGCAACAGGCTAACAATGTAAAGGTTTTTGCATTTGAACCATCGCCCAGGGTGGCTGATTGTCTGCGTGCTAATACGGTGGGGCGCGGTGACGTCGAAGTATTCTGTGCTGGCGTTGCAGAGCACAGCGGCGAAGCGATTTTCTCGTTTTATCCCAAAACGTCAGTATTCTCCAGCTTCTTTAGTGCTGCAGACGACGATCTTAAAACCTTGCGGGAAGTCATCGCCAACCAGGTGCGCAAAATGACGCAAAGTGATGATCCGGCGTTATTACATGGTTTAACCGAGTCAATGCTGCAGGACAGGTTGCAGCAGGAAGAAATCGCCTGCCCATTAATTAATCTATCTGAGTTTATGCGCACGCATGCCATCAACACAGTGGGATTACTAAAAATAGATGCTGAGAAAGCTGAGCTTGGTATTTTACGCAGCCTCAGTGCAGAAGACTTTTCCCGCGTCAGACAAATTTGTCTCGAAGTGCATGACCCAGTCGGTGACAAGTTAGAAGAAGCCTTGGCGATACTGGCGTGTCATGGTTTTAATGTCGAGTACGAAGAGGAAACTGCACTGTCCAATACCGGTCTGTATACGGTAACAGCGAAACGGCATCAGGCAGTTGCCGCTATCCCGTTAACCTATGAACATTATGGCATGCAGCTGGATATCGGGGGCTTGCGCCAGGCTTTGTTGCAATATAACAGTCAAAGCCGGCAACAGTTGCATCTGGTAATGGCCCCGTCAGCCGATCCCAGTTATCACTCTATCACTACAGCTATACAGGCTGAATTACCCGGCTGGTTACACCAACTGCCAACTGTGCGGCTTTTGGCACTGGCCGACCAGACTGTAAGCACTGCTGCGTTGTTTAGCGAAACGCTGCCGGATGAGGCTGATATTCCATATAGTGCGCTTTGGTATGGCTTACTGGGCAGAGGAGTGTTTCATCAGCTACTGTGCATTGATAAAACACCGCACAAACTTATCGTCGTAGACGCCGATAATACATTGTGGGGCGGCGTGGTAGCTGAGCAGGGTACTCAGGGTATTACGTTGTCGTCACAGTATCTGAATTTTCAAAAATTCCTGCTCGAGCAGTATCAAAAAGGCGTACTGCTGGCGTTATGCAGCAAAAATATTGCCAGTGATGTGATGCAGGTTTTTCAGGACCGGCCAGATATGCTGCTGAAACCAGAGCATTTTATTGCTATCAGCGCTAATTGGCAGGCGAAATCGGCCAATATTTATAAACTTGCCAGCCAGCTTTCTATCGGGCTGGATACAGTCATTTTTATCGACGACAACCCTGCCGAGCTGGCAGAAGTTACAGGTACGTTGCCTCAGGTTCTTGTGCTTCAATTCACAGAGCAAGAACAGCAACTGGCGACGATGATGAATCACTGGGCATTTACCACAGGCAAGGCTACTGAAGAAGATCTGCAGCGTTCAAAACGGTATCTGGCAAACCAGCAGCGTGATGCAGAACTACAACAATGCCAGTCTTATGAGGCGTTTCTGGCCAGCTTGCAATTAGAGCTTGAAATTAGCTTATTGCAAGAGCCACAGCTTGCCAGGGTTGCGCAGTTAACAGAGCGCACCAACCAATTTAATGCCACCAAACAGCTTATTACCGAACAAGGTTTAGCTGCGATGCTGGTTGATCCAGCCAGGCAGTGTCTGACCTTGCAGGTGAAAGATAAATATGGCGACTATGGCCTGGTGGGCGCTGCTGTGTGCACCTTAGACGCCGATCAGCTTGTGGTGGATAATTTGCTGCTTAGTTGCCGTGCGTTGGGCAAAGGTATTGAGCACCGATTCCTGGCATCTGTAGCACAATGGGGTCTCGGCCACGGCAAATCGAGTGTTGTGCTGCAATGGCGCGAATTACCGCGTAACTTACCACTAAGAAATTTTTATGCCAAATTGGCCGACAAGGTATCTATAAGTGATGGTCTGTTTCAGGCAGAAATAAATACCGCTGAACTTAGCCAATTGACCTATTCGCCAGAGCCGTCTCAAGCTGTGGCAGCTGTAAACAGTGCCGCAAGTGCCGGCCTGGGTCTGAAGTATATTGATAATTGCTATGCAAAAGTGGCCGATATCACAAAGCTTGTTCAGCAAGTATGGCCTGAGCATGATGTAACGGCAATGCAGCTTGCAGATGCCGATGCACTTGAACTTAAAATTGCGAAGATTTGGTTTAAAGTGTTGGGCAAACCCGTCGACGGCCTTGACCATGACTTTTTTATTCAGGGTGGAAACTCGTTACGTCTGGTTCGTGTGCTGGGGATCATTTATTCAGAGTTCGGTGTCCGGCTCAGTTTGTCTGACGCCTTTGAACACAAGCGTACCGTCAGACAGCAGGCGGCTTTTATCCGCGCAAAAATAGCTTTTGCCGAGACAGATGACAATGTAGATGCCGCAGTGTCTGCGCCGGCATCCCGGCAGCTGAGTGAAAACCAGCTGGGTATTTACTTTTCGCAACTACTAAATCCAGCGACCACGGCATACAACGTACCTTTGAGTTTGGAGATCACTAAGTTTGTCAGTGTCGCCGACATTGCTGCGGCAGCGCTGGAGCTTGGTATCCGGCATCCGGTTTTACGTCGCGGTTATCGTCAACAAGGTCGGCAGACCGATATTGTTGAGTTGGAGCATTGGCTGGATATTCAGCATACAAAACTGCCGCACCTGGATGATACCAGCCGTGCCGAACAGCTGAAAAAGCTGGCCGACCAGCCTATAAAGTTAATTGGGCCAGTGGTTAAGCTGCACATATTGGAAACAGAGCAAGGCTATACGCTGTTGTTTGTGTTGCATCATTTGTACTGCGACTTAGCAAGTATGGAGATTTTCCTGGAAAGCTTCCTCGGCACACTCAATGGCAAAGCGCACACTGTAGCAACGACAACAGCGTTGTCAGCCGTGAATGAAGATTTCAGCGCGGCCGCCAAATCGTTCTGGGCGCAGCAATTGCAGGCGGTTAAGCCGCTGGCATTACCCGTTACGGTTAACAACGCCCATCAGCAATTACGCGGAGATGGGCTGACATTGTTGCTGGATCAGGCGCAGAGCAATGCTCTGGAGCAACAAATTAATGCCAGTGGAGCAAGCAGTTTTGTTTACCTGTTCGGTTGTTATTACCGTTACCTGCAACATGTAACCCAAGAGCAGGATTTCGCCGTTGGCGTGCCGGTTTGTCTGCGAGACAGTGCACAGCAACATCAGATAGGCAACTTTGTAAACCTGTTGCCGATCCGGGTGAGTGCTACCTCGCAGCAGGACAGTTGGGTTAAAGCGACAGAGAAAGCTTTGCTGAACGCGCTGGAATTTAAAGCCTATCCCTACCGCCGCATGGTTAAAGATTCCGCTGTGAAAACAGACACCGGACGTGCGGCGTTAACCCAAACCACCTTTGCATATCATGAACCCTTGCTGGTGCCTGCGGCTTCGGCCTGGTTCGGTGCGGGTTGTACAGACAGGCTTCACTGGCAGGGACAGCCTGTCACACTGCATGGGCAAATACAGCAATGTGGTCAGACAGATATTGCTGTGGAAATGCTCCGCTGCAATGGCCGGTTTGGCATCAATGTGAAGTTTGATAGCCATTTGCTTTCAGCCGACTATGCCAAAGTATTTTTACAGGGCTTTATTAATTTTATTTTTAAATAATTATTTGAGGGATTGACGATGGACATAACACAACAGTTTGATTTTTTGATGTCGCAGCTTGCTAGTATGAATCTGATTCAGGCGGTGGCATTTACTTTGTTCTTTTTATTTGTTTGGTTTTTTCCAACCGTGGTTGCTTTGTTTTTAAACAGACGCAACCTGAAAGTGATTTTTGTAGCGAATGTGCCGGCAGTTATTTCCTGGATTGTATGGTTTGGCCTGCTGGGCTGGGCGGCAACCGGAAGGCTTACCAGCAAAGCCGCTGAACAAATAAAAGTTGCTGATAATGATATCAAGCAATAGATATGTCTATTAGGAGCGCTGACATGAGCTTACTACATTCATTATTTGATGTTTTTGTATCGCCAACATCTCTGTTTGGACGGATTAAATATGGCGAAAGGTGGGGTGGCTGGATTTTTGCCATCCTTGCGCTGGCGATATTTACGTTGTATTGCAGTTTCTACAGCACGGTGGATAGTGAATGGTTGGTACAAAGGCAACTGGCAGAAATACAAGACCTGCCAGCCAGTCAGAGAGAAGAATTCGGCCAGATATTCCGCAATCTTTCTGGCTATGCCGGCTATGTTGCTAGCGCTATGTCGTTGATATTCATGTTGTTGGCGGTGTCTGTACTGAGCTTTTATTACATGTACATGGATCAGTCCACAGAGAAGAAAAGTTATGAACAGTGGTTTACGTTCACCTTGTGGACGCAGACCCCTGTCATTATTTCGACGCTAATATTTCTAATTATGTTGTTTACTATTCCGGCACAGGATTTTAGGCCAGAATTAATACATTATGCCTCTTTGAGCCAATTACTCAGTATTCCCTCTGAGCAACATTATTGGTATTCGCTTGGTAACTCTTTAAATATTTTTTATTTGTGGAACATCTTTCTTGCGACTGTCGGTATCAAAATATGGACAGACACTACTTTCACTAAAGCCGCACTCATCGCAGTAACACCTTATGCTGTCTATGTTGTGGCGAAAATAATGATGGCCTAGATATGAAAAAGATAATCATATTCTTAATTTTGGTTGTAACAGTCGGTGTAAGTGTAGGCTTTCAAAAAGCCGGATCTGCCTCAGCGCTTGAGGTGAATACCGCTGTTGTATCTGCTCGCAATATAGAGAGCTCAATCCTGGCGTCCGGTAACGTGATTTATGATCGTGAAGTCAGTATTCGATCTGAAGTAACTGGCAGAGTGTCTGAAGTGTTGGTTGAAGAAGGGGATAGTGTGCGCCAGGGCGATGTATTGGCCAAGTTAGATGACAGCTCCTTTGTTGCCCGGCTGGAGCGGATGACCGCGGATCTCAATCTGCAGGAAATAGAATTGCGCAAGGCTCAAGAAGAGTTTGAAAGAGCTGAGCAGCAGCTGAATCGACAGAAGCAACTAAAAAGTCGGGGCTTAGTGTCACAAGATGCCTTGGAGGAGCTGCAGAAAGAGTTAAATATTGCCAAGCTGAGTATCGAATCTACAGAGGCGTCGCTTGTTGGCGGTGAGGCACTGTTGCAGGAAGCCCGGCAGGAGCTGGCCAAAAGCGTATTTGTTGCACCGATGGACGGCCTGGTCGTGAATGTCAGTATCAAAGTAGGTGAAACGGTTGTTGCCGGTACTACTAATATTATTGGTTCAGAACTGATGACGGTGGCCGATCCGGCGTCAATGAAAGCCAGCCTACGGGTAGACGAAGCAGATATTGCAAATGTTGAGCTAGGTCAGCGAGTTAACATCTACGCAGCAGCAGATCAAGAGCAACGGATCTCAGGTACAGTGTCAAAAATCGGTGTGCGCGCAGCTGCTGCAAATACCACTTCAAATGCGGGTTTGGTTGTCATGATTAAGGTCGACCTGGCCGGCGATATACAACATCTGCGCTCGGGCATGAGTTGTCGTGCTGAAATTGTTGAACAGCAGATTGACACTGCCGTTGTTGTACCGGTTTCAGCCATAGCTACTCAGAGCGAGCAGCAGCCTTTTCTGTGGGTGATTGAACAGGGTAAAGCCAGGCGTCAATTAGTTGAGCTGGGTCTGGCAACGGATACTGAACAACAGATATTGGCAGGCGTGAGCGCGGGGCAGCAGGTTATTACCGGGCCAAGCAGGACAACATCCTTGCTGCGGGAAGGCACTGCGGTGCAAAGCATGCAAACCACAAGCGGGGGGAGTTAATCATGCAAAGTGCCGTCTTACAATTAACCGACGTGCGCAAAGTGTATAAGTTTGAAGATGGCGAGCATGTAGCGTTAAAGCAGTTAAATTTGACTATCTACAAAAACAGCTACAACGCCATTACCGGGCCGTCTGGTTCGGGCAAGTCGACCTTGATGAATATTCTGGGGTGTCTGGACAGACCCAGCGGCGGCGAATATCTGCTAAACGGACAGAATGTGACGCAAATGTCGGAAACGCAGTTGTCGATGGTTCGCAATCGGGAGGTCGGCTTTGTATTTCAGAATTACAATTTGCTGCCACGCGCCAGTGTTTTGGACAATGTGATGCAGCCTTTGAAGTACAGGGTTATGTCACAGCGGCAACGGGTAGAAATGGCAATGCATCAGTTGCAACGTGTTGGCCTGGCACATAAAGCGAAATCTGTACCAAACCAGTTATCAGGCGGTCAAAGACAGCGGGTGGCTGTTGCCCGGGCTTTGGTGACGGCACCTGCGATACTGCTGGGCGACGAGCCTACCGGTAATCTGGATAGCGTAACGACCTGGGAAATTATGGCGTTATTTGATGAATTACATGCAGAAGGTAACACCATAGTACTGGTGACGCATGAAAGCGATATTGCCGCCCATTGCCAGCGCCGCATTTGCATAGTTGACGGTGCAATTGATTCTGATATTTCCGTCGCTATCCCGTCAATTGGAGCAGCAGTAAATGCGTGAATTGATCAATGAAATAGTGCAATCGGCAAAAGCGGCGGTAAAGTCGGTGCTGTGTCACAAGCTACGCAGTCTGCTAACTATATTGGGAATAGTGATCGGTATTGCGTCTGTCATCATAGTAATTTCGGTTACTCATGCGCTCGGAGAAGTAATTAACGCGCAATTAAAAGACTTTGCCAGTGATATGGTGACCTTGCAAGCCAAAACACCGGAAGATAAAAAGCAGCTGGGCATCAATAGCCAGCTGTCATACGACGACTATCTGTATTTAGAAAGCCGCAGCCAGCTGGTGCAGGACATGTCACCATCAGTGATGCTGATGGAATCAACGCCCCGGATGTTGTATCGGCGTAACACTGCCACATCGAGCCTTATCGGTGCGACCAGCCTGTATCAAAGCGTTGTCAATGTGTACCCGCAGTATGGCCGCTTTATTAACCCAAGTGATGATCAGCAACGCCGGCGTGTGGTATTTATCGGCCGCACTGTGGCAAAAAACCTGGCGATGGTAGACGACCCGGTAGGTGAATATCTGCAAATTAACTCTGACTGGTTCAAAGTAATAGGCGTAGGTGAGCCCAGAGGTTCTATGTTCGGCATAGATCAGGACAACTACATTCTGATACCGGTAAGCACGATGCGCTCGATGTTTGGTGCTGACATTACCAATAATATTTCGGTGTTGTTCCGGCCTAAAGCCGGCGTGCATATTGATGCCGTCACTCAGGAACTGACCAGCTTATTAAGGGCCAGACTGAACCTTAAAGCCGAAGAAGCGAATAGCTTTGAATTTATCACGGCTGAAAAACTGAAATCGCAGTTTGACAGTATTTTGTCTGTCGTATTTGCCGTCACTGGTGGATTAGTGGGGGTTAGTCTTATCGTTGGTGGCATTGGCGTAATGAACATTATGCTGGTATCTGTTACTGAAAGAACCAAAGAGATAGGGATCTTGAAATCGTTAGGGGCTACACCTCGCTGCATTATGATCCAGTTTTTGTGCGAATCAGTTCTACTGTCTTTGGTTGGCGGTGTAGTGGGATTAGCCATAGGTGCAATGTTTGCAGAATTGTTCTCGGCGTTTTTGCCCGTGCCGCTGGAAGAGCTGGTTCCGGTATGGGCTATTTGGTTGTCGATCGTATTTACATCTTCGATTGGTATATTTTTTGGTTTAGCCCCGGCAGTCAAGGCCTCCCGTTTAGACCCTATAGATGCATTGAGGTATGAGTAATGAAAACAGATAGCACAGCGAACTGGCTGGGAGCCAATTTTAAACCTGAGAAAGGTAAAGTATTGTTATTTTGTTTTCCTTATGCCGGAGGTGGAAGTCAGTTCTATGCAAAATGGCACAGCTTACTTGAACCCAAGGTGCAAGTTTGCCCGGTTTTTCTGCCCGGAAGAGAGCGGCGTATTCGTGAGCCTTTGCGTAGTGACATGATGGCGTTAATAGATGAGTTGGTCGAACAGATTGCGCCTTTTACCGGACAGCCTTATGCATTGTTCGGCCACAGTATGGGGGCGCTGATCAGCTACTTGTTAACTTGTAAACTGATTCAAAAAGGCTTTGCCGCGCCACAGCATCTGTTTGTTTCTGGCAGAGGCTATATATCGGCAGAGTTTATGCGGTCAAAAGTGAAAGCGCAGGGCTTTGAAAAATATCTTGAATCGATATTAGGTATGAGTAGCCAAACTGAACAAGTATTAAACAATGACGCCCTGCGCAAGTTGTTTTTGCCTATCTTTCGGGCAGATGTGCAACTTTGCGCTGATTGGCAAGATGAAAGTGTAAGCCCTATTCCGTCGCCAATTACTGTTTTTTATGGAGATGTTGATACCAGCGTCACTAAAAATTCTTTGCTCGCCTGGCAACAGAGAACCAATAAAGCCTTTAACATGAAAATGTTGCCAGGAGAACATCTCTTTGTTTTACAACAATCAGGTCCTATTACAAAAGAAATAGCGATAGCGCTTGAAAATTACTGTGATGAATTTCAATATCAACTTAGCCCTGGATTTAAAACCGCAAGCTGACATCATGACAAAGACAACGTTATTTTAATTCCCTATAACGTCATTATTTGTTAATAATATATTTTTTGTGGTTAATTTGGGAAATAATTATAGGGAGGGTTGGCTTGGCGTAATTTACAGTTATTTAATATACCCCTTGTTCTGTAATATTTTACAGGACATAATGCCTTTAAATTCGAATAACTATTCTGAGCTTATGTCCAAGGTTAACCTGGGTAAGTTTATTTTTGATACCAGCAGCCATGTTTTGTATCAAGGTGAAAAAGAGCTGGAAGCAGAGCCTAAAGTTCTGGAAGTTTTGGCTTATCTGCACTCACACCGTGATCGGTATATTAGTTTGCAAGAGTTACACGAAAAAGTGTGGGTAGGGCGGGTAGTTAGCGATACTGCTGTCAGGGGGACGATTAAAAAACTCCGGACTTTACTTGATGATAGCGACATTACCGAGCCTGAATACATTAAGTCGCAATCAAAGCGCGGTTATAAGCTAATTTGTAGTGTTAGCGCACTGATGCCCGGGGTTGCAACAGGCAGTACTCATAACCCGGCTGAGCCAGAATCTGGCATTTGGGATCTGACCGGTGGTTATGCCGATGTTATAGTTCAGCCTGTCAAGGCACCTGCCCGCTCGTTTCGCCTGTCTGTCCTGACTATAGCATTGTTGTGTGGCGCGACATTGGCTGGCCTTGGCCTGCTGTGGCAGCAAAAAGTTTCTGTGGCAGAAGTTTTCGATAATACCCCGCAGATTGCAGAAGTCATACCTACTGTAGGGGGAGAAAAGCGTAGCTTGGCGCTGTCGCCTGATGGTGCGCATTTGGCGTTTATCGGTCGTAAAAACCTAAGCGAGCCCTGGCAAATTTATCTGATGCAGCGCCACACCCGTGAGCTTAGATCAATACCTGTGGCTATATCACAGCCATCTAAGCTTTTTTTTGACGGTAACCACGCACTTTTCGTTATTAATCAAAAGTTGGGCAATTCTTCAATTTATCGGTTGACGCTCGATAGTAGCCCCCAGCCTGCTACTGAGCCGGTATTAAGTTTTCCAATGATTGCCCATATGAGTCCTGGTCAGCAAGGTGATGATTGGCTGATTAATGCTGTTGAAGAGGGGCACAGCACGGTTATGTTGTATTCTTGGAATGCCAGCGCGAATATACTACAACGTATCCAGGCCCGGAACAGTGCGGTTGATCACATTTATCTGTCGGTATACTCACCAGCGAAAACCCTGCTGGCAAGTGTGGTGTTAAATGGCCTTGAGCACTGGCTTGAGATCCAGGATGTGCAGTCAAAACGTGTTATCTACTCCAAGCCCACTGATGGTTTGGTTGATAAATTAGATTGGCTGGACGAAGGGGCTCTGATTGAATTGGGAGTAAAGGGGTTGAATTTCATTCAGCTGTCGTCTGTCAGTCAGCAGTTGCTGTCAGAGGATAGCGAGGAAAAGATTACCGATTTCTCGATCTCTAAGGATAGAAAGCAGCTGTTCGTCTTGCGCAATGCCTACAGCACAGAAGAAGAGTTTAGCGAAATTGAACTGGCCACTAGCCAACCAACAGGCCGTATTATTAATACCTTCAGCGGTATGCGTTCAATAAATTATACTGGTCAGGATCACGTATTTTTCGCTACGGTAAAGCAGCAGGAACAGCGCTTGTTAGTGAAGTACGATCAGGCAAACGGTAGTAAGAAAACGCTTTTCAGTACAGATCAAAGACTCGAGTTGCTTGAGCATCATCCAGAAAAGGATGCCTTACTGCTGCAGGTAGGGCAGCAATTGGTGGTAGTTAGTGTGCAAACTGGCTCAGTAGAGGTGGTGTCATCGTCGCAGAGTTATCTTGATGCTCACGCCGCCTTTTCGCAGGATGGTAAGAGAGTGTTCTTTGGCCAGTTAGTTGCCGGAGCATGGGAACTGCATCAGTTTGACCGCAGTACACAGCTAAGTAAGCGGGTGGTATCGGGTTATCGTTCATTAAGACAAACGGCGGATGGTTATGTCGCTGCCAATGTAAAAGGCCAGCTATTTGTTTTAGATGCCGGCTTTAATCTGGTGAAACAGCTTAGCCATAGTATTAATACTGAGTTTATCGGTCGTTGGTACGTTAGAGGGCAGCGCGTGATATGGACTGATTTTGATTTTGCCACAACCTGGCTTAAACAGTTGGACTTAAAAAGCGAGGAATTTAAGCAAGTAAGTTTTCCATTTGAAAAAATGCGCCCCCGTTTTGCTGTAAATCATGAGGGCAACCGGGCCATTTTTTATAGCCAAGGTACCCGGATTAGTAATCTAAGTGTCATTGAACTGGCCAACCTGAGCCTGCCGCAATAGTTATAGTCAGAAAACAGCGTTACTTTTCATTGCCGTTTTATCACTTTGCCGATTTCGAACGGCAACAATGCGGTATGACGGCCGTTATTTAGCAACAGGCTAAAACCGATATTCTTCCTTCAGCTCAGCTGTAAATCTGCAACACACATCAGCGGTGTCTGGCGTAAAAGCCTTGCTACAAAAGGGTTTAGTATCCGTTGGTGGCCTGCGTACAATGGCGCAATAAAGCATTGCGGCTGTATCAGAAGCCGCCTTTTCTCTGGTAAAAAAGTAACTTATAAAATAGTGATAGATTACAAACCTTAAAGCAACGCCGCCGTTATGTCATTTCTGCCCCTACCTGTCAAAAATAACCTCGACCACAAACAACGAGGTGAACTCAAATGAAAAAATTAGCTACCACACTTTTAGTTTTACTGGCATTCACTGCAGACGTTAACGCTAAAGACAATAACGATAATGACAGTGGAAAAGACAAAGGCGCTTCTCCAATGTCTCTGTGTGAAGTATTGCGTGTATGTGACCCGGACTTAAAGGGGTAATACCATGGGCTTCCTGGAACATGCAGTAACTGATCTGAATCAGATTGACACCATACCAAGTTTGGAGAGCTACTTGACTCAGCTCTCTGCCCTGCTGCCGCATGTGCAATGGTGTTGTCTGATCGTCCAGAGTTGTGATCTGGCTTATATAGGTGCAGCCCCTGATGAGGTAAAGCAAACGTTGACCTTGCCAAACCTTAAACGGATACATACCCGTTGTTATAAGCCAGTTTGGGCAGGCTCAGACAGTTTAACGAACAATTTGTCTGTACCGAACAATAGCTTGCTTATTCCAATTCCTGCGCTGAGACCTGATTGCGCCTGGCTAACACTGGGCTTTAACAGCCCGGTGTCTCAGCCGCTGATCGTGGAGAAGCTGGGTTGGTGTTGGCAGATCATCGCTACTTATATTTACGATGCATACCGGCGCTTAAGTGCCAGCCATGAGACGGTTGAGATCCAGCTCACGCCACGCGAGATTGAGTGTACTCATTGGGCGGTGCAGGGCAAAACGTCCTGGGAGATCAGCCGGATCCTGGGCATTACAGAGCGTACTGTTAATTTTCATCTGACGAATAGTATGCAAAAAACCGGCAGTATTAACAGGCAACAGCTTGTTCGTAACAGTATGAATTATATGTAGTTATTAATTTGGTTATACTTTGGTTATAAAAATTAAAGCAGATGCTCCGTGCTCTCCAGTGAGATACGCAGCCCAATTGTGTCAATACGGCTTAGGTAAGTGAGGAACAACATGAAAGACTTTCTTAATTTAGACGAATCGTTATTCACCAGTACAACCCCGGAAGGCTTTATCGAAATTACCGCTCTGGATGAATTGGATAAAATTGTCGGCGGTTTCCTTAACTCAGACGAATTGAGCCTGATTTTAAACGAAACACCGGCCGGGTCTTAACATCGGTATGGCGACGCAGCCGGAGGCAACCTGTAATTTTTGGCAGGTGCAAAAAAGCGCGGTTGTGCCCAAAATCAAACCTTGTATTTGAAACAGGGATGGCACCTATGTCATATCTGAAACTTTTAACCAACGTAACAACATGGCAGAAAAATAACCTGCTGGGATTGGACAACACTGTAATGATTAGCTCCAAACGCTCAATAAAAGCTTGGATAGGTATGGCTTTGACGGTTTGCTTGTTGGCAAGCATGTTGCTGTTAAACAACTTTGCCGACAATGGCTGGATAAAAGCCGAGCCTCATATCGGCAACTACCACCATCTGGTATCACCGCTGCAGCTTGAGGTTATTCAGCACTTGTATCCTGATGGCAGCAGTATTAGCAAGCATCAGGCGATAGTTCAGGTTCGTGCAGTTGATGAAAAAAACTACGCTGAAGCACTGCAACAGCTTAGCAGTGAGACGTCAGGTATATATTTTTCAATGATTAATGCCGGAACACCCGCTCAGGAGTTGCAGCCTATTGCGAAGGTATTGCGTATAAACGACGATCATCTGTATTTTTTTACCGTCGCAGAACACCACGCACAGATGTTTAAAGCTGGTCAGTTTGTTGAAATTGAAGTGGGCCAGGATAAAGCTCGGGGTAAGGTCCATTCTGTTATTCGCGCCATGCAACAGGGTGGTTCCAATATTGGCATCCAATTTGAGTATCCCTACGATGTTGCAGTGCTACATCCGTTAGCCAGCGTACGTATGAAGTTAACGCAAAAACGTAGCAACGCCAGTTTTTTGTCAGGCGAGGAAAGTTAATGGCCCTTTCCGACTATATCCAACTGAAAAGTCAGCGTTTACCGTTGTACTTACAAAGCGAACTAGCCGAATGCGGCATTACCTGTATCGCTATGTTAGCGCGCTTTCACGGCTTTAAAATTAATATGCCGGCACTGCGGCAAAAGTATCCGGTGGGCAGCAATGGCTTGACAGTGAAGCAAATGGTGCAGATTGCTGCTGAACTAGGCATGTCTGCCCGGGTGCTTAAACTAGAATTGCGTCAGTTAACACAGGTAAAAAGTCCGGTTATTTTACATTGGAATTTAAATCACTTTATTACGCTGGCCAAAGTCAGCAACAAAGGTGTTGTTATTCACGATCCGGCGAAAGGTCGGCGTAGTCTGGACTGGCAACAGGTGGCGGAGTCTTTTAGCGGTATAGCCATTGAGTTGTTTCCAGCGGCAAACTATGAACGCAAAGGGCTGTTTCAGCCGGTACCACAACGGCGTTCAACTGACTACGCTTTTAGCTTTTGGCCATCTTTGAGTAAACTTCTGCTCATAGCCTTAGTGCTAAAAGGGCTGATTTATATTTCTTTAAATTAGACTGCTACAACCAGCGGTAAATAGAGGCTTATTTAACTTTACCCGCTGGGGCTGTCCACCCATCAATGCAAGGGCCAACTTGCTGTGAGCACAGCACCTCCGTCTGGCAAGTTGCTGGCAGTGAGCGTACCATTATGGCGCTGCATTATTTCATTACACAGTGACAAACCAATACCGGAGCCACCGGCTTTAGTGGTGTAAAATGGCACAAACAGGTTGTCCGGGTTACTAAAGCCGGGCCCGTTGTCACTGAGTTCCAGAATTTGTTGGTATTGTTGATAGTAAAACCGCAGGCTGATCTGCGCTGGCTGGCCTAACTGTTGCGCCGCTTCAGCGGCATTTTTCAGTAAATTCAGCAACAGTTGGCTTAGTAATACCTGATCACCATAACAGCGTGGATCGGCCACTATGTCAAAGCTAATCTGGCTTAACAGCCGCACCTCTTGCAGTAACGATTCCATACTGAACCAGTGTAACTGCGCTTGTGGTACTTCTCTCAGCGTGATGTAGTTGTCGATAAAGCTTAGTAGCTTGGTGCTGCGGGCATTGATGCGTTGCAGCACTTCGCGGGTGGCTTGTTCTGGCAGAGCATTTTGTTGCAGCAAGGTATCTGTCATAGAAGCCATCGGTGTTAATGAGTTACGCAGCTCATGGCTTAGTACCCGGATCAATTGCTGCTGGCTGTGTTTTTGTTGCTGATATAACGGGTGACGTAAGTCCAGCGCATAGTAAATATGGTAGTGATGTGGTGCATGCTGATAGTGCAGACAGTGTTGCTGCCAGCCTTGCTGCAGTGCCGGGTGGCTTAACACGGGCTCTGTGGTAAAACCCAGGGCCGTGGCAGTACTGTGTAAAATAAGCGGCCGTTGCAGGCTGTCGCTGGCGGCAGTGTTGGCAAACACCAGCTGTAGGCTGGCATTAAACACCAGCAATGGATAGGGTAGCTGCTGCGCCACTATGGTTAACAGTAAGGCGTCGTCGCTGGCTGGCGTGGCTGTTTTTAACTGACGCATTTCACTAAGCAGTTGCTGAAACTCTGCAGGCAAAGCACTGGTGTCTGGCAACATATTGTGGCTGTCTTCGTTCAGGCTCTGGCAATAAATCAGGCTCTGTTGTAGTGGTAATTTAATTTTAAGGTACAACCCGAACCACAAGGCGCCCAGTGGCCAGCTGATGACAAACAGGCCGGTCAGCAGGGTCAGGCTATTGTAGCCCAAAGCGTGCAGATACAGCGTAGTGACCAGTGTGAGCAACAGGCTTAACAATATGGTCAGATAGAGTGGCAGGTAAAGGCCTGTCATTATTCAGGCAACGGCATCTGATATTTTTCCAACCGTCTGGCAAGTGCATGCCGCGAAATCCCAAGTAGCTCAGCGGCCTGAGTTAACTGTTGGCCACTTTGTGTCAGTGCCTGCTGAATTAATTGCTGTTCCATGGCCGCTAAATCCAATGGGTAGTTGCCAGGCGTATTAGCCGGAGTGCCTGGCAGCTGTAGCTGCTCAACATCCAGTAGCGCGGTTTGGCTTAGTAGTACAGCGCGCTCCAGCACATGGTGCAATTCGCGCACATTACCCGGCCAATGGTATTTTTGCAAAGCGTGCTGTGCTGCAGCGGTAAATTGCACCGGTGCTTTGCGGTATTTGTGGCACAAGCGCTGGCAAATTTGTGCCGTTAACAGTGGAATATCAGCTTGCCGCTGGCGTAACGGCGGTAAGGTTAATACCAGAGTATTTAACCGGTACAGTAGATCCTGGCGGAACTGACCTTGTTGCACCAGAGTCGTTAAGTCGGCATTGGTTGCACTGATAATACGGGCGTCGCTGCGCTGGCTTGCGCTGGAACCCAGCGCTTCAAATTCGCCACTTTCCAGCACTCGCAATAACTTCGGTTGTAAGTGCAGTGGCAGGCAACCTATCTCATCGAGAAACAGGCTACCCTGATCTGCCAGCGCAAAGCGGCCGTGTCGCTGTTTTCTGGCGTCGGTAAAGGCGCCTTTCTCATGGCCAAACAGTTCGGCCTCAAACAAGCTCTCCGGAATGGCGGCCATATTCACGCTGATAAAGGCTTGCTTATTGCGCGCTGATAACTGGTGAATACGTTGTGCCAGCGCGGACTTGCCGGTGCCGTTCTCGCCGAGAATTAACACATTCGCCTCGGTGCCGGCTACGGTGTGTACCATTTGCTCCAGCTGCTGCATCGCTGGGCTGGCGGCCACCCAGTTGTCGTTGTTGGCCTGGGTAAGCTCGCGTAATTGCTGGTTTTCAGTTTGCAGCGCACTAAGGGTGAGTTGTTGTTTAATTTGCTGCAGCAGAGCCTGATTATTCCAGGGTTTTTGGATAAAAAAGGCCGCGCCCTGCTGCATGGCGCTAACCGCCAGCTCAACGCTGCCCCAGGCGGTCATCATAATAATGGGGATGCCGCTGCTTTTCAGTTCAGCCAACAGTGTCAGGCCTTCCTGACCTGAGGTGGTGTCCTGGCGAAAGTTCATGTCCAGCAGGATCAGCGCCGGTTTGTGCGCGAGCGCAGCTATAACCGCATCCGCATTGCTGGCGCTAAGTACCCGGTAGCCCGCGGCACTTAACAACAGTTCCAGTGCCAGCCGGATATCGGCATCATCGTCAGCGATCAGAATGGTTACAGCCACGTTGTGTCCTTATGTTGTACTTTGTGTACTACAGCGAGCGCAGGGTTTTCATCGGGTCCTGCCGAATTACCTGCCAGCCGGGCCATAACAAGGTGGCCAGTGCTACCGTAAGCAGCAACAGGTTCAGACTAATAAATACCGTACTGTTGAACTCAGGTAAAGTGCTGAAGCTGCGTTGCAGTTGCTGGTAGGCCAGGGTGGTAACTAAGGCACCCAGTGCCAGACCACTTAGCACTAATATGCCACTTTCCCGGCCCAGCAGCCAGAGCAGGTTCTGCTGGCTGGCGCCGGTGGCCATCCGCACTGCCAGCTCGTAACGCCGTTGCTGAGCCCGCATTTGACTGACACCTGCGGTGCCAAGCAGTGCCAGTAACAGGGTAGTAGCGCTAAAAAGGCAGATCAGATAAAAATAGATCCGGCTTTGTCGGGTCAGATCTTGCCACAATTGCTGCAGCGGAAACAATTTAACGGTATAACCGGTAGCCAGTTCCGCCAACGCCAGGCTGACATCGGCCTCAGTAATGGGCAGCTGTTCCGGCAGCACCAACACCAGCTGCTGCCAGTCGATAACCGGGTTACTGGCATTGGTGGGTGAATAGCGGTGCGGTAGCGGCTTTCTGTTGGTTTTAACGTTAGCGACCACGCCAATAATCTGGTAGGCGTCATTATTGGCGTATAACGTTTGCCCGACAGCCTGCGCCGGATCGGCCGGCTGCAGCAAGCGGGCAAAATTCAGGTCAACAATAATGGTGCGCAGGGCTTCATCGGCACTAAAGCTTCTGCCGTGCAGCAAGGGTATGCCAAAGGTGGCGAAATGGCGCGGCTCTACCACTGCAATTGTGTGTTCGATATTGGGCGCGTCGGCGGCAGATTTAAGCATACCTATCGTAAGTGCGTCTGATATTGGTTGGTTGTTGCTGTCTAGTACCGTTGCCTGGGGCCAGTGTTGTTGTAAAGCCTGTTGCAGCTGCAACCTTTGCTGCCGGTAGCTGCTTGCCTTTTGCTCGGCTGTGCTGTTATCGCTGTTGCCGGTTAATACGCTAAACTGCTGCTCTTTTTGCAGCCGTATTTGATAGCTGTTAACCATATTAAACCCCCAGCCGGTAAAAATTTCTTTGTAGCTATGCCAGGCCAGCGCGGCGGTGCTGGTGATCAATACTGACGCTATAGCCAGCTGCAGTAGTAGTAAGCATTTTATCAACACCGCTTTTTGCTGTTTACTACTACCCTTGCCGCTTTGATTTAGTTTTGTTGTCAGGCTGTTTTCGTTGCTATGTACCGGCAGGCTGAACAGCCACAGCAGTATTGCGCCCAGTGCTGCGGCACTTATCAGCGTGATGCCGTTTAGCTCCACACTTTGCGCCAGTGGAATGGCATCGCCCGCCAGGGTAGGTATTAACCGGAACAACCATTGGGCTGCCAACAGCGCTAACAGTATCGCCGGTAATATTAAGCTGATATTTTCCAGTGCAATCAGCAGCCGTAAGGTGGCTTTGCGACAACCACTGACGGTTTGCACGGCAAATTCATGTTGCCGGCTCTGGTAATGCGCCAGCAGCACATTGGTCAGGTTCAGTGCCGCTATACTGAATAAACCAGCGGTAACGGCCAGCAGCAACCATAGCAGTTTCTGGCTGTCAGCCAGCAAATACTGACGGTAACCTTGTTGGCTGGTATTGAAGCTGGCATCCTGAAATATGGGCGCCAGTGCTTTAGGCGCTTGTTGTTTCTCGTTTTCCAGCCAGTGCGCCAGTTCTGCCTCTGAGGGTAGTGCGCCGTCGCTGCGTAAAATAATGCTGGCATTGCTGCCAAACCGGGTCGATTCAGAAAACGGCGCTGTAGTAGCCGGATCAAACACTTGCCACACCTGCTCTGCGCTAAACTGGTGATTATCTGCTGCGGCATAAAAATCGGGCATTACGCCGGCTATGCTGTAAGCCTTATCCTGCAAAGTTAGAGACTTGCCAATAACGTCGGCGCTGCGATTAAAGCGGTTTTTCCACAAACTTTCTGATATCCACACCGCCTGGTCCGCATTAGCCTGAGTGGGGGCATGGCCATTAATTAAGGCAATACCCAGTAATTGCGGCGTGTTATTGCTGCTAAAAAACACCGTCGCGCTAAAGTGTTGTGCGTTGGCTTCAATGTTATCTTTTGTGCTGCTGGTCAAATAGCCCCAGTCGCCATAGCTGGCAAACTGCCGTTGCAGGCTAACAAAGCGGTGTTGATCAATTAAGCCAATTTCAACTCGGCCAAACTGCAGGTTAATCTTTTGCACCGTCAGTTGCTCAGCCTGTCGCACCTGCGGCAGAGGCTGGATCAGTATGGTATAACACAGTGTCAACACCACCAGCATGGCCGCCAGTGACAGCCCCAGGCTGACAATAACCGGCAGGCACAGCCGGGGTTGCAAATACAAACGTTTTAAGCCAAAGGTTAAAGCGTGCAAGTAGAGCATCAGGCAACATCCTTATTTTGCTGTTGTTCGGCGACGATATGGCCATCAAGCAGTTGGAGCTGGCGGGTGGCAAGACGGCTGTAGCGAAAATCGTGCGTTACCATCACGATAGTGGTGCCCTGCTGGTTCAACTGTTGCAGCAACTGCATTACCGCATCGCCGTTTTTACTGTCCAGGTTTCCGGTAGGTTCATCTACCAACAGCAGCTGCGGTGAGCATGCCAGCGCGCGGGCAATGGCAATACGCTGTTGCTGGCCGCCAGACAGCTGGTTCGGATAAAAGCTGGCGCGGTGGCTCATATCCACTTGCGATAAACAGGCGTTGACGCACTGTGTCAGCTCTGCGCGTTTTACGCCGCGATGCTGTAAGGGTAAGGCAACGTTATCAAACACCGTCATAGCATCAATCAGGTTAAACGATTGAAAGACAAAACCAAGGTGCTGGTTGCGAATAGCGGTGCGCTGGTTGGTGCTCAGTTTACTGGTATTAATATCTGCCAGCATGTAGTCACCTTGATCGGCGGTATCCATTAGGCCGAGGATATTCAGCAGGGTAGATTTACCGCAACCGGACGGCCCGGTAATAGCGACGAATTCGCCAGGGTAGATGCTCAGGCTAATGTTCTGTAACGCTAGGGTGGCAATATTGGCATGGCGAAACGATTTACTGATATTGTGCAGGGTAATAAGTGCTGATGTCATGTTAGCTCCTGATAGGCTTATTGCAGGGTCAGATAAGGGTGTTGTTGCCAGTCTGGCTTGTCATAAGCCAGTAACTGGTCATTGGCTTGTACGCCAGATTCAATGAGTAGCTGGCGGTCAGACAACTCGCCAAATTGCACTAGCCGTGGCTCTGCTTTACCAGCGCCAGTCTGGACAAACAGCGTTTGCGTGCTATTGGGCCTAAGCCCGGGTGTTTGTTGTATATATAGGGCGTTGCGCTGCTGTTGTAGCAATACTTTGGCACTAATGTGCTGGGCGGGCCGGCTGCCGGGCGGTAACTGATCTGGTAAGGCAACTTCGGCAGCGACAGTACCATTTTGTACCAGCGCTTCTATCCGGCTTATTTGGCCCTCTATCTGGCCGTTACGGGTGTTTATAACAACCGGGCTGCCAATCTGGATCAGCTCGGTATGGCGCTGGTTTAGTAAAATGCGTGCGCTAAGCTGATGCTGGCTACCCACCCGTGCCAGTGCCTGGCCACTGCTAATGCTCTGGCCCAGCTCTACCTCTAACTGCTGAATATAGCCATTAAAGCCTGCTGTCAGTTGCATATTGTTTTGCTGCTGTAACAACAGCTTATATTCGTTTTGCAGTTGGGCCAATTGCAGGTTTTTATGCGCTTTTTCTGCCTGCTGCTGGCGGGCAAACTGGGCATAGCGCTGTTGTTCAAATTGCAGTTTTTGTCGTTGCTGCGTTACTTTTAATTCAGCACGTTGCAGCTCAATACGAGCTGCAATGCCATTGGCGGCTAATTCCTGATTGACCTTCAGCTCGAGCTCAGCTTGCTGTAACTGGTTTTCCATTTCTGCCAGCCGGCTTTGTTGCTCCAGTAGTTGGCTGATCTGCTGCGAATCGAACGCGGTTAGCTCGGCTTGCATTTTTTGCTGCGCGTTGTCTGCGGCGATCACTTTTAAATCTAACTCTGGGTTTTCCAGCCGCAAAATAACCGTGTCAGCTTGCACTTCACTGCCTGGGTGATAAAAAATTTCAGTGACGACACCGGCTGCCGGCGCGGTGAGTAAGCGTTGATGGCGGGCAATCAGTTCGCCCAGCGCATCGCTGTATAAAGTCAACTCGCCTTGCTGTACTGCGGTTAGCGGGTATTGCGCCAGCGATATGGCGGGTACTAGAGGTCGTGATAATTGATAAATTATTCCACTTAGCAGAGCAAAGCCGGCCGCGAATAGCAGGTAGCGCAGGTAAGGTTTTTGTTGCGGTAAGCTAATGTCCATAACAGTATCCGTAAGTGTAATTGAATTCTGTTATGGAAATATCGTGCCATACTTTATTTTTAATTAAAACAATAAGTTATAGTTTTATGCTTGCCGGTTATGCGCGAAATCGCGCGCAGCGCGCGACTTTCTACTCGCCAGCTCAGCTTATTCCGCTTTGTCTACCAACACGGCAATAGCACCATCACCTGTCACATTACAGGCGGTACCAAAGCTATCTTGTGCCATATACAGCGCTATCATTAGCGCTACCGCAGCCTCGCCAAAACCCAGCATTGAGCCTAACAGGCCAACCGCTGACATTACTGCACCGCCTGGTACGCCGGGGGCGGCCAGCATTACTACGCCCAGCATTAAAATAAATGGCAACATAGTAAGCAACGACGGAATTTCCAGACCATTTTGCATCGCCATTACCGCCACTGCGCAGCTAACGATAGTAATGGTAGAGCCGGATAAATGAATGGTAGCGCACAGTGGCACGGTAAAATCGGCGACATGCGGTTTTACACCATTGGCTTTGGTGGCCTGCAGCGATACCGGAATGGTAGCGGCGCTCGACATGGTACCCAGTGCGGTAAAATAAGCGGGCAGCATGTTTTTAATTAATGCAAAGGGTGAGCGACCGGCTTTAATACCGGCAATAACATACAGCGTGATTATCCAGCTCCAATGCAGCGCTATGGCCAGGATCAGCACCACACCAAAGGTTTTTAACGTGCCAAACACAGTACCTGCAGCCGCCATTTGGGCGAATACCCCAGCGATATAAACTGGCAACAGGGGGATAATCACTTTACTCAGCACTAGTTGAATAATATCTCGGCCTTGATCTGAAAGCTGTTTTAGCTGCTGCGCCTGCGTAGCCGCAATGCCTAAGCCAAACACAAAGGCCAGCGTCAGGGCTGTCATAACACTAAACACCGGCGGGATATTCATTTCGACAAAAGGCGTAAGATTAACGCCGCTGGCTGTTGCACTTGCTGCGGAAGCGGTGGTTAGCATGGGTACTACGATACTGGCAATAATGAAAGCCAGCACGCCGGCAGCAATAGTCGATAGATACGCGATGCTTAGGGTGCGGCCCAGTAACTTACCTGAGTTACGCGGTAAAGCCGCGATACCACTAGTGATAAAAAATAAAATAAGCAGAGGAATAATAAAAAACAGCAGCTGACCAAACAGCGCTTTAAAAGTTAACAATAGTTGAGTCAGCCAATGTGGTGCGTACAGGCCGCACAACATGCCCAGCACAATGCCGGCGATAAGTTTAATAATTAAAGCCATAATATTTCTCTTGTTATATATAGTTAAACCCCGGATAAACGCGGCTGAGCATATCATAACTTGGTTAAACTGGCTGCGCTTGGCTGGTCTGCGTTGTTTCACGTGGAGCACATTTGGTTCAGCAAAAAGTCAGTTGGCCGCAGCTAGAGTGTGATGTTAACGTAAATCACCGCATAATTTGCCACAGCGGCAGGCAACAATATTTCCTAAAGGTATAAAAAATATGCAAAAGATCATTGTGTTAGTGTTTGCAGTACTTGTTGCCGCCTGCAGCCAGTTGCAGCAAATGTCGGCCTACAGTGTAAGCGAAACCGATGTTGAGCAACTACTGCGCCAGCAAATCCCCAAGCTAACGCGACAGGCCAATGTCGCCGGTATACCGCTAAAAATGCAGGTTGAAACGATGCAAGTGCAAATTGGCCCGGATAACTCTGACGTTGTGCGGCTAAATACCGCCGCCAGCGCTGCTTTGTCGCTGTTTGGCTTAAGTTACCCTGCAAGTTTGCAACTGCAGGTTGAAGGCGTGCCGTACTATGACGGTGAGCAAAAAGCGATTTACCTGCGCTCAGTTAAGCTGCTCAACTCCAGCATTGAAGCTGCTGGTTATCGTGGCAACTTGGCGGCGGTTAACAATGAGTTATTACAGCTTATTAATGGTTACCTTGCGAGTAATCCGGTGTACAAACTGGACACCACTAATCCGACCATAAAACTGCTAACCGCAGTGCCATTAAACATGGCGGTGCAAAACGGCCGTATCAGTTTTATGCCGGGCAAAAATTAATATAGGTCGCGGCGGTAACGGCCTTGTTGTTGCAGCTGATCTAAACCGGCTGCACCTACAGCCTGCAGCAACACCTTGTGTACGCTATCGCCCATACCGTGCAGGCTGCCACAGACATAAATTGCTGCACCTTGCGCTAGCCACTCTAGTAAGCGGGCTTGTTGCTCTGCCAGTAGGTGTTGTACATAGCGCTTTTCTGGCTGATCTTGCGAAAATGCTAAATCGCAATGGCGAATAAAGCCCTGTTGCTGCCAAAGCTGCAGATCGCGGGCAAAAAAACTGTCAAACTGCTGCTTACGCTCACCAAATAGCAGCCAGTTACGGTCATGGCCACGTTTTACCCGCTGCGCCAGTAAGGCGCGGATGCCTGCAATGCCAGTGCCGTTAGCAATAAAAATAACCGGCCGGTCATCATCCGGCAGCTGAAAACTGCTGTGGCTACGTAAACGCAGCTGCACAGGCTGTTGCTCGTTCGCCCACGCAGTAAGCCAGCCAGAACCAACACCCAGGCTGCCGTTAGGCTGTTGTACCTGACGTACCAACAACATCAGTTGGCCCTCTTCTGGTATTGAGGCAATAGAGTAGGTGCGCACTGGCAATAACGGCTGTCGTGTGAGCCAGTCAGCCAATGCTTCACCGGTAGCGGGTGGGTGTATTTTATCCAGCTGTAGTTCTGCCAGTGCCCAGCATAGTGGTACATGCCGGTTACGGTAACTAACACTTTGACAACCATTAATCTGCTGCTTTGTCAGCCACAGTGCGACATTACATTTGCTGTTCTCCGGCTGAATATCTACCAGATCGCCCGCCTGCCAGAAGCCGTGTTCTGGCGGTTGTAATTTTACGATATAGCAAGCGGCACCGCTGCTGCCGGGGTTAGCCACATAGCGGCTGAGTAACTGCACGTGCTGCCATGGGGGGCTGGTAACCGGCATGGCAGCGGCGAGGCTATTATCAGCACTGATCTGTGCTAATAATTGTTGCCAGTGGCTAAGCGCCGGGCTTTGCCGTTGGGCACTGTCCAGCTCCAGCAGCGGTTGTATTGCTTTAGCCTGGTTGTGCGCCAGCCAGCCATGTAGCCAGTGGCCAAAGGCACAAAACTGTTGATAACTGCGATCACCCAGCGCCAGGACCGCATATTCTAGTTGTTGCAAATTGTGCTGCCATTGTTGCGCCAGTTGATAAAACTGATTGGCATTGTCTGGTGGCTCGCCCTCGCCATAGGTGCTAACAACAAATAACGCTTTTTGATACTGCTGTAGTTGTTGCTGGGTTAACTGGTTTAGCTCGGCCAGTGTTACGCGGATGCCCGCTTGTTTTAGCTGTAATGCGCTATGATTGGCCAATTGCAGTGCCATACCCGACTGGCTGGCGTAGCCAATAAGCCAGTGCTGCGCTGCTGTCGGGTTGGCGTTATTGTGCTGATGGCGCCAAACCAGCAGCATGCGCAGTAGCAGGCCGGGTAGCGCCAGCTGGCATGTCAGCCACAGCAGCGCCGTTGCCGTATGTGCGTAAGGTGCAAGCGGTAAATAAAACCAGCACAGTAGCGTTAATAACAGAGCCAGCGCCATATATTGCTCAAGCCAGGCGCCGCCATGCAATGCGGCAACTGTGGGGCAGGCAGGTTTTAACCGTATGCTGGCAATAGTGCAAAACAGCAGCACGCTATAAAGTAGTATTGTGTCGTTGAGATCGGCAGGAAACTGATAAAAACTGTATATCGGACAGAGCAACAACAGCAGCACATAAAGCTGCTCCAGCACACTTTGCCAGCGAGATAACATAGTACCATCCAATAAAAAGAAGGGGTGGCAAAACCCACCCCTTAATGTGCAAGACAAGTAAAACAACGACCAGAGAAGCCCATCCGGGGCCGTAACGACATGCGCTCCATCGCATTGGTTTAGAATATAATGCGAATGGTTCTCAATTGCAATGCTCCTGTTGTAAAAAACTGCAAACTAATTCGATGGTGCTGATTCTTTTTTGTTCATCGAACGGGTATTATATAGCTAAAGTATTGATTTACATTGAAATGTTTAATTGTTGTTTATCTTGTGACGGAGTTGTTATGTTTAAGAATGGAATTCTTTTTTTGTTTGTTTTATTCAGCCTAATTGCCACTCAACCGGCTCAGGCTGCTCTTATTCATGGCAAAAACTATTTGGATGACGAGCAAAACAGTATTTATTGGTCCTTGCTTGATATGAATTTGGATATTGCACGTTTGTCCTGGAGTGATACCCTCGGTTCGTCAAAACAGACAAGCCTGGCTGATGTAAATGCATTTATCGACAACAATTCAGATGGTTGGCGCTGGGCAACAGTAGATGAATTTTTTGCAATTCATAACTGGTTTGATTCAGACCCCATGGCAGATGGCTGGTCGACAGCTCAAAAAACTGGTTCAGCATTATTCTTTTTGTTAAATGGTACTGGGCAAGCATATACTGAGCAAAAAGGCTATGATTTTGAAGGTTATACGTACTGGCAGTTTGGCACTAAGTCACCCACTGGTATGCAATATGTTTGGATGTCTGATTTTGCGTGGGATATCCCAGGAGTAGCATGCGCAAGTTACTCGTTACTGTGCCAAAGCGGATATTTTACTGATGCAAACTCACCATTGTGGCTTGCAGAAAACATATTACAAATGAGTGAGTTAAACGTTACATCTCTATTAGTACGTGATCACATTTCTTCCCCATCTAATACGGCGTCATCTGTGCCGGTTCCGCCAACAGCCTGGTTGATGGCTTTAGGTATTGCACTGATATTGCGTCGTCGAAACATCCGCCAATAACAACAGCATTTTTTAGCAAACTGGCAATCTGGTAACAGATTGTCAGTTTTTGTTTTATTTTATAAGTGTGTTTTTAGCATGAGCCTGATTGATATCACTGCGGTGTATCTGTTTGTACTGAAAAATATCTCACTGATATTGCTGGTAATGCTATTGTTTTTTGCGATAGATGACGCTTTTATTGATGTCTACTATTGGCTGCGCCATTTGTGGCGAGGTTTAACAATATATCGTAAACGCTCGTTGTTTGACGAGAAACAACTGTACATTTATAAAGAACAACCTCTTGCCATAATGATCCCTGCTTGGCAGGAGGTAGGTGTGGTTGGCAAGATGGCTGAGCTCGCTGCTTCCGAGCTGGATTATGAAAACTACCAGATTTTCGTCGGTACCTATCCTAACGACCCTGGGACACAGCACGATGTTGATGAAGTTTGCCAGCGCTTTCCTAATATTCACAAAGTGATCTGCGCCAGACCCGGGCCAACCAGCAAAGCTGATTGTTTAAACAATGTGATTACGTCTATTCTTGAATTTGAACAGCGCTCCAACGTGAAGTTTGCAGGGTTTGTTCTACATGATGCAGAAGACGTTATTTCAGCAATGGAGTTAAGGTTATTCAATTATTTATTGCCTCGAAAAGATTTGATTCAGTTGCCTGTTTACCCTTTTGCTACCGGTGCATTTAACTTTACCTCTGGTCATTATCTCGACGAGTTTTCAGAAATGCACGGTAAAGATGTTGTTGTGCGCGAAGCCATTGTCGGCCAGGTACCCAGCGCCGGTGTTGGCACCTGTTTTAGTCGGCGGGCTATCCTAAAATTGTCAGAAGAAGGTGATGGACTTCCTTTTGATGTCCAATCGCTAACAGAAGACTATGATATTGGCTTTCGTCTTAAGCAATGGGGAATGGAAGAAATCTTTGTTCGTTTTTCTGTTACTAACAACAAGTTGGCAGCCTTCGCCGAACAGAACAGCAGTCGCAGTAAAACAGGCGGAAATGTAGTTTGTGTCAGAGAATATTTCCCTGAAACCTTTAATACTGCTGTCCGACAAAAAAGTCGCTGGATAATTGGTATCGTGTTTCAGGGCTTTAAAGTACATAAATGGAGCCCGGACTGGAAACTGAATTATTTTCTCTGGCGGGATCGAAAAGGCGTTATCAGCTATTTCGTTAGTTTTTTGGCTAGCATTATATTTATCCAGTTGTTGCTGCTATGGCTATATCAGGCAGTAGTCCACAGTTCTTATAATTTTATCAGTGTGTTTTCCAACGAGCCGCTGATCATCACCTTGCTAACAACTAATTTAGTTTTTTTTCTTAACAGGATGATTCAGCGCATGATTTTTGTCCGGCGCTATTACGGAATCACACAGGCTTTACTATCCGTGCCGCGGCAATTGTGGGGTAATGTAATTAATTTCTTTGCGAACGTGAGAGCGATTCGTCAAGTTCTTGCCCATGGTGATCCGCGCCGGGTCGCGTGGGACAAAACACAACATCAATATCCAACAGTTAGTGACCGTAGTTTAGGTTCTTCATTAGGTTTTATTCTGCAACAACACGCCGTTATAAGCGAGGAACAGTTAAGCTCAGCCCTGGAACTTAGGGGACGTGGTGAGCGTTTGGGGCAGGCTATGCTACGACTAAATTATATTTCACCGAAGCAATTGGCAGAGGCTTTGGCACTTCAAGCTTCTGTGGAGTGCTGTTTAATTGACCCCTTTGCTCTTGAATCAAAATATATTATTCAGTTCCCCGAGCGCTTAGCATTTAAGTACGCGGTATTACCCATTGGTGTTGAAGGTAACGTGCTGATTTTGGCAAAAGAAAGTGCTTTGTCGCCTGTGGCTCATGGCGCGATTGAGCGAGCGCTGCAGCATAAGATACGTTATGTGATTTGTCAGGCTGGCGCGGTAACACTGGGGTTACGTTATTGGTATAAGTATGATTTGGCATGCAACCCAGACCGGCAATTAGAGCAATGGGTTAGCGATGGAGAGCTGACAGCTGCCGAAGCTACAATTGTTCGCCAGCAGTATTTCTCACATCAGTTACTACTAGGCGAAGCCTTACTGCAAGCGTCATTGCTGGAGCCTGCGGTCATCAACCAGGTAATGATTGGTTTTGATTACGACAGCAATATCAAGTTGGGTAGCTATTTGGTACAAGAGCAGCTTATTTCGGAAGAGGTATTAGCGCAAACGCTTGCCCTGCAAAAGGAACGGCAGAAATCATTGCTGCAGTTATACGTCGAGCATAAACATCGGCAAACGCTAGTAGCCGGGGCATCCTAGTTATGCGGCTACTGGTTATTATGTCGATAGTTTTCAGTCTGGCAGCAACTGCAGAAGATTGGCGGAGCGGGTTGACTGAATTGCAGCAGTTTCGAACTTATCCGTTTGTTGATAAAGCATTTACCCTAAATCGGCAGCAACAATATGTTCAAGCTGTGGCCGAACTTGAAAAAGCGTTGAGGTTTGCTCCAGAGCATGCTCCACTGGTTGTGCTATTGTTAGATTTTCAGCTTGCTATACCTGATACCGCAGCGGCCCTGCTCACCTACCAGCGTCTACCTTCTGCTCTGAAACCCGATAAGTTAAGGCGCATTGTACAGACGCAGTTAGATAGCCAGCTACCACTGCCATTTGAAACAATTTCATCTCTGCTGCCAAGTGTACCAGCAGCAGAGCGGCAGCAGATACTGTTGGCGCTGTCACAACACTTTATTGCTGAGCAGCAACTGCAAAAAGCGTTCGAGTTACTCGCTGGTCAGGTAGAAATAAATTCCGGGTTATTGTTACAACGAGCTGAGCTGGCGCAGCAGCTTTTATTGCCACAGCAAGTTATTAAAGACACTGAAGCCGTGCCAAAAGAACAGCTAACTGAGCGGGACTGGCAGCGATACAGCATGGCATTGCTTAGCCAGAAGAAATACCAACAGGCGGCTGCGATTGCAAATCAATATAGTGATTCAGCCTGGAGTGCTGCGCTTTACCGCCAGCGGGTGCAGATGCAACTGGCAGAGTCTGACTGGACGGGTGCGGAACAAAGCTTTCTTTGGTTAACCGAGCGCACGACGCTGACAGAGGCAGAGCAAAAACAGCGCTATCAGGCTGCTATCAACAGCAGCAATATAAGCTTAGCCAGCGCGCTAATTGACAAGCTAACGCTGGACTGCCAAGACAAAGTGGGTTTGTATCTGCAGGTGGGTTCAACAGAGGATGCTAAAGCGGCGTTTTCTCGCTGCCCGATACAGCCATCACCACAGTGGTTGGTTTATGCAGAGCGCTGGCTGTCGGCCGATGCATTAGACGCGGTTAGCTTTAATGACTCGACTTTAACAAAGCAAAAATTAGCAATCGTGTTACAAAAACGTATAGCTGAAAAAGACTACGAAGCCATTTTACAGCGTAAGTTTGCCCAACCATTGCGGTCCGAAGACTACAGTCTGCTGGTAAATAGCATAAATGCCTTGCCAGATGCTGCTCTACAATTACCCTACTTGCTGGCGTTATATCAGGATATGCCTGATACATATCTGCTAGACCGGCTTAGTTATCTGTATATTGAGCTTCAACAACCAGAGCGCGCCTTACGACTGCTTGTTCAGGCGCTACCCTTTTCTGCAGCCGCTATCAAACAAAAAACATTGCCGGAACGGTTATTAAACCTACTACAACAGCAGCCCGTAACAAGCTTACCTAAGGTGCTTGAGAGGCTTGATGATTGGTCTGTTTTTCCTGAAACCCAAGCTGAGCTGTGGCGACTGGCTGGCGATTGTGAGCGGGCGCGCCAGTTACTGAACCCGGTACCGGGAAATGTAAATGGCTGGAAAACTTTGGCCTTGTGTGCAAATGATGCTGATCCTGGCTCCGCTATTCAGTATTGGCAGCAAGCGCATCAGCTACAGCCTGATCTCATTTATTTAAAGCACATTGCTTACCAGTATCAGGTATTACAGCAACCCTCGCTGGCATTGTCGCAATGGCAGAATATACCATTTGAGCAGTTATTGGCCGGCGATGTCCTGACAATGGCTGAACTGGCGCTGCAACAGGGGCAGGAGCAAGCGGCCAGCCATTATCTGCAACAGGTGAAGTCGACAACGGATGCAGAAATGGCAAGGCAATACGCGATCCAGGCTGCGGTTTATCGTCAACAAAACCAAACAGCACTTATGCTTATCAATCTGCAAAAAGCGGCAGAGCGGCAACCAAAACAAGTGGGTTATCAGCTTGAGTATGCCTATGCGTTAGTTGCAACCGAGCCTGAAAAAGCCCGGGATATTATGACAAAGCTGCACGAGGAAGGTTATCAATTTAACGCAACTCAGGCCGCACAACTTGCCTACTTAAACCAGCAATTATCTGAGCTTTCGCAAACCCGGCAATGGACAGCAGAAGCGCTGGCATTGTACAAAACAAAACAAAACCTAACCAACGCCGACCTCACTACGCAATTCAGCTTAATCAGATTAGAGCAGCAACTGGCATCACATTGGCAATTCAGTGGTGGTTCGACTTTTACCAGTGGTGCCATTACCGGTGAGCGTCTGTCTACAGATGATACCACTCTTAGCCGCCACGGTTTTGCCGTTAAAGCAGAGTACTTTGTTGACCCTTTACAGCAGGATTTGTCGTTGTATGCTGTTGTAGCCAGCAATGGCAATGATTCGCCATGGCAAACCTGGGGCCAACAATTTGGTGTGAGTTATAAACCGCTGGACAGTATAAATTTGTGGCTAAGTGCGGGGCTGCAGCAGTATCCATTGGCACAGGGAGAATGGCATAGTATTTTACGCTTAACGGCAGATGCGCTTAATGCTGAGCCGTTGCAAGCAGAATGGCGACCGGTGGAACCTGGCTGGTGGGAGCGAAAACTCTATCTTGACGCTGTTTGGTGGCCAGAAACCGGCAATAAACTAGCGCAGGTTCGTTTTGATCAGGGGCGGGTCTGGAAATTGACTGAGTCAACTGCGCAAACAATTAAGTGGTATGGTTTGCTGCAATACGACCACCGTTTACAGAAAACATCTGCCGGAGTGTTGGCAAGTGGTAAGCAGCTGGCCGCAGGTATGGGCTTGCAGTGGCGTTTTTGGCCAGGTGAAGTACCGGTATTGTTGCAACGAGAGCGTCTTGAGGTGAGCCTGGAATGGCAGTATCAGTTAGCCGGCGATTTAAATCGGCGAGAGCATGCATTGTTGCTGCAATTTTATCTGTTTTGGTAGCCTGTCAATCTACTGAAAACGAGCGTGCTGCCAGCGTGTTTTATCAGCCTTTACAGCGTGATGCACAATTAAACTCTTTGCAATGGCAGCAGGTACAGCAGCAGCTTTTGCAACGAGGTTTGTCGTCAATTATTGTGCAATGGAGCCAATATGGCACTAATGACTTTATGTCGACTGACTCGCCGTTGCTTCAATTTTTACAAGCAGGCGTACCTACAGCCCAACCCGTCTGGCTGGGTTTGTTTGCTGCACAAGACGAATTTAGTTATGTTCGGCAGGGCGAAGATCGCCGGCAATTTGTGATGCATCAACTTGCGCGAAGCAAGATGCTGCAGCAACAACTTGCTTTGTCCTTACCAATATCGGAAGACAGGCTGTTAGGGTGGTATTTGCCGCTGGAGTTGCACGATATTGATTTTCAAACCGAAGCTGATACAAACTGGTTAAAAGCGCAATTGCTGACTTTTGCTAGCTCAAGCAAAAAGCCTGTTGCCATCAGTGCATTTAGCAACGGTAATCTGGATGCCCAAACCTTTGCAGCACGGCTGGGTAGCCTGCAGCAGCAAGGACTAGTGCTGTGGTTACAAGACGGTAGCGGAGCCGGTTTAATGAGTGCAGAGCGCAGGTTGGCGTTACTTGGTCAACTTAGCTGCAGCATTGGCATAATTGTTGAGTCTTTTCGCCAGCCAGATTATGGCGGCAGCTTCAGCGCGGTTGCGGCAAAGCAGCATGAGATTACTCAGGCGCTTGCCGGCATAAAACCCTGCCATCAGCGAGCCTATTTCTCCTTGCGGTATTTGCTGCAGAATCCCACTTTACTGCCATTGCAGGATTAGCTTTCAGACCAGATCTGCTGGGATTAAATAAGTAGTATGATTTGCAGTTGTTAACAAAGCCGCCATACTTAACCAATAATTTTGAGTATGGCTACTGTGCATGAATTACCTGAAGGCGTTTTTTGCCTGTATTTCTATCATTCTGCACGTCTGTTTTCCCGTTAGTGCCGGGCAGGCAACAACCGGCTACGCCCGTTTTAACCATCTGGCCGAAAGCCAGCCCATCTCGCCTTTTGCTACCAGCATGGTGCAGGACAATCAGGGGTTTTTATGGCTGGGCACCCACCACGGCTTATATCGCTTTGATGGTGTAACACTGCAACATTATCCGGCAGACAGTACCAACCCAAACCGATTATCCTCCGATTGGATCACCAGCCTGTTAATAGATAACCGCGGTATGCTGTGGGTTGGCACCCGTTATGGCGGTTTAAACCGGCTTGACCCGGCTACTGAACAGTTTCGTCGCTACCCGTGGCCTGAGGGACGTGGCAGTAGTGAAATTACGGCGTTGGCATTGGACAACAATGGCCAGCTTTGGGTCTCCGGCTATGGTGCGGGCGTGGCCACGTTAGCCGCAGACGCCAGACAACTTACTTCTTTTATGCCAGAGCAACTGGCAGAGTTTCGCTATATTAATCATTTGTTGGTGCATGACGACAGCCTTTATCTGGCTCTGGGTGAGGCGCCTCAGCGCCGGCCTGGCAATGATATTGCTGGTTTAGTTAAAGTACAGCTTGATAGCGGGCAGCTAACGCACTGGCATACACATAACTCGGCACTAACACTGGACCATATTACCCGTTTGCGTTGGTTGCCATCGGGGCAGTTAGCTGTTGCCAGCTTTGGTGCCGGCCTTTGGTTGTTGCAAGCCGATGGCAGTGTGCAAAGCTTCGACATGCCGACACTGCTGCAGCATAGCCAGCTAACGGATATTTTGTCTGATAAGCAGGGTGATTTATGGTTAAGCACCTATGACAACGGCGTCTGGCATTATCAGAGCGCAAAGCAGACTTGGCGTCATTTTAGCCATGAGCCTTTACTTCGCTTTGGCTTACAAACAAATGCTATTTTGGCCATGTATCAGGATAAAGCCGACAGTATGTGGTTTGTCAGCCAAACGGGGTTTAGCCAGCTAAGCGGCTTTGCCCGTCAGGTACAGGTGTTGCCAGCTGCAGCGGATAGAGATGGTTTGCTCGGCAGCAATGATGTATTTGGCATTGACGCTGTGGCACCGGATCGCATTTGGTTAGCTAACCGTGAGTCTGGTGTCGCGCGTTACAACCCGCAAAACGGTGAACTGTTAAAGTGGCCGCTGCCTCAGCCTGCAACGGGCGCAGCACCGTCGCTTGCCCGGGTCGTAAAGCAACTGGACGATGATGTTTGGCTTGGTACCGACCAGGGCCTGTTTCGACTGATGTCTGACCAACAATGGCAGCCATTTATTCTACCTGTGTCGCGCCAACCACATATTAGCGCCATTTTTCGTGATTCGCGTCAACGCATTTGGCTGGCCAGCCGCACTGATGGTGTTTTTGTTATGGACAGCCGCTGGCAATTACTGGCGCATTTCCACCCGGAAAACCCGGCTTATCCTCTGCCTTTTCATGTCGTAACCGTATTGTATGAGGACCAGTTTGGTGATATCTGGCTAGGATCAGTTGATAAGGGGTTAGCGCGTATCGCTGCCGGGTTAGACGATATTAAGCACTGGCATCAGGCTATGCCGGAAGGTCTGGGCCCGGTTTACAATGGCGTGCAGGCATTGCTGGAAGAAAATGGCCAGTTGTTTGTCCGCGCAGGCAACGTAAATCATCGGGTTTTACGCCACCCGACACAGCCACAGCGTATCCTGGGGTTTAAAGCCTACCGCAATGCTGATGACAGCGATACGGAGTTGCAACGGGCCACAGCGTTTAATCTGATGTATCGTTTTGTTTGGTCTGAGGCTAATCAGGGCTTTATTCAACTGTCTGCCGGTCATGGTGTGCAAGAAGCAACCTGGATTGGCTCCAGTGCAGTGGCATTTGGCAATGTATACCGCGGTGGGCGTCAGGGGCTCGATATTTATCCGCTGCAACTGGCTGCTCGTGAACTGCCGCTACCGGCATTAATGCTATATCAACTAAGTATGTTTAATCAGCCGGTACTGCCTGGCAGCGATAAATTGTTACCGCAACCTTTGGGGCAAACCAGGCAACTTACCTTCAACCACCTGCAGGATATGTTTAGCCTGCATTTTTCTGCGCCGGACTTTTTGCAGCCCCAGCAACTGCAATACCGCTATCGCTTGCAAGGCTTTGACCGTGACTGGCTGGGCATTAGCGCCAATAACCGAGTTGCTACCTATACCCGGCTTCCAGCCGGAAGTTATCAGTTTCAACTTAGTGCACGTTATCTGGGCGGCACCTGGCAGGAACCGCTAAGTTTGTTGATCACCATTTTGCCACCCTGGTGGCGTAGCTGGTGGTTTCTAAGTTTGTCCGGCCTATTGACATTAGCTGCACTGGGCGGCGCGATCTTTTGGCGTTTTTACAATGAGCGTTGTCATCGCCAGCAGTTAGAGCGTGAAGTGGAGGCTCGCACCGAAGAAATTGCGCTGCAGCATCAGGCGTTACAGGATTCGTATGCTGAGCTGAAAACGGCACAGCAGCAATTGGTAACACAGGAGAAAATGGCCTCACTGGGTGCGCTGGTCGCCGGTGTAGCGCATGAAATTAATACTCCGCTGGGTATTTGTGTCACGGCAACCAGCCATTTGGACGCCGAACTTGAGGTATTGCACAATAATTATCAGCAAGGCGGCATCCAGAGAAGCCAGTTTGAACGTTTTTTGCAGCAATTTTCTGACGGTTTACGCATTTTGCACAGTAATACCCGCCGTGCAGCAGATCTGGTAAACAGCTTTAAACAAGTGTCGGTAGACCAGTCCAGTGACAGTGTGCGCGACGTAGAGCTGGTGGCGTACTTGCGTGATGTACTGCTGTCATTACAGCCACAGTTGCGCAAGCTCGGCTGCGAAGTGCAACTGGATACACCAGACAAATTGGTTATGCATACCGACGCCGGAGCCATAGCGCAAATTATTACCAACCTGGTTATGAACAGCCTGCACCATGGCCTGCATACGGCAGAGCAGCCGCAAATTTTTATTATGCTGCACCAAAGCCAAGAGCAACTGCAACTGCAGTTTTATGACAACGGCTGTGGCATGAACGATGCTGATCTGGCGCGGCTGTTTGATCCGTTTTTTACCACTAAACGACATCAAGGCGGCACCGGGCTGGGTAGCCACATAGTTTATAATCTGGTAACGGCGCGGTTAAAAGGCCAAATTACAGTTAGCAGCCCGCCCGGTTTAGGGCTGCAGTACTTTATTTGTTTGCCACTAAATATTTATCCGGACAGTAGCACTTAACTTGCAAAAGAAATAAAAAGCGCTAAAATAACTTTCGTTTTGAAACTTAATCGAAAGTTATGAATAAACGAAATACTCAACAACGCCGGCATTTAATTGTCAGCCAGCTGCAGCAACAAGGTGAACTGTCGGTGGAGCAGTTGGCCGCGCAGTTTAATACCTCGGAAGTAACCATTCGTAAAGATTTAACGGTTTTAGAACAAGCCGGGTTGTTATTGCGCCGCTACGGCGGTGCCGTACCGGTACCGCAAGACTTTGTCAGTGACAGCAGTTTAGAAAAAGTTTCACAGCGAAAGCTGGCGATTGCTAAAGCCGCCGCCGGCCTGATTAAAGACCATTACCGCATTATTATCGACAGCGGCCGCACCACTGCGGCGCTACTGCCTGAGCTGGCTGGTAAACGTGGCCTGGTGGTGATGACGAACTCGCTGGCGATTGCCAATACCCTGCGCGAGCTGGAGAACGAGCCAACGCTGCTGATGACCGGCGGCACCTGGGACCCACAATCCGAAGCATTTCAGGGCCAGTTAGCCGAGCAGATGCTACGCAATTACGATTTTGACCAATTGTTTATTGGTGCCGACGGCATCGACTTAGCCCGCGGCACCACCACCTACAATGAGTTATACAGCTTAAGCCGGGTAATGGCGGAAGTAGCGCGCGAAGTTATCGTAATGCTGGAGTCTGACAAGCTCGGGCGCAAAATTCACAACCTTGAGCTGCCCTGGTCTATGGTCAAGGTACTGATTACCGATGAAGGTTTAGCCGCCGCCGATGCGGCACAAATTGAACAACAGGGTGTGCAGGTGATCCGCGTTGCCGGATAACCTGGTCGCCTTTGACATGAATACATACTGATAACGGATTATTTGGAGAGAGCTTATGTGTGGCATAGTTGGCGCAGTAGCGCAGCGTGATGTAGTAGACATTCTGGTAGAAGGCCTGCGCCGGTTAGAATACCGCGGTTATGACTCGGCCGGTGTGGCAGTGGTAACCGAAGCCGGCGAACTGACGCGTTTGCGCCGCTTAGGCAAAGTCAAAGAGCTCAGCGATGCAGTAGCAGAACAGCCGGTAGTTGGCGGCACCGGTATCGCTCACACCCGCTGGGCTACCCACGGCGAGCCGAGCGAGCGCAACGCTCACCCACACGTATCCAGCAATATTACCGTGGTGCACAACGGCATTATTGAAAACCACAGCCCACTGCGTGACGCGTTAAAAGCTAAAGGCTATGTGTTCACCTCTGACACCGACACCGAAGTTATCGCCCACTTAGTCGAAGAAGAACTGAAAAGCGCTGGTTCATTGCTGGCCGCAGTACAAAAAACCGTAAAGCAACTGCATGGCGCTTACGGTACGGTATTAATGGATAAAACCGACAGCAGCCGCGTGGTGGTAGCCCGTTCAGGCAGCCCGCTGGTAATCGGTTTAGGCATTGGTGAAAACTTTATTGCCTCTGATCAGCTGGCGCTATTGCCGGTAACCCGCCGCTTTATCTTCTTAGAAGAAGGCGATGTCGCTGAAATTACCCGCCACAGCGTGAGCATTTTTGATAAAGATGGCGTGGCGATTGAACGCGAAGTGCATGAGTCTAACGTCAGCTACGACGCCGGTGACAAAGGCCAGTATCGCCATTTTATGCTGAAAGAAATTTACGAGCAGCCGCACGCGATCAACAACACGCTGGAAGGCCGTTTAAGCAGTGATTCTGTGCTGGATGAAACCTTCGGTAACGGCGCCGCCGAGCTGTTCAAACAAGTAAAACATGTGCAAATTGTTGCCTGTGGCACCAGCTACCACTCCGGCATGGTGGCGCGCTACTGGTTAGAGTCGTTAGGCGGCATTTCCTGTAACGTTGAAATTGCCTCCGAGTTCCGTTACCGCAAATCCTTTGTGCAGCCAAACAGCCTGCTGGTGAGTATTTCCCAATCCGGCGAAACGGCCGACACCTTAGCCGCACTGCGTCTGGCGAAAGACGCCGGCTACTTAGGCAGCTTAACCATTTGTAACGTGGCCGGCTCGTCATTGGTGCGTGAATCAGACTTAGCCTTTATGACCCGCGCCGGCGCCGAAATTGGTGTGGCGTCAACTAAAGCCTTTACCACCCAATTAGTTGGTTTGGCGATGCTAACCATGGCCATTGGTAAGTACAACGGTTTAACTGCCGCGCAGCAGCGCGAACTGACCGACGCATTAAAGAGCCTGCCAGCGAAATTAGAGCAAACCCTGGCGCTGGCGCCACAAATTGAAGCGCTGGCAGAAGAATTTGCCGACAAACACCACGCGCTGTTTTTAGGCCGTGGCGATCAGTACCCGATTGCCATGGAAGGTGCGTTAAAGCTAAAAGAAATTTCGTACATTCACGCTGAAGCCTACGCCGCCGGCGAGTTAAAACACGGCCCGCTGGCGCTGATTGACGCTGAAATGCCGATTATTGTAGTAGCGCCGAATAACGAGCTGTTAGAAAAGCTGCAATCGAACGTCGAAGAAGTGCGCGCCCGTGGCGGTATTCTATACGTATTCGCCGACGCCGACGCCCGCTTCCAGTCCGACGCCACCATGCGGGTAATCAACGTACCGCACGTCGCCGACATCCTGGCACCCATCGTCTACACCCTGCCACTGCAGTTACTCAGCTACTACGTCGCCATTATCAAAGGCACCGACGTAGACCAGCCACGTAATTTGGCGAAGAGTGTTACTGTGGAATAATTTAGGTTAAAAATAATAAGGTCATCAACAGCTTACTGTGATGGCCTTTTTTATTGTCAGTCTTAAACCACCTCCTATGGAGGTGGTGATCGTTCAGTCGGGGCTATGCCCGTAGAGTCCCCATGTTAGATACTTCGCTCGTTTGTAACCAGCAAATGAGGAAGTAAATAACATGAGTAGATATGAATCCGCATCACACGTCTTCTATCGGTGCCAGTATCACATCGTTTGGACGCCGAAGTACAGATACAAGATTCTGACAGGAAATCTTGGCAAAGAGCTGTACCGAAGTATTTATGTGTACTGTTCGATGAAGCGTTGCACAGTAGTAGAGCTTAATGTGCATAAATCTGAGTCGATATCCTGTGAATGTGCGATAAAGGCGTCAACAACTGTTCTAAGAGGTGGCGGAATCTGATTAGATTGAGGGAAATAGGCCCAGTTAATCATGTTTTTAAGTCTCCAAATTTCACGCTGAAAAAATCAACAAATGTATGGGGTAGTTCAGTTCCAAATTACCAAAGCGTTTGTTTCCACACTGCCAACCACATAATTACTAGCATGGTTGCTGGTAGTGGAACAAGTACCAGATTGGTAAAGCCTTTATGGTAAAACTGCACCAGTGCCTGCTGGTGCTGTGTTGGCAGCGGCGATTCTAGGCTTTTTTGTTTGATTTTCGTTCAATTTTTTGCAGTGTTCATTTTTCATGAACAATTAAGATAAATGAACGCTAAGCTTGCTGGCGTGTTCAATTTGTTCTATTGTTCATTATTATTGAACCCCTAGTAAAAATGAACAAATGGACGATTTACTGCTTCAGGTAGCCGATCTTTTACAGAGAAACACGCATTTGAAGGTTGAAGCCAATCTCGGGCGTGATGACGTTGATGGTTGGCTAACAGTTCACTGCGCTGAATACAAATATAGCTGGCAAGTGGAGGCTAAAAATCGGCTAACCCGGCCAGTGCTGGCAAAGCTGATTTTTCAAGACCAAATACTGGGAAATGGTGAAAGTGTACTAGTTGCACCTTACATCAATGAAAACCTTGCGGAACTGTGTCGGGAAAAGCAGCTAAGCTTTGCCGATCTTGCCGGTAATGTTTATCTTTGCCGCCCACCATTATATATCGATATTCGTGGCCGCAAGCCTATGCCAGAACACCAGGTACAACTAAACCGCCAGTCAACAGGCAAGGCGTTTCAGCCAAAAGGTGCGAAGTTGGTTATGTTGCTTTTGTTAAAGCCTGAATTGGTTAATGAACCGATGCGGGCTATAGCCAATCAAGCCGAGATAGCCTTGGGCACTGTGAAGCAAGTGCTTGATGATCTTAAACTGCTCGGTTTTATCGTCGATAAAGGCAAAGGCGGAAAAGTGTTGGCAGAAACAGAGCTAATGCTCACGCGTTGGCTGGACGCTTATCCACATAATCTGGCAGCTAAGCTAAAGCATGCATTGTATACCGCTGATGACCTAAGCCTAATCAGAAACAGCAATTTAGCGCAGTACAATGCGCTGTGGGGAGGGGAAGTAGCCGCAGAGGCATATACCCACTATCTAAAACCCAAAAAACACTTGCTCTATGCCGACCAGATTGCGCAGAAAGCCTTGTTAAAAGCTTTCAGGTTAAGAAGGTTAAGGCCGAATGAGAGTGAGGACAACGCCATAGAAATGGTGGAACCTCCTATTGCTATTGAGAAACTAAGTGGCATAAAGCCTGGCATGGTAAACCCGTTACTGGTTTACGCAGAGTTATTAGCTAGCAATGATCCACGCAATCTTGAGACAGCACAAAGGCTATATCATGACTATCTCTCTTGATTTAACCAATAAACTCCCTGCTGGGCTCGTTGAGGTATATAGCCAGATAAACCAGATAGCGGTGGCATTAGATATTCCCATTTTAATTGTTGGTGCAACGGCGCGAGATATTATTCTTGTGCATGGATTTGGTGCCGCCATTGAACGCGGTACCCGAGACATTGACTTTGGTATTGAAGTACAAAGCTGGCAGCACTATCAGACATTGCAACAGGCGCTGCAACAAGCGGGGTTTGCCGCAGATCCACAAAAAGCACATCGCTTTAGCACTCATGATAGTGCAGGTATGCCCTGGGAAGTAGACTTGATTCCATTTGGCAACGTGAGTAACCCGAAAGGGCAAATATTATGGCCTCCTGCTAATGATATTGCGATGACGGTGCTTGGTTTCGCTGAGGCTTATGCAACCGGATGGAACATCATGCTGACTGGAGATCCGCGCTTTGGAGTAAAGGTTGCTTCGCCAGCAGGGATCTTATTACTCAAATTAATTGCCTGGACTGAACGTGGGCAGGAGTTTCAAGGCAAAGATGCGTCAGATATTTATTACTTAATCAGACATTACAGCAAAATCCCATCGGTTTATGACTTGTTGCATGACGAAGGTTATATGGCTGCTCAGGATTACGAAGATATAAAAGCCAGTGCCATGAAGCTAGCTGATGAGGTGCGAGCTATGACTCATCCCTTAACACTCGGGTACCTTCGCATTAAGCTTTTAGACGATGCCGTAAAACGTGAAAGGTTAGTAGCAGATATCGCAAAGTACTCTCGCATTGAGTACGAATATGCTGACTCTTTGATAAAAATTGTTTGCGAAGGTTTGTCGAAACTTTAAAACTAGCGCAAGGCGAGCCAGCCTCACTAAAGCACTTGCTTCGACACTGCCAGCCACAAAATTACCGGCACTGCTTGCATGGTGATGGAAAAAGTCGTCTTAGCTTTTAAACCTTTTGCACCTTAACCGCGACAAACCTGGTTGTGTTGTTACTTACTAGGGAAAGGTTATGCGATTGTTCACTGCGTTTTTGTGCTTACTGTTGGTTTTCTCTGCTCATTCAGCAGCTGCGGCAGCGCCGGTTAAAAAGGTGCTGATTGTAGCGTCGAACAGGGTCGATATGGGCGATGCTGAACGGCATGAGGCACGTAACGATTTGTTTGAATTTGCCCCGCCGTACCATGTGTTTGTAAGCCATGGCTATGAGGTTGATTTTGTCTCGCCACAAGGCGGCGCAGTGCCCTTTATGCGTGAACCTTTGGGCATTGCCAGCTATACCATCAAGTACGAAAACTTTTTGGATAAAGCGAACAACACGCTGTCACCCGCAGAGGTGAAACCGGAGCAGTATTGGGCCGTTTTTAGCGGTGGTGGCTATGGCGTGATGTTTGATGTAGCACAAAACACCGACATTCAGGCCATTATTGCCAACATATACCAAGCGGGTGGCATTGTGGGTGTTGGCGGCCACGGTGCGGCCAGTATCGCCAATGTTAAGCTGTCTGGCGGTGAGCATTTAGTGCAAGGCAAAAAGGTGGCGGGTTTTCCCAATTCGACGGAATTGGACAAACCCTGGGCCAAAAACGGTACCTTGCTACCTTTTTTGATTGAAACCAGGTTACGGGACAATGGCGCTATTGCACAGAACAAAGAGACACTGGCCGATAAGCACGATGTGGTAATTGATCGGCGTATAGTATCAACGATGTTTTTACCGTCGGCGGCACTGGTAGCTAAAGAAATGATTATTTTGCACCAGCAGGCCAACTAGCTTTTTGGCTATACCATTGACGAAAACGGCGCCTGTGGGCGCTGTTAGTCATCCCGCGTTAATACTTCCAGCAGTTCAATTTCAAAAATAAGGTTACTGTTAGGCGGGATCACGCTGCCAATCTGTCGCTCGCCATAGGCCAGTTCTGCCGGTACCCAGAGTTTGCGCTTACCGCCGGTTTTCATGCCTTTTAGGCCTAAAATCCAGCCTTGAATGACGCGGTTGTTGCTTAGCACTATTTGAAACGGCTGGCCGCGTTTGTAAGAGGAATCAAACTCGGTGCCGTCTTCTAACCAGCCGCGGTAATGGGCCGTAATCAGCGCGCCGCGCTCGGCCGCTTTGCCGGTGCCTTCGATGATATCTTCAATTTTTACTTCAGCAGTCATAATGCTTACGACGTTTATTTGTTTTGCCGCAGTATAACGTGTAGGTAGGGCGGTTTGTTAGTAAAAAAGTGGGTATTATCAGTGTACTGTGGCAGAAACAACAAGGGCGTAATCTTTTGAATTACGCCCTTTTCGGTTGTATGAGCCTTTGCCCTTTTTCGCATTTACCACCTTGGTTTGAAACAACTTACTGGTGACTAAGGCCTTAATCGCATTATCGCGGATCTCGCCGCGGCCATGCTCTGATGCCGCTGGTTTGTTCATGTTTTTACTCCTGTTTAAAAAACGTGCACAGTGTAACCGCATGCTTTGGCCTGAGCAACGGCAATAAGTTCCGTGACACCTATCCTGCCGTTAAAAATGTCTGGTAGCTGCGGTTATGGCTAACTTGCTGATACTGGTAGCCCAGCTTATCCAGATAAGCCGCAATATCGTTGTGGCTGGCCGCTTCAAAACCGGCCAGTACATCACCGGTGGCGGCGCCGTGGTTACGATAGTGAAACAGGGTGATATTCCAGTGCTCGCCCAGGGTGTTTAAGAAATTCATTAACGCACCGGGGTATTCCGGAAAGTTAAACTGATATACCTGCTCCTGTAACTGCCGTGGCGGCATACCGCCGACCATATGCCGTACATGCAATTTGGCCAGCTCGTCGTCAGACAAGTCCTGAAAGTCATAACCGGCATCGCTCAGTAGCTTGGTGACGGTATTTAATTCTTGCTGACCATGGCGCAGTTTAATACCAACAAAGATATGCGCTTTATTATCGCTGGCGTAGCGGTAATTGAACTCGGTAATCGCCCGCCCGCCCAGGGTTTGGCAAAAGCGGCGGAAGCTGCCTTTTTCTTCCGGTATGGTGACTGCAAACACCGCTTCTTTTTTCTCACCCAGCTCGCAGCGCTCGGAGACATAACGCAGCGTATCAAAGTTTAAATTGGCGCCGCTTAACACGGCAGCAAACTGCTGCGGCTTGCTTAAGATGCTGTTTTTCAGCTGCTGGCTGTACTTTTTTAACCCCGCCAGCGCTAAAGCACCGGCCGGCTCTGCTACGGCGCGTAAGTCATCAAAAATATCTTTTATTGCCGCGCATATCTCATCGCTAGTGACGGTAACCACCTCATCACAAAAACGTTTGGCCAGATTGAAGTTCTCTGTGCCGATGCGCTTTACCGCAACACCATCGGCAAATAAGCCCACCCGGTCCAGCGTTACCGGCGTACCGGCGGCCATCGCTGCTTTTAAACAGGCGGCGTCTTCCGGCTCTACGCCTATTACTTTGACATTTGGCTGAATTGCCTTGATATATACCGCCATACCGGCCAGCAAGCCACCACCACCAACCGGAATAAACACCGCATTTAACTGGTTATGCTGGCTTAACAGCTCTTTGGCCACCGTGCCCTGGCCGGCAATAACGTCGCTGTCGTCAAACGGTGGGATATACAGCGCGCCTTCGGTGTTGGCCAGGTTAATGGCGTAGCTGTTGGCTTCGTCAAACGCTGTGCCATGCAACACCACATTGCCGCCCAGTGCTTTTACTGCCGCAACTTTGATTTCCGGCGTGGTGATCGGCATCACGATAGTGGCTTTAATGCCCAGTTTACTGGCCGATAACGCCACGCCCTGGGCATGGTTACCGGCAGAGGCGCACACCACACTGGCGTCGGGGCTGTGCTGTTTTACTTTATGCAGTTTATGAAAAGCGCCGCGCAGTTTAAATGAGTACACCGGCTGCTTGTCTTCGCGCTTTAGCAGCACATTATGGCCCAACCGTTGGCTGAGTTTAGCCATGGCATCCAGCGGGGTTTCTACCGCAGCCTGATATACCGGCGACAGCAGAATTTCGCGCAGATACTGCTGCATCAAATCGGTATCTGTCTGCGCTTGTTGTACTGTTGCCAGGTTACTCATTACTCCTCCAACTTCGACAAATCTCTTACTGCACCTTTATCCGCACTGCTGGCCAGCAGCGCATAGGCTTTCAACGCGGCACTCACCACCCTTTGGCGGTTCTCTGGCTTCCAGCCTTGCTTGCCTTTGGCATCCATTGCGGCACGGCGCTGCGCCAGCTCGTCATCGCTGATAGCAATGCCAATTTTGCGCTGCGGAATATCAATTTCTATGGTGTCGCCTTCCTGCACCAGGGCGATAGCACCGCCACTGGCGGCTTCAGGTGACACATGGCCAATCGACAAACCCGAGGTACCGCCGGAAAAGCGACCATCGGTGATCAAGGCACAGGCTTTACCTAAGCCCATCGACTTTAAGTAACTGGTCGGGTACAGCATTTCCTGCATACCCGGCCCACCTTTGGGACCTTCATAGCGGATAATTACCGCATCACCGGCCACTACCTTGCCTTTTAAAATGGCGTCTACCGCATCGTCCTGGCTTTCAAAAATACGGGCGCGGCCGGTAAATACTAAGTTTTCCGGCTCTACGCCGGCGGTTTTAACAATACAACCCTGCGGCGCCAGATTGCCAAACAACACCGCTAAGCCACCATCTTGTGAATAAGCATGCTCTTTGCTGCGAATGCAGCCTTCTATCCGGTCGTCGTCCAGGCTTGGGTAACGGCAATTTTGCGAAAAGGCCTGCGTGGTCCGAATACCCGCCGGGCCGGCCAGGTACATTTGTTTTGCCTCTTCATTGCCGCTGGTTTTAATATCCCATTGCTCCAGCACCTCGGCTAAGCTGCTGCCTGCCACATGCGGCACATTCGGGTTTAATAAACCGGCGCGGTTTAGCTCGGCCAAAATGCCGATAACGCCGCCGGCGCGGTGTACATCTTCCATATGGTACTTCTGTGTTGAGGGCGCTACTTTGCACAAATGCGGCACTATCCGCGATAACCGGTCGATATCGGCCATGCCAAAATCAACTTCAGCTTCAATCGCCGCAGCCAGTAAATGCAATACGGTATTGGTCGAGCCGCCCATGGCGATATCCAGCATCATGGCGTTTTCAAAGGCGGTTTTGTTGGCGATATTGCGCGGCAGGGCGCTGGCATCATCATGTTTATACCAGCGGTTGCACAGCTCCATTATTCTGAAACCGGCCTGCACAAATAACTCTTTACGATCCGCATGAGTGGCCAGCAACGAGCCGTTACCGGGCTGGCCTAAGCCTAAGGCTTCAACCAAACAGTTCATTGAGTTAGCGGTAAACATGCCAGAGCAGCTACCGCAGGTCGGGCAGGCGCTGCGCTCAATTTGCTCGCTGTCGCTGTCGCTTACGTTGGGATCGGCCGCCGATACCATGGCATCGACTAAATCCAGCTTGATGATCTGATCAGATAATTTGGTTTTACCCGCTTCCATTGGCCCGCCAGAGACAAAAATGGCTGGTACGTTTAAGCGCATCGCCGCCATTAACATGCCGGGGGTAATTTTGTCGCAGTTAGAAATACACACCATGGCATCGGCACAGTGGGCATTGACCATATATTCTACCGAGTCGGCGATCAGCTCGCGCGACGGCAGGCTGTACAACATGCCGCCATGGCCCATGGCAATACCATCGTCCACCGCTATGGTATTAAATTCTTTAGCAATACCGCCGGCATCTTCAATGCTTTTTGCTACCAGCTTGCCTAAATCGCGCAGGTGCACATGGCCGGGTACAAACTCACAAAATGAGTTTACTACCGCAATAATCGGCTTACCAAAATCGGTGTCTTTTACGCCGGTAGCTCGCCACAGGGCGCGAGCACCTGCCATATTGCGGCCTTCGGTAACGGTGGCAGATCTTAACTTTGGCATTGCTGTACTCCGTAAATTCGGTAAATAAAAAGTATAGGTTTAATTTAATGTTATGCGCTTAGTACAGCCAGGTCGGCTGATACCAGTTCCAGTTGCTGCACGTCATACAGCTTATGCAACTGGCTGGTTAATAATTGAATTGGCTTATCACTACTAACGGTCAGTGTAATATTAAGGATTTTGGCGTCGCTGCGCGGTGTCAGCTGTAAGCCGGCTAATTCATAGCCGCGATAGCGGGTAACCTGCAACAAGCGCTCTACTACAGCCGGGGTGTTAGTGGCGGTGATATTCAGTACGTGGTTCATGCCTTTAGCTCCGTGATCATCTCTTCATTAGCAGCACCCGGCGGTACTAATGGCCAGACGTTGTCTTTATCGTCAATACATACATGCAGTAAATAAGGCCCGGGCCAGGTAAACATGGCTTCCAGTGCGCTTTCTACCTCGTCTTTACGCGTAATACAGTGGCCTGGTATAGCAAAGGCTGCTGCCAGCGCAACAAAATCCGGGTTGTCGGATAAATCGGTTTCGCTGTAGCGCTCGTTAAAAAATAGCTGCTGCCACTGTTTCACCATGCCCAGCCTCTGATTGTCGACTATGACAATTTTTACCGGCAACCTAAAACGCTTAATGGTGGTCAGCTCTTGTACGTTCATCATAAAAGAGCCGTCACCTGATACCGTAATTACCGTATCCTGCGGCCGCGCTAACTTAGCGCCTATTGCCGCCGGCAAACCAAAACCCATAGTGCCCAGACCACCGCTGGATAAATGATTACGCGGGCTGCTAAAGCGCATATGCTGCGCTACCCACATCTGGTGCTGACCGACATCACAGCACACTACGCTGTTATCCGGCATGCGCTCGCTTAACTGCTTTAACATCAACGGCGCATAAATACGCTCGCCCGGGTGATCATAACGCCAGCCATGTTGTTGCTTTAACTGCGCACAGTGGCTAAGCCACTCTGCGCAGTCGGTGCTGGCTGATATTGCCGGTAATATTTGCTGCATATCGCCCAGCAACGCTACGTTGGCAAAGCGCACCTTGTTAATTTCAGCAGGGTCGATATCGACATGGATTACCTTGGCATGCGGCGCAAACTTTTGCAGGTTGCCGGTTACCCGGTCATCAAAGCGGGCGCCTAAACAAATTAGCAAATCACACTGCTGAACCGCCAAATTCGCCGCTTGGGTACCATGCATGCCCAGCATGCCCAAATAGTGCACGTTGTCTTTGGCTACCGAGCCCATCGCTTTTAAGGTGGTAACCGACGGCATAGGGTTGGCAGCTAAAAACTGTTGTAGCTGCGCCATGGCGCCAGCCATATGTACGCCGCCACCGATATAAGCCATCGGCTTTTTCGCTGCTTCTATTAACGAGCGCGCCTTGCCGGCATTGGCCAGTGAGGTATAGATTGGTGCTGCCTTTTCAGTAGTAAAAGACTCGCTGTGATAAACAATTTCTGCCAGTTGCACATCTTTAGGGATATCGACCAGTACCGGGCCGGGCCGGCCACTTTTTGCAATAGCAAAGGCCTGGTGTAGTGTTGCTGCCAGCTCTTCCACGCTGCGCACCATAAAGCTGTGTTTGGTTACCGCCAAGCTTAACCCTAGCACATCTATCTCCTGAAACGCATCGGTGCCCATTACCGCTTGTGATACCTGCCCGGTAATGGCCACTACCGGCACTGAATCCAGCATCGCATCGGCCAGCGAGGTGATCAGGTTAGTTGCACCCGGGCCAGAGGTGGCCATACAAACACCAACCTTGCCGGAGGCGCGGGCATAGCCGATGGCCGAGAAAGCGCCACCTTGCTCATGACGGCACAGGTAGTGTTTTATGTCACTTTGATACAGTGCATCGTAAATCGGCATAATAGCGCCACCGGGGTAGCCGAAAATGGTATCGACCCCGTGTTGTTGCAGCACCTTAAGCACCAATTCTGCGCCTTTCATGTTGTATCCTCTGTATGCTAAACCGCTTTTTGCCAGGCCCGGAAACAACAAAACCCCCGGTCCTTGCGGAGCGGGGGTTTTGTTGGAATTCGCTTTTTACGCTACTTTTTTTCCAAAACACCGCCCCCGCGGAGATTAATAATCACCACGACCACGAGGACAATAATGTTCAGAACAGCAGCTAAACGCATAATATGATTCTTACTTATTAACTTGGTTAAAAACTATTTTAGTTATATAGCCTGCAAAGCAGACTGAATTGCTATTAGAAATAGCCGTCTACCAGTCTGAAGTCAACAGATTTTTGTGATTTGCTAAAAAATAGTCAGTCAAGCGACCATCAGTGTAGGCTTAAAACCGGATTGCCCACGACAACACGCCGTAAATACGTCCATGTAGGCTCGATTCGGCCATCCAGGCCTGCAACGGTTGTCTTAGGGCAAGCCGGTTTACGCTGTAAAGCCGGTGAAGAGGGCCATTTGCGCGACATAGTGTTCACAACGTACACTTAAGTTATTCATCAACCAGCGTGGTAGCAGCGTGGATCAGTTAGAGCTGTTTGAACTGCCTAATCCCTGCATCGGTGTGTGCCAGAGCAACAGCCGCGGCTACTGCATTGGCTGTTTGCGCTCGCGTGATGAGCGCTTTAACTGGCATGCCAAACCCGTTGCCGAACGCGCGCATATTTTAAAACTGCTAACCCAGCGCCGTGCCAGGTTAAACGCCAAAGCAAAAAAAGAAAACGACGCACCGCAAAGCGGCGAGTCGCTGGAGTTGTTTTAAGCCAAACTAGGCTTTTAACCAAGCCGATTAAAAACAACAGCACCACCGCGCCTACGGTAGCCGTAACTAAAGAACCGATAAAGCCATAGGATGCTAAACCAATTGCCCGGAACAACAAGCCACCAACGAAAGCACCGACGATGCCCACTACCATATTACCCAACAAGCCAAAACCTCGGCCTTTCATTATTTTACCGGCCAGCCAGCCAGCAATGGCACCAATGATTAAAAACAGAATAAAATTCATCGCAATTCCCCGTCGTTTTTTTGTTGTATACCCAAATTTGCAGACCAACTAAAGCCTAGCGTTTACAGCGAAAACTGCCAGTCAAGGTGTTAATATGCCGGGATAGGGCTGCTGATATTGCGTTAATACCTGCGATAAGCGGTTAAAAGTAGAAAAGATTGCCTTTAATGCGACCTTGTCGGCAATAAACTGTGGCAACTTGCCGCCAGGATCGGCCTGTCCTTGATATTCGATCCGCAATACCCCATCAGGTATTGGCGTTAAGGTCCACACTCCCTGCACACTTTGCATCCGCACATAGCCCTTTACCGTTGGATAGTTTTGTCCCACATCGCTAACCCGCAAAGTCACTTCACCACTGACAACATCTTGCTGCCAAACAGATAGTGTTACCATATCGCGTTTTGATACTGGCCACATGGCCGAAAAATAGGTATGCACTATGTGGGTGTTTGCATCCGGCTGGTGGATTAATTCAGCTTTTTCTGTGTTGGCAGCCCAGCTGGATATATTGTTTAAATCTTCCAACAAGTGCAGAAATGCACCGGGTTGGGAATTAACGTCGGTTACAGCGCGGATCTGTAGCAGCTTTGCGTTATTGTAGTGGTAGCTAACAACAGTGAAGTCATTTGATTGATATAGGTGCCAATCTTCAGCCCCTACTTGCCGGGGCAACAAACAGCACAGAATGATGAAATATACCCGCATTATCTGCCTTATGCTGGTTTTACCAGTAGTAACTATACGCCAAGGTTAACTCTGTCGCTTTTTGCCGCCGTACACCAAAACGAATATCCCAGTTTGGTTGCGCCCCGAAACGGTGTTGCCATTGGTACCAATTGAAATCGTTACTGCTGCTGTCAATATAATAACGCCTGCCTGTTTCCAATTGCATACGCCACCAGGGTGTAATGTCTGTCACGAGTCCCAACCTTGGCTGCAATGAGGCAATGCCACTACCTGCCGTGTTGCTGTGCAAGCTGCCATCCAATAATGCATAAGTCAGTACACGGTTTGACCACAAAGCTGCTTTACCAATACCGCTATTGAGTTGCAGCGTCTTACAACTATCACAGGCCAGATGCAGCGGCGCATAAGCCAGGTTAAGTTTCCAGGCGTAGTCACCATCACCCGGCAGTCCGGTGCTGCTCAGGTTCATATTTTCAATATTTAGCAAATCAAAACGTTGCAACTTGAGTTTATCGTCATATCGCAATGTTAAATCAAGCATCGATAAGGCACTGTAGGGGGCGCCACCGGTGCCAGCTGTTAGCAAGTCATAATAGGTTGCTCTGAAGCGCAATTGGCCAGCATTGTCCTGCGCCTGCACAGCGCTTAGCTGCAGCATCGATGGTCGGGTGGCCTGGTGTGGTGGTGTAAAGTGCGCCGTTTCCGCTGTGCTGTTTAGCGTGGCGGGCAGCTTTAATCTGGCTTGTAGCATGCGGTTTTTTGCCTGCGGAGAAAACAAAGGCTGTTTGTTAATCCGCAAAAACTCAAGATAGTCGAATAGCATCTCTAGTACGGCGCTTTGTTGTGCTGTGTTGAGTTTGTTATAGCTATCTGGCTGCACAGAAAAATCAGCCTGAATCATCGCCTGAACAGCCAGTCGTTGTACGGCATTAAGTTCATTGTAACGTTGCTGAAAACGTTGCTGGCGCGACGGGTGATGGATCACCTGTTCAACCACTGCATCACCATCCTGCCTTGCGTCAGCCAAACGCTGAAACACTGCTATTGGCATAGCCCAGGGCTGCTGCTTACTAATCAGCTCGGCATCAATGACCAGTTCGAGCAGCTCTGCCATACGATAGGCGCAGTTTTGCTGCAAAAAAAAGTATTGATAGTGACGGCCAATTAATTCCCAGGCATGAAAAACCAACTGCTGCACCTGCTCAGGTGTTAGATTTAGTTGGTATTCCCACAAATCGCGTAGTTCAGCTTCGCCATAGGTTTGCACATTCTTATAAAATAAACCGTGCGAAAAAACCGCGTTGTAGCCGCCAAATAAACCTTTGGCGATGTAAACAAGTGGGTTTTCAGCGTCTGGTACTGCAGCACCAAAGTTAAGACTTTGCTGTTGCAGAATATTTTTATGTTCGTTACTGCTGTTAAGTTTTAACAGAATATGGCCGTAAAAAGAGGCCGGATTGCCCAGATAACCACTGGCAAAAACAGCACTGACCGAGCCTATCTGCTGCTGATCGGTCCAGCTGTTAAATAGCGGACAACTTACTTGTGGTGCAGCTGATAGTAAGTCAGGCACTTGTTGTTTCAACCAATGAAAGCGGGCAATAAAGTGGCATTGCGCATGACTATTGCTGTCATCAGTAACTGCACCATTTAGCTGGTTAATGGTTGCTAACAGCTCGGCGTATGGATCGGTAGCGCCGTTGCTTGCGAGAAAAAAGTCAGGGGCAATAATTTCGCTTTGCGTTTGCCCGCGAGGAATATGCAGTAGGGCCTGCCAGTAGCGTGTGCTGGCCAGGGTTTGCAGCCGATCCTGTGGTTTAGCCGTTGCTGTACCAAGGTAAAAAAATAACATAAAAAACAAAAAAATATGCACAAACAACCACATAACAACAGCGACAAAAGAGAAAACCCGCTATAAAGCGGGTCTAAGCGATAACTATATCAGATTAAATAACCTGACACTGCGCCGCAAATTGACCAGACGTTTTGTCTTCCAGTTGCAGATAGTAAGCTTCTGCTTTGTTGCCAGCAGCAGAAACGTCTAAATCAGCACGTACTGCATTGATGATCGCCGGGTGAGCAGAGGCTTCACAGCCCATCATATTTAACATGGCAGTTAAGTGCTTACCGTTACCCACGACGGTTTCTTCTTCGATGTTTACAATGCTGTCATTGATAAACTGAGCAGCAGCCACTTTTACACCTTCACATGAGTCTTGTGAGCTGATGTTTGAAGATACAGCAGTAGTACCTAAGTCCCAGATAATATTCGAAATAGCAGCGGCGACGCCGTTGTCTTCAAAAATCATCGCGCCGATACCACATTGTTTCCATGGATTTACTTTTTGCTGAGCTTGTGCGGCAGGTGCAGCAGCTAAAGACAATACAACAGCTGAAGCTGCAGCAACTAAAGATAACTTCATACAATCTCCGTATTTTTTAATTTTTATCGCAACTAAAGTTGCCGCAGCAAATTAAGGTAAAACAGCAGAATGTTCAACAGATTTAACCTGTCGCCATAAAATATATTATTTTTTATAACGCTTGGTAGTAAATGTTAATTTTGTAGTAGCGCAAGGTCTGCAGCTGTGAGCTGCCGATACTCCCCCTCGGCCAAGTTCTCCGGCAGTTGTAAGCCGCCGATTTTTTCACGGTGCAGCTTTTCTACCTTGTTGCCAATGGCAGCAAACATACGTTTTACCTGGTGGTAACGGCCTTCATGAATGGTAAGCAAGGCCTCGTTCTCACTGATAATTTCCAGTTCAGCCGGTAAGGTAGCGTTTTTCTCATTGCGCAGCATTACGCCTTCAGCAAATTGTGCTATTGCCGTTACCGGTATAGGGTCGGCGGTCCAGACGCGGTAGGTTTTTGCGACATGATGCTTGGGGCTGCTAATACGATGCGACCACTGGCCATCATCGGTTATCAGCACTAAACCGGTGGTGTCTAAATCCAAGCGGCCGACGGTGTGCAGCCGCTCGATTAACGGCTCGTCCATTAAGGTAAATACTGTAGGGTGGTCTGGATCTTCGGTCGAGCAGATATAGCCATCCGGCTTGTGCAGCATAAAATAGCGCAGGCCAATTAACTGCAATTGTTCGCCGTCCAGGCATACCACATCGCTATCTTTTACTTGCAGTGCCGCCTGTTTTACCAGCTCGCCGTTAAGGGTGACTAATTTTTGCCGGATCAGTTTGCCGGCCTGACTGCGGGTTAAACCGGTGCAGTCACATATAAATTTATCTAAACGCATAAGTCATAAACCACAAGAATGTATGCCGTTTAGTGTAACGAATTTTCTGTTGTTAGTCGTTAACTGCCGACACGATAAAGTTGGGGTTGCGCAGGTTTTCGCGCTGGTATACCTTGCCGGCTATACCGTCAAAGCTAACTGCCGCACCAGCTTCCAGCGCGATAATATGCCCGGCGCCGGTGTCCCACTGCATAGTGGGGCCAAAACGCGGGTACACATCGGCACTGCCATCTGCCACTAAACAAAACTTTAATGAGCTGCCCACCGGCACCATTTCATGCCGGGTAAATTGTGCCAGGTAACCGGCCAGATCCGGGCTGGGGTGGCTGCGGCTGCCCACTACACGCACAGTGTCGCCGGGCCTGGCGACCTGAATGGCGCGCGTTTCGCTGGCAGTTTTAACAAAGGCGCCTTCGCCTTTGGCGGCATAGTAGGTTTTAGCCAGCACCGGCGCATGAATAACACCCAGCACCGGCTCGCCGCTATCAATCAGCGCAATATTGACGGTAAATTCGCCGTTGCGTTTAATAAACTCTTTAGTGCCATCCAGCGGGTCGACCAGCCAGTAGCGCTGCCAGTTTTGGCGGATATCCCAGCTGATATCGGCGGCTTCTTCTGACAGTATTGGCAGCTCGGGCGTCAGTGCAGTTAAGGCTGTTACAATCAGCTGGTGCGCGGCTAAATCGGCTGCTGTCAGCGGTGAGTCATCGGCCTTGCCGGTGATATTAAACGCCGCGTTGTCTTGCTGATAAACCGCCAGGATCGCCTGTCCGGCTTGTTCTGCTATGTCGATAATGGCGGGCAAATAATTCATGCGGATGTCCTTTTATTCTGTTAGCTGTCAAAGCTTTCAGCTCAAACGTAAACTCAGCGACAAGGAAATACTTTCTTCGCCGCCTTCAACAGCACGTCCCTGTGCTGTCTCAGCCTGCGCGGCATCCCTGCCGCTGCTGCGAAAGTACACCTTGTCACTGCGTCCGGCTATCAGTTTATAATTTGTCTTTGCTTTAGCAATGCCAGTAACTGCTGCACGCTATCTTCCAGCGACGTTACTGAAGTGTCCAGCACTAAATCGGCGTGCTCCGGCGCTTCGTACGGGTCTGAAATACCGGTAAAGTGGCTGATTTCGCCGGCGCGGGCTTTTTTGTACAGGCCTTTTACATCACGCTGCTCGCACACTTCCAGCGGGGTGGAAATATGCACTTCAATAAACTTGCCCGGCGGAATAAAGCTTTTTACCAGTTCACGCTGATTGCGGTACGGCGAAATAAAGGCGCTCAGCACCAACAAGCCGGCATCAACCATCAGCCCGGCCACTGCGCCAACGCGGCGCAGGTTTTCTGTTCTGTCCTGGGCGCTAAAGCCTAAATCGGCACATAAACCGTGGCGCACATTGTCGCCATCCAGCAAATAGGTATGTTTACCCTGTGCGGCTAAGGCTTGCTCCAGCGCATTCGCCACGCTGGACTTACCAGAGCCGGATAAACCGGTAAACCACAGCACCGCACTTTTGTGGCCAAACAAGGTTTCGCGCTGCGCGGCGTTAACATCGTGCTGTTGCCATTTAATATCGTTATGGGTCATTGATCTTCATCACTTAAAACGGATAAATCAGCGGCAGAAATACCAACACTACCGCACTGTACACCATGGCCATTGGTACACCGAGGCGCACGTAGTCGCGCAACTGGTAATTGCCGGCCGAATACACCATCAGGTTAGTTTGGTAACCAAACGGCGAAATAAAGCTGGCTGAGGCACCAAAGGCCACCGCCATAAAAAACGGCACCGGGTCAACACCAAGATTTTGCGCTATGGCATAGGCAATAGGAAAGGTCAGGGCGGCGGCCGCATTATTGGTCACCAATTCAGTAAACAGCCAGGTAGCAACAAACACCGCGATCAGCGCGCCGTAAGCACCGCTGCCGTCGACCAGGGTTATCAGGCCGTCGGCAACCTGGCCTGCTACGCCGGTTTTAATCATCAGCTGTGCCAAACCGATAGCCGAGCCCACTATTAACCACAGCTCTAGCGGAAAGCGGTTTTTAATTTCATTTACGCTGACCGCGCCGCCGGCAACATAGGCCAGCAGCAACACCGGCAGGCTTTTAATCAGCGGTACTATATCGAAAATAGACAGAGTTAATGCGGCAACAAAACCAAACAATACCCAATGGCTACGGGCTTTTGACAGCGGTGTGGCAATAGCTAAACCATTAACGTAAACAAACTCCTGGCTTAGCTGGTGCTGGCCGGGAAAATGTTTACCCACCGATAAAATCAGCACGTCACCAGCGTGTAACACTAAATCGCCCAGACCGCCCTGCAAACGTTCATGGCCGCGGCGTACCGCGATCACCACGGCATCGTATTCATGGCGAAAGCGCAGCTGCTTTAAGCTTTTACCGACTAAACGCGAGCTGTAGCTGATCACCGCTTCGAGCAGCTCACCTTGTTGCTGATCTTGCTGCAATAGCTCTAAGCCGGGAAATTGTTGTAAGCGCGATACCGCGTCTAAATCACCGACAAAACGCAGTTCATCGCCGGCTTCAATGACGGTTTCCGGCGTTACCGGGCAGATCCGCTCGGGGCCGCGCTGAATTTCCGCCAAAAACAATGCCTGCAGCTCACGCAGTTGGTTTTGTTCTACCGTTTTGCCAATCAGCTGACTGTCGTCGCGTACATGAGCGGTTAAATAATAGGGCGTGACTTTGTTGTCATCATCGCGGTTGTCGGGCAACCAGCGGGCGCCGGTGATCAATACCAGAATACCCGCCGCTAATACCAGTACACCCAATAAGGTGAAATCAAAAAAGCCTAACAAAGGCTCGCCATTTTGCTCAACAAAACCATTAACAATAAGGTTGGTAGACGTGCCGATTAACGTCAGCATGCCGCCCAAAATGGCGCTGTACGACAAGGGCAGCAGTAACTTTGAGGCAGCAAAATGGTTATGATGCCGTAGCGACGACATCAGCGTAGACACTACTGCCGTGTTGTTAATAAAAGCCGACATCAGTGCAGTAGATAAGCTTAACCTGGCAATAACGCTGCTTAAGCGCTTACCAGCGAAGCCGCGGCTGAGCCAGCTAACCAGTTGTGATTTTTCAATGCCAATCGACACCAATAGCAGCAATAGCAGCGTAACCAGTGACGGATTGGCGAAGTTTTGCAAGGCGCTTTCCAGCGGCAGCCAGCCAATCAGGTAACTGACTAACAAGGCGCCGCCAAACCACAGCGCCGGCGAGCGTTTGCTGAAAATCAGCCCCGCCACCAGCGCCAGTAGCAAGGCGATGACGCCATACTGCTGATACGGCATTACTGTGCAGCCTTAACCATTTCGGTGTTAAACAGCTCGGCGTTAAACAGCTCACGCACATCGCGCGCGCCCCAGTGTGGGAAATGTTTGCGAATAAGCGCATTTAATTCCAGTTCAAAGGCGCTGATATCGCCGCTTGCGGTTTTCTCTTCGGCCAGCACGTTTTGAATAATGCCGGCGGCAACAGTCGCGTTGGTTAAACGGTCAATCAGAATAAAGTTACCGGTGCCGGGCTGGGTGTTAAACGTATCCAGCGGCAGCGTTTCGGTTAGCTCCAGCTCTACCAGCGCGATATCGTTCATCGCCACCTGTTCTGCTGCTTCCTGCGCCAGCGTATTCACATTAACCTTATGGTTAAGCCGGTTAATGCTGACACTGCTTTTGCGTGTCGCCAGTTTTAAATCGTACAGGCGGCCAGCTTCAAGCGGTTGCTCGTTAAACCACACTACATAAGCCAGTGCGCGGTTGCTCAGGTTTACCGTATCATCCGACGGCACTAACCAATCACCACGGCTGATATCAATTTCGTCGTTCAGCGTTAGCGTAATGGCTTCACCGGCGCTGGCCGATGGCTGCTCACCGGCAAAGTTAACAATCTGCTTAATGGTGCTTTTTTTACCGGACGGATACGCCGTAACCGCCTGACCTACCGCTAAACGCCCGCTGACCAAAGTGCCGGCAAAACCACGAAAATCCAGATCCGGCCGGTTAACATATTGCACCGGGAAACGCGTTGCTGCGCCGCCACGCTGCGGTATCGGCAGGGTTTCCAGTCGCGGCAGCAATGCGGTGCCGGTGTACCACGGCATATTGGCCGACAGGGTTAAAATGTTCTCGCCTTTTAGCGCGCTCAGCGGTATTACATCTACCGTTGGCACCTGCAATTGCGCCATCAATGCCTGCACGTCTTGGACGATAGCGTTATAAATGTGCTCGCTGTAACCAACGATATCCATTTTATTCACGGCAACAATCAGGTGCTTAATGCCCAGCAAAGCACAGATAAAGCTGTGGCGCCGCGTTTGGGTTTGTACGCCGTAGCGGGCATCAATCAGCAGTATCGCCACATCTGAGGTAGAGGCGCCGGTAGCCATATTACGGGTGTATTGCTCATGGCCGGGTGTATCAGCCAGAATAAACTTACGCTCGGTGGTAGAGAAATAGCGGTACGCCACATCAATGGTAATGCCTTGCTCGCGCTCGGCTTGTAAGCCGTCAACCAACATCGCCAGCTCTAACTCGCCTTCGCTGTTGCGGCCTTTATGGTCGCGTTTTAGTGCATCCAGCTGATCATCATACAGTTGTTGGCTATCGTGCAGCAGGCGGCCGATTAAGGTGCTTTTGCCATCATCAACACTGCCGCAGGTTAATACCCGCAGCAGGCCTTTGTCCTGGTGTTGCTGTAAGTAACCGCGAATACCCAGGCTGTTTAGTTGCTCGTTTAACGAGGTAACCGGCGTTAAATTAACTACAGACATTAGAAATACCCCTCGCGTTTTTTCAATTCCATGCCGGATTGATCCTGGTCAATCACGCGGCCCTGCCGCTCCGACGTGCGGGCGCGCAGCATCTCTTCCACTATGCCTTCAAGTGTATCGGCGCTGGACTCAATAGCACCGGTAAGCGGGTAGCAACCCAGGGTGCGAAAACGCACTGACTTTAACTGTGGCGTTTCGCCCGGCTCTAATGGCATCCGGTGGTCGTCTACCATAATTAGGGTGCCATTGCGCTCGACAACCGGCCGTGGTTTGGCAAGGTACAACGGTACTATGTCGATGTTTTCCTGCAGGATATATAACCAGATGTCCAGCTCGGTCCAGTTCGACAGCGGGAATACGCGGATACTTTCGCCTTCATTAATGGCGCCGTTGTAGATATTCCACAGCTCTGGCCGTTGGTTTTTCGGGTCCCAGCGGTGGTGCTTATCGCGAAACGAATACACCCGCTCTTTGGCGCGCGACTTTTCCTCATCGCGCCGTGCGCCACCAAAGGCCGCATCAAAGCCGTATTTATTCAGCGCCTGTTTTAGGCTTTGTGTTTTCATAATGTCGGTGTGCTTGGCACTGCCATGCACAAAGGGGTTAATATTCATCGCTAAGCCTTCCGGGTTTTTATGCACCAGCAGCTCAAAGTTGTATTCTTTGGCTAAGCGGTCACGAAACTCGATCATCTCGCGAAACTTCCAATCGGTATCCACATGCAACAGCGGAAACGGGATCTTACCCGGCGCAAAGGCTTTACGTGCCAAATGCAGCAATACCGATGAGTCTTTACCAATTGAATACAGCATCACCGGCTTTTTAAATTCAGCTGCCACTTCACGAAAGATATGGATACTTTCGGCTTCCAACTGCTGTAAGTGCGACAAGGCACCTGTTAACTCAGACATTTCTTGTTCCTCATGCCATTCTGGTAAGGGCTTGGCCAAATACCGCTGCTTGCGGCCGCTGACCAAACCAATGTAAATCGTGTTGTAACGCTACTACTTCACCTATTACCAGCAACGCCGGCGAGCTAACCTGGTGTTGTGTAACTAAATCGGCCAGTTGTTGCAGCGTGCCGGTGACAATGCGCTGGTCGCGGCGGGTGCCGTTTTCTATAATCGCCACAGGTGTGTCACCACTGCGGCCGGCTGCCAGCAGCTGCTGCTGAATGTGGCCGGCTTTCATCAGGCCCATATAGATCACCAGCGTTTGCTTAGCTTTGCTCATGCTGTGCCAGTCTGGCTCGCTGCCATCGGGCCGGCAGTGGCCGGTAACAAACTGCACACTTTGCGCATGGTCGCGGTGGGTTAGCGGTATGCCGGCATAGGCCGCACAACCGGCGGCGGCCGTCACGCCTGGCACCACCTGAAAGGCGATGTTGTGCGGCAACAGTGCCTGAATTTCTTCGCCACCGCGGCCAAAAATAAACGGGTCACCGCCTTTTAAGCGGCAGACTTTTTTGCCAGCCAGGGCTAAATCGATCAGCAATTGGTTGGTATCCTGCTGCGGCACCGAGTGGTCGCCTGCCTTTTTACCGACGCAAATGCGCTCGGCATCACGGCGCACCAATTCCATAATGGGTGCCGAAACCAGATAGTCGTACACCACCACATCGGCTTGTTGCATTAACTGCAGCGCTTTTAACGTCAGCAACTCCGGGTCACCCGGGCCGGCGCCCACCACATACACCTCACCGGCTTGCTGCAAAGGTTCGTCCAGCAACTGCGCCAGCCGCTGTTCTGCCTGAGGTAACTGATTGGCCTGCACGTCGCGCACTACGTCTGAATCAAATACTTTTTCCCAAAACTGCCGCCGGGCAGCAAAGCCGCTGATTTTGGCTTTAACCTTATGGCGAAAGCGGCCAACTAACTCAGCCAATGGGCCCAGATGTTGCGGCAGCAAAGCTTCGAGTTTTTCGCGTAAGCGCCGCGCCAACACCGGCGCAGTGCCAAAGCTGGAGATGGCAATTAAAATCGGGCTGCGATCGATAATCGACGGAAAAATAAAACCGCATTTCGGCTGGTCGTCTACCGTGTTTACCAGCATATTGCGTGCTGTAGCAGCGTCATATACTGCCGCGTTTACGTCATCGTTATCGGTGGCGGCAATGACCAGCAACTTGCCATCCAATAGCTCAGGGCTAAAGTAGCCATGAATTAATTCGGCCTGGCCTTGTTGCTGCCACTGCACAAACTCTGCGGCAAATTCTGGCGACACTACCGTTAATTTTGCACCGGCGCTTAGCAGGGTACCGGCTTTGCGCAGTGCTACCGAGCCGCCGCCGACAATCAGCACCGGTTTATCGGTTAACTTTACAAATAAAGGTAAGTACTGCACGCCAGCTCCTGCTATCAGGTTGCTACTAAGTTTCAGGCTGGCAGAATAGCCGTCTGTATGGCTTTTATTAAATAGTTAATTACGCTCATATATAACTAAAAGGAATTAATGCGCCCGCTTATATGCTTATGCGCCGGATTAACAAACCCAGCATAGCAACAGCCTGTTGTCAGCTGCGGTTATTTACACTAAAGTACGGCGCAGCGGTAAGTGCGCACCGCATTTCGGGATCAGAAAATCAATAAGCAGAGATGGAGTTTATATGTCAGGTTTAAGCAAATTTATTGAAGAGTTAGCCACCAACCCTAAATTACAGCAGGAATACGCTGCCGCTCCTGCACAAGCGCTGCAAAACTACGGCCTGCAAAGCCACGAAGTAGAAGCGGTGTTATCAGGTGATAAAGCCCAGGTAGAAAAACTAACGGGTAAAGCAGTTAGCCCGGTGACGTTTTACTTCCCAGTAAAATAGTCTGCCGTGACAGGCTTTGGAAAGAGCCTTTTTATAGCATGCGCACTGCTTTCTGGTGCGTATGCACATTCCGCAACTACAGCCGATGTAGATCAAATTTTGCGGTCTGCAGAATTGCTCCGGACAAGCGATCCTGCAAATGCCCGTCAAACGTTGGAGAAGTTAGAAAATATAACGCTAACTTTGAAGCAAGAACATCAGTATATTTTCATTAAAGCATATCTGTCTGCTATTCAAGGCGGGCTCAGCGATGCTATTAGCTTGGCTGAATCAATTAAAAGTAGTCCTTTTATTGACAGTAATACGAAAGCAAACCTATTGCTTGCCAATATGCATGAGTCAATTAAGCAGTTTGGTAAAGCTTATAGTTTTCTGTACGAAGCCATAACAAGTGTTGGGGACATTAACGACAGTACTCTGCGTGCCAATGTTTATACTGTTGCTGCTCAACTTCATCTCAGTGCCGGTGTTTATGATAAAGCACTTAACTACGCTAAATTAATTGCTGAAGCTTCCAAGACAGATCGTGAACTTTGTATCAGTGCCGTGTTGCAAACACATGCTTTAGTGCGCTTACGTCAATCTTACTCTGCTGATCTGACAACTAATGCTAAAAATCTATGCGAAAAGGCGATGGAGCCCTTAATGGCCCATACCCTGCAGCAATTTAAAGCAGAAGTGGATATTAATACCGACCCGGCGGCGGTTAAAGCCAGTATGCAAGCCATGTTGCCCGAGCTGGAGCAAATCGGTTTTCCTTATGCCATCTTACGCAGCCGCTACTTTTTAGGTTATGCCCAGCTGCAACTGAATGAACTACCGGGCGCACTGGCAGAACTGCAGCAGGTACAACAACTGGCAGCTAAGTTGCGCGACAGCCGTACAGAAAACGAAGCGTTGTTATTACTTGCCCAACTGCATGAAAAACAGGGCGATATAGTGGCGGCTGCCCAGGCCTATAAGCAACATATTGCCGCGCTAAATGCCTATATCGACGAATATAAACAGCGCAGTGTGGCCTATTATCTGGCGCAGGCCGATTTTATGGAAAGCGAAAACAAACTGGCATTGCTGCAAAGCCAGAATGACCTGCTGCAACTGGAAAGCAAGCTACAACGTGACGAAAAAGTACGCACCGGGCTTATTTCAGTGGCTTTGCTAACCCTGCTGCTACTGGTGATCTATGTATTAAACAGCAAACGGGTGGCGCTAAACCGGCTGGCCACTACCGACTTTTTAACCCGCTTGTTTAACCGGCGTTATTTTAGCGAAACGGTAAGCCGTCAACTGCAAAACCGCCGCCAACAAGAACAACATAGCTTAGTAGTGTTCGACATTGATTTATTTAAACAAATTAACGACCAATACGGCCACGCTACCGGCGATAAAGTGCTGCAAGCTATAGCACAGCGCTGCCAGCAGCATATTCGCAAACAAGACATACTGGCCCGTATTGGCGGTGAAGAATTTGCACTGTTTTTACCCGGCTGCGACCTGCAGCACGCTGAACATATAGCCGAGCTATGCCGCAGCAGTATAGCGGCAACGCCGGTGCAGCTTGACGACGTGCAGGTAACGGTGAGCGCCAGCTTTGGCATTGCCAGTAGCAGCAGTGCTGACTTTGATAAACTGCTGCAGCAAGCCGATGCCGCCTTGTATCAAGCCAAAGCAGCCGGCAGAAACTGTACTATGGCGGCTAGCCAGGCTAATTAACGCATTGACAACTAACAGAAAAAACATAGTATGTTGTTTGTGTATAAACAATGTAAACATAAACTACAAGGAAAACACCATGACTCAATTAGCTGGTTTTATCTCCGCCATCGCAACTAACCCGGCTTTACAGGCCGCTTTTGCATCTAACCCACAAAACACTATGGCCGATTATGGCCTGACATCAATAGAGGTTGCTGCTGTATTACAAGGTGACAAAAATGCAGTAGAAATACTGACTGGCGCCACCCAGCAGGCCACAGCGTACTTTTTCTTTGATGCACCAGCGCGTTCAACGCACTAATGGTGTTATCGGGTCAGTTAACCTGCATTGGCCTGGGTATTACGCTGGGCAGCCAGTTAACTGAGCTGGCGCGTAATCAGCTGGCGGCGGCCGATGTGGTGTTTTTTCACAGCAACACCCACTATCTGGCCGGTTTTTTACAGCAAATAAACCCCAAGCTGGTCGATTTGCAGCCGTTTTACCAGCCGGGCCAACCGCGTAGCCAGAGTTATCAGGCGATGCTGGATGCCGTAATTGCCGCAGTAACCGCTGGCCAGAATGTGGTGTGGGCTTGTTATGGCCACCCGGGCGTAGCCAGCTGGCCGCCGCATGAAGCGATCCGCCAGCTAACGGCGCTGGGGTATAACGCAAAAATGCAGGCCGGTATTGCTGCCGATGCCTGCCTGTATGCCGATTTAGGTATAGATCCTGTAGCTGAAGGCTGCCAGCAGTTTGAAGCCAGCCAGTTTTTGTTTTACCAGCGCACGGTAGATGTGTCGGCCTATCTGATTTTATGGCAGGTGGCGATAGCCGGTGATTTTAGCTTAGCGAAGCTGGAAAGCGACAGCGGTTATATTGATATCCTCTGCCAGCATTTGCTGCAGTGGTACCCGCCAACACATCAGGTTATCTTGTACGAAGCCGCCGATTTAGCCATTTGGCAGCACCGCGCTGAGCTGATCCCGATATCGGCGCTGGCGCAGGCCCGGCTAAACCAAATCACTACCTTAGTGATCCCGCCGCTGCGGCCAAAAAGTGTTAACCGCCAGATGCTGGATAAACTCGGCGTGCCGCTGGATCATCCGCTACGACAGGCATAAAAAAAGCGGCAACCGGAGTTGCCGCAAAACAGAGAGTGGAGATGAAACGAAAAACGTTTAGTAACTTGCGCTTAGCAACTACATGCTTAGTTGCGGATCATATAGTCAAAGGCACCCAGCGCAGCATTGGCGCCTGACCCCATAGCGATAATAATTTGCTTGTACGGCGCCGTAGTGGCGTCACCGGCAGCAAATACGCCAGGCACTGAGGTTTGGCCGCGCTCGTCAACAATAATCTCACCGCGTGGCGATAGCTCCACGGCACCGCGTAACCATTCGGTATTTGGCACCAAGCCTATCTGTACAAAGATACCGGCCAGTTCAATATGATGCTTATCACCGGTTTTACGGTCGGTGTAGTTAATGCCGTTTACTCTGCTGCCGTCACCGGTAACTTCGGTACTTTGTGCTTCAGTGATAATAGTGATATTGCCCATCGATTTGGCTTTTTTCACCAGTACCGCATCGGCGCGCAGTTCGGCAGCAAACTCAAGTACGGTAACGTGCTCAACAATACCGGCTAAGTCGATAGCCGCTTCAATGCCGGAGTTACCGCCACCAATCACCGCAACTTTTTTGCCTTTAAACAGCGGGCCGTCACAGTGCGGGCAGTAGGCTACGCCTTTACCGCGGTATTCCTGCTCGCCTGGCACGTTCATTTCTCTCCAGCGTGCTCCGGGGCTTAAAATCACGGTTTTGCTGTTTAACACAGCGCCGTTTTGCAGCTCCAGCTGTACCTTGCCGTCTTTACGTAACGCCACAGCACGCTGGTTATTCATAATATCGACATTATATTCACGTACATGGGCTTCCAGGCTGTTCACCAGCTTTGGCCCTTCGGTGTACTGCACCGAAATAAAGTTTTCAATGCCGACGGTATCGGCAACCTGGCCACCAAAACGCTCGGCAACGATACCGGTGTTTAAGCCTTTACGGGCGGCGTAAATAGACGCTGCAGCACCGGCCGGGCCACCGCCCACTACCAGTACATCAAAGTCAGCTTTGTTTTTCAGCGCTTCGGCCTGGCGTTTTTCCGCATTTACATCCAGTTTTTGGATGATTTTTTCCAGCGTAATGGCGCCTTGTGAGAACAGTTCGCCGTTTAAGTACACTGATGGCACCGCCATAATGTTTTTTTCGGCCACTTCTTGTTGGAACATGGCACCGTCGATCATCACGTTGGTAATGCCCGGGTTAATGGCTGACATTATATTCAGCGCTTGTACGACTTCCGGACAGGTTTGGCAGCTTAATGACACATAGGTTTCAAAGGCGAAGCTACCCTGTAACTGGCGGATTTGCTCAATGGTGTCGGCTTCTACCTTAATTGGGTGGCCTCCACTATGCAGCAGCGCCAGTACCAGTGAGGTAAATTCGTGGCCCAGTGGCACACCGGCAAAGGTAATGTGGGTGTCGTTGGCAACTGAGCGCACCAGCATGGCCGGTTTACGGCTCAGGGCATTGTCATCGCGGCGCAATGACACTAAATCAGATAATTCGGCAATGTCGCTTGCCAGGGCGTTTACTTCAGCAGCTTTGGCGCTATCGTCTAGAGATACCACCAGTTCAACCTGCGTTTTCAGGTTCTGCAGATAGGTTTTTAATTGTTGCTTCAGGTTAGTATCTAACATAAAAACTCCCGGAAAATTAACTGGGTAAATAATAAGACGATAAAAAATCAGCGTCACAAAGCGTCAGCCTGTAAAACAGACTGTGAATATTCAGTTTTGGGGTAAGCCGGGCAGGTGTTGCCTGCCCGGATACCAAACCGGAGTTTGGCAGAGGGAAGCTGAGCTACAGCTTCTTAACGCAGGCTGTAACCAGATCCCGCTGCAGTAACTGCAGCTTGTTGCACTACTTAGATCTTACCAACCAGATCCAGAGATGGTGCTAACGTTGCTTCACCCGGCGTCCACTTAGCAGGACATACTTCGCCATCGTGGTTAGCTACATACTGTGCAGCTTGTACTTTACGGAACAATTCTGCTGCAGAGCGGCCGATACCCAGGTCATGAATTTCAGCAACTTTGATTTCGCCTTCAGGGTTAATCACGAAAGTACCGCGCAGTGCTAAACCTTCTTCTTCAATCATTACACCGAAGTTACGTGTGATAGTACCTGTTGGGTCGCCAATCATCGGGTAGTTGATTTTCTTGATGGTTTCAGACGCATCGTGCCAGGCTTTGTGCGTGAAATGAGTGTCAGTAGATACTGAATACACTTCAACACCGATTTCCTGGAACTTAGCGTAGAAATCAGCCAGGTCGCCCAGTTCAGTTGGACATACGAAAGTGAAGTCGGCTGGGTAAAATACCACTACAGACCATTTGCCAGCTAAATCCTGGTCAGAAACAGGAACGAACTTACCGTGATGAAAAGCAGTGGCTTTAAATGGTTTGATTTTAGTGTTGATAATAGAAGACATAGTCTTGCTCCTTAGGTTAATTAACAGTTCGTGTTTCAACGCTATGCAGTTTAACGCGCTGCATCTGATAGTCAAAACGAATAAAACAAATTGGTTTAATCAATTTTTGCGATTGATATCGACTTTACGCAGCCTTGTCTTAGATAGGGGCGGCTAGCTTGTTTCTCAACTGGCCAGTCTTAATGGCTGGCGTTGTTTTGCAGATAATGCGTTTTCAGTTGCTGAAATTCGCCACTGGCATATAGCTGATCCAGCGCCTGTTGCAGTTGTAGCACTATACTATCGGGCACCGCTGGGTTTAACGCCAGATAATTGGCACCGACTGTCGATAAATCCAGCACCGGCTCGACAATATCAATGCTTTGCTGATATTTTGCCAACCAAACCGGCAGAATAAGTTCAGACGCTATCAGCAAATCAACTTTGTGCTGTAAAAACAGCGCTACTGCATCTGATTTAGCCGCCAGACCCAGCAGATTTACACCATTTTCAAAGCCCTTGCTTTGTAAATACATTTCATATACGTCACCACGGGCAACAGCGATAACATAGCGTTTGGCATCGTCCAGTGTACCCGGGCTTATCTCAGGCCGGCTTTTTAAGCGGTACATACTGGCTTTAGAGTGGGCCAGCGGTCCGACCCATTTAAACTGTGGCTCGCGTAAGGCATTGCGTGAGGTGGAATATAAAGCGCCTTTTGGATCTTTGCTGGCGGCTTCATAAGCACGCAGCCACGGATACAGCTGAAACTGGCAGGTTAGCCCTGCTTTTTCACAGCTACGCCGCACCAATTCGGTATTAAGCCCGGTGATGCTGTCTGCCTCAATATAGCTGTAGGGAGGGAAGTGTTCTGTATACAAATTAAGTTGCTCTGCTATGACAGAGGCCACCAGACATAAACAGCCGATCATCATGCTGGTGCCAATTATCTTCATAGCGTCACTCTGCGTCAGGATTTCACTGCCATCACAAACTATGGCAGACAGTGAGCAAAAGCGAAAATAGATTTTTTCTTTTTAGACCTAACTAGATACCATCACCGTCCATATGCAGGCCGCACTCGCGGCCAAAGCCGTTAAAGCGGGTATCTTCTTCGCTCATGCCCAGCTCCAGCTTGCGGGTTGAGTGGGTGTCGCCGACCGAGACATAACCTTGTTCCCACAGCGGGTGATAATTTAAGCCATGTTCTTTTAAGTAATAAAACACGTCTTTATTACTCCAGTCGATAATTGGCTGAATTTTTACCACGCCACGGCTAATCTCGACTATAGCTTTATCGGCGCGGCTGCTGCTCTGGCTGCGGCGCAACCCGGTAAACCAGCTGCCGACATTCAGTTCCTGCAGTGCGCGTTGCATCGGCTCAACTTTATTCAGTTGGTTATATTGTTTGATGCCCTCAGCACTGTGCCACAGCTGGCCAAAGAGGGCTTCCTGCCAGGCCGGGCTTAGCTCAGCGCGGTATACTTTCAGGTTGAGTTTAAGTTGCTCAGTAAGCCGGTCAATAAACTGATAGGTTTCAGGGAACAAATAGCCGGTATCGGTTAATACCACCGGGATATCCTGCTGTTGCTGCGTTACCAGATGCAGCATTACCGCGGCCTGAATGCCGAAGCTGGAGCTGAGCATCGGATTTTGCGGCAGGTTATCCAGTGCCCAGCGCACGCGCTCTGCCGCGCTTAGCGGCGTAAGCAGGTGGTTAATGTCAGCCAGCCAGGCTTGCTGCGTTGCAGCATCCTGCTGCAAAATAGCGCGGTAATCTGTGTGTTGCGACTTAGCTATGGAAGTCATCTTTTGGCACCACTACCGGTGCTATTACACCGGCCCTTATCACAAAATCACCAAAGCCTTCACTGCTGTTGCTGCGCTCAGTAGCCCAGCGGCCAATTAAGCCGTCCAGCGTCTCCAGAATGTCGGCTTCAGCAACGTTATCCAGCAGCAGGCGCGGAATGCGGGTACCTTCACGGTTACCGCCCAGATACAGGTTATATTTGCCCGGGCCTCGGCCTACCAGGCCTACCTCAGCCAGCATGGCGCGGCCACAGCCGTTCGGGCAGCCGGTCACCCGCAGTACGATATGCTCGTCGGCAACACTGTGTTTGCCCAGTAAGGTTTCTACCTTGGTTACCAATTCCGGTAAATAGCGCTCGGCTTCAGCCATCGCAAGCGGGCAGGTGGGGAACGACACGCAAGCCATTGAATTTTTGCGCTGTTCGCTGTGGCCATCATCAATTAAACCATGGCTGCGGGCAATAGCGTCAATTTCGGCTTTTTGCGCTGCCGGCACCCCGGCAATAATCAGGTTTTGGTTGGCGGTCATACGCAAGTCACCTTGGTGCACAGCGGCAATTTTCGCCAAACCGGTTTTCAGCGGCTTGCCCGGGAAATCCAGCACGCGGCCGTTTTCAATAAACAGTGTGAGGTGGTGCTTGCCGTCGATACCTTCTACCCAGCCGATACGATCGCCGCGGCTGGTAAAGCTGTATGGCATCACAGGTGCAAAGGCCACGCCGGTGCGCGCTTCCACTTCGGCACGAAAGGCGTCCAGGCCAATGCGGTCAATGGTGTATTTGGTTTTGGCATTTTTGCGGTTTGAGCGATTGCCGTAATCGCGCTGCACTGTTACCACATGCTCAGCCACTTTTAACGTGTGCTCCAGTGCAACGTAGCCTAAATCGTCGGCCATGCGCGGGTAGGTGGCGTCATCGCCAAAGGTCATGGCTAAACCGCCGCCAACCAGCACGTTAAAGCCTACCAACTGGCCCTGTTCGGCTACGGCAACAAAGGTTAAATCGTTAGCGTGTACGTCAATGTCGTTGTGCGGCGGAATAACTACCGCTGTTTTAAACTTGCGCGGCAGATAGTTATCACCGAGGATAGGCTCTACTTCGGTGGTTTCCACCTTTTCTTCATTCAGCCAAATTTCAGCATAGGCGCGGGTTTTCGGCAGTAAATGCTCGCTGATTTTCGCCGCCCATTCATAGGCTTGTTGATGTAACTCAGACTCTACCGGGTTAGAGGTGCACAGCACGTTGCGGTTAACGTCGCCGGCGGTGGCGATAGAATCAATGCCAATACTGTGTAAAAACTGGTGCATCGGCTTAATATGCGGTTTTAACACACCGTGAAACTGAAAGGTTTGCCGCGTGGTTAAGCGGATACTGCCGTACATAGTGTTGTCGGTCGCAAATTTATCAATGGCTAACCACTGCTGCGGGGTAATAATGCCGCCCGGCATCCGGGCGCGCAGCATGACATTGTGCAGCGGTTCCAGTTTTTGCGCAGTGCGTTCAGCGCGGATATCACGGTCGTCCTGCTGATACATGCCGTGAAAGCGGATCAGCATAAAGTTATCACCGTTAAAACCACCGGTGATCTCATCTTTCAGGTCGCTTTGTATGGTGCCGCGCAAATGCCCGCTTTCTGCTTTTAAGCGCTCGTTATCAGACAGTGCACCCGGTGCCACTAAATCTGGATTAATTGGATACTGGCTCATTAATACACGTCCTTCTGATAACGTTTTGCGACACGTAATTCGTCTAAGTAAGCTTGCGCTTGTTCAGCGGTTTTACCGCCATATTGTTGCACTATATCCAGTAAAGCGTGTTGCACATCTTTCGCCATACGGTTGGCGTCACCACAAATATACAAGTGGGCGCCGTCTTGCAGCCATTGCCATACTTCGCTGCCATGTTGGCGTAGTTTGTCCTGCACATACACTTTAGCCGCCTGATCGCGGCTAAAGGCGACATCAAGCTTAGTTAACAGGCCGCGCTTAAGGTAATTTTGCAGCTCCAGCTGGTATAAAAAGTCTTGGGTAAAATGCGGATTACCAAAAAACAGCCAGTTTTTACCACTGGCGCCGCTGGCATCACGCTGTTGTAAAAAGGCGCGAAACGGCGCTATACCCGTGCCCGGGCCAATCATAATCACCGGCGTGTCATCGCTAGCCGGTAACCGGAAATTGTTATTCTGCTCAACAAATACCTTTACCTTATCGCCTTCAGCTAAACGTTCGGCTAAAAAGCCGGAGGCACCGCCCAAATGCGGCTGGCCGTAAGCGTCGTAGCGCACCACGCCCACGGTTAAATGCACTTCGTCTTCTACCTCAGCCTGAGCTGAGGCAATAGAGTACAACCGTGGTTGCTGCTTACGCAGCGCATCAACTAACTGCTGCGCACTGAGCAAACCCGGATAATCACGCACAATATCAATAATTTGCCGCTCGTTGATATAAGCGCGCAGCGCGGCTTTATCGGCTGCCAGTGCAGTTAACGCCGCATTGTTGGTGGCAGCAGCGTATTTCTCAACAAAGGCCGGATAAGACTGCGTCAGTTCCAACTGTTCGGTCAGTGCCTGCTCTACAGTCAGTTTGTCATCTGACAGCGTAACCGGTGTATCGCGGGCTATCGCCGTTAATAACAGCAGCTCGCGCACCAGCGCCGGGTCGTTAAGGAAATACACGCCCAGCGCATCGCCGGGCTGGTAAGTTAAACCGCTGTCGGCTAATGAAATTTCAATATGGCGCACATCTTTAGTGGAGTCACGGCCGGTAATTTTTTGGTTGGTGTACAGCTCAGCCGCAAAGGGTTGCTGCTTGCTGTATTGGCTAACACTGCCTGAAGTAATGTCAGCGCCGGGCGAATCCACGCGGGGCCAGGCAATAACCTGCGCTGACGGCGTGGCAGAGGCGTTAAGCTCCGGTTCTAGCTTGCTAACCAGCTCGTTGCTCCAGCTGTCGGCCTGTGCCTGGTAATCAACATCTAAATCGACGCGCGACAACACGGAAGTAGCACCCAACTCCGCTAAGCGCTGATCAAAGTCTTGCGCAGTTTTGCAGAAAAACTCGTAGCTGGTATCACCCAGGCCCAGCACCGCATATTTTAACCCCGGCAGCTTAGGCGCTTTTTTGCTGAATAAAAAGTTATGCAGGCCAATGGCGTTTTCCGGCGGTTCGCCTTCACCATAGGTAGAGGTAACAATAACCAAATATTGCTCATTCTTCAGCTGAGTGGTTTTATATTCAGCCATATCAATAACATTGGCAACGATACCTTTAGCTTTTGCTTGTTTTGCTAAGGCCTCGGCGACATGGCGTGCATTGCCGGTTTGCGAGCCGAATAAAATGGTCAGGCTGGCGCTGGCAGTGGCCTGCGCAGCAGCTGCCTGTCCGGGCAGCTGTCCGGCTAATTGCCCGGCAAGCTGAGCACTGGCTGCCAGATAACCGCTAACCCAAGCTTGCTGAATAGGGTTTAACTGACTGACTAAACCCTGCAACTGGCTAACCTGCTGCTCGGACAACGGACTGGCCTGCGCCACTAACGAAGATAAAAGCATAAAACACCCTGCACACGATAATTGCAGGCATTTTAGCCGTCTATATGTATATCGGTAAAAGAATGGATCTCTCTTCTTTATTCCAATAAGTAATTAAAAACTACCGCTTTGCTATACCACCGCGCTAATAAATAGACCAAAAAATAGTGAAAAGCACTAATCTCGGGAAAATATTTAACGCCAGAATTTAAATTTTTTGATAAATAACATAGACTTAAATTTTGGCATCAACTTTGTAATAGCTATGGCGTAATCAATAACGGCTAAAGGCCAGAAGGATAACCAAAATGAAAAACTTACTTATTGCCGGCGGTTTTATGTTAACCAGTTTAAGCAGTGCCGTTATGGCACATGACAACAGCAGCTGCAATGTTAACTTTGATAAAGATCTGGCTATTAGCAGTGCTCAGGTCAGCATGCAAGATGCTGGCACTGAGTTGTGGCGCATCAACGACAACGGCGAGCTGTGGCTGGAAGGCAAAGCCGTAAAAACTGATAGCAACACCCGCGCTTTGCTGCGCGAGTATCACGCCGGCATTCGTACACAAACATTAGAAACGGTAAGTCTGGTTGAAGATGCGCTGGTATTGGCAGCCGATGCTGTCAACTCAGTACTGACCGAATTGACCGGTGAGACGCTGGATAAGCATCCTGCACTGCAAACTGCGCTGGACAACATTCGCACTACAGCTGCCGGTGTGGTTAATCGTGATGGCGATAACATCTACATTTACGGCAGCCGCTTTGACAACATTGACAAGGCCTTCGGCCCTGAATTTGAACAGGCAATAGAGCACGCAGTAACGCAGTCGATGAGCAGTATTTTTACCATTATCGGCAAAGCGATGGCCAGCGGTGAAGGAACTTTTGAGCAGCGCATGCAGGCCTTTGGCGAGCGGATGGAGCGCTTTGGCACCGACTTGGAGCGGCGCATGAAAGATAAATCTCAACTACTGGAACAGCGCGGTGGCGCTATGTGCGCCAACCTGCAGCAACTGGATGCACTGGAAACGCAAATTCAGCAATTGTTGCCACAAATGCAACAGTACGACTTAATTGACGTAGGTCACAATAAGACCACCGCCTTTTATCTGTTTAACTAACAATAGCTTAAGTTAGCCACGTTTAATGTTCGATCCCAACCACGACTTTGGCGCGCTGCTCTCATCCTTACAGCGCGTCTTTTTTGTGTTTAATTGGTCAACCCCGGTTACTGCTGGCACGGCTTAGCCGGTCATTTACTGCACGCCACTCGTCTGTATCGGGCGGCAGTTCGCACCAAATAGCGCTTACCGGTAATTTGTCTGCATCAAACAAGCTTTGATAAAGCGCTCTGGCAAATGCAGTAGCCAGTGTTGGCATGGTTAATTTTGTCACCTTAGCGCTGTCGATAACATCACTGTAGTGCAGTAATGCTATAGGTTGTTGCAGCTGAGGTAAATGCAACAACAATTCTTCACGGCTAAAACACAACAGTGGTTTTTCAGGCTGATAATGCGCACTAACATTGCCCGGTACCGCCACATTATGCTGGCGGGGCTGGGCTACCGGCCGGCCCAGCACGGCTTCTATTTGTGCCGCGCTAATAGGGCCAGCGCGGACTATAGTGGGTATGGTTTGCGTCAAATCAATGATGGTCGACTCGACACCAAACTGGCAGTCTCCACCGTCTAATACCGCGCTTACCTTACCTTGTAGCCCCGTCATCACATGTTCTGCAGAGGTTGGGCTAAGTTTTTTATAAAGGTTGGCTGAGGGGGCAGCCACAGCCAGCTGCTGCTGTTGCAGTATATTAAGCAGCACCGGATGTGAAGGCATACGCAAACCCACAGTATTTAAACCGCCGGTGACTACCGGGTTAACATGCCCGGCTTTGTGTAGCAATAGCGTTAGCGGGCCGGGCCAGAATGCCTCTGCCAATGCATAGGCGGCGGTGTTAACTTTAGTTGCCCAATCGTTCATCGCTGTTTTGTCATGTAAATGCACAATTAGCGGGTGGTTCGTCGGGCGGCCCTTGGCAGAAAAAATGGCACTGACAGCATCAGGGTTGGTGGCATCCGCCGCCAGGCCATAAACCGTTTCTGTTGGTATAGCTACCAGCTTACCTTGTTTGAGCAAGTCACCACACAGCGCCACATCTGTAGCATTATCTGCGTGTAACATTAATGTTTTCATGGGTTACACTCCGGGCAATATTGTGGGTCGGCATAGCGCTGGGCAACGTTATGCACCATGCTGTGCTGACAACGTTGGCAACTGGCCTGTTTTTGTAGTGTTAAACCAGTGGCACTGCCACAGGCTTCACAAGGTAAACCCGGCACGGCTTTATCTGGCCAGAATCCCGGGGTATGACAAGCCGGACATAGACTATTTAAGCGCTGCCACAGGTCATCAGCGGCCTTAATAATATGGCTTTGCCGCTCAGGGCTTAAATGCGCACGTAAATCATAGCTGAGGCTAATGTCGCCCTTTGCCAGCAAGCGTAATGCCTGTTGCTGCGCCTCTGCATGATTTAAGCCTTTAACAATAACGCTGCCTTGCTGCAGTAACAAAAACTGCCCTGCGGCTACTTTTTCCAGTGCTTGTTGTAACTGCTCTGCAGTGCTGATCTGCCACTGCTGCGCCAGCGACGGCCCGTAAAAGCGGCCAGTTACTGCCCAACCTGCTGCCACATTAACGCAGCACAGCAGTTCAAGGTTAAAGGTGCCCAAGCCGTAAGGCCCTGGCGAAAAACTGCCTTCGCTGCCGATGCCGATGTCGGCACCGGACAGCTCTGCAGCTATTGCCGCCTTGCGCAAAGCGCATTCATACGGCGACATAAACCTTGGCCGCTCACCGGAAAAGCTACCCAGGGCATCGGTGTCAAAACTGCTTAGCTCAGTAAGGTGCCAGCCAAGCCTGCTTAATACCGGCGCAATCAGTCGCGCTTTGTCATGTTGGGTAAGTATTGCCGCCTTTAATGTCATAAGGTCACCGGCTGCCAGCTGTGTTGTTGCCACTGGTGAACACTGCCATCGTCCGCAAGCTGATACAGATACAGCCAGTGATTATTTACCAGTGCCGCGACATCGGCTGAGCGACTAATCACGCCGGCAATAGCCTCACGCGGTGCGGCAATAACCACGCTTAAGCGCACCGGCTGATGCATTAACTTTATACCGTCATGCACCGACTGCCAGGCCAGGCCGGTACGTAAATCTCCGCCGTTGCCTTCAAATACGCCGATATGGCCTGCCACCACATTGTGCAGCAGTTTATTGCCGCAACCGTATTTATCCGGTGCCACCACAGAGGCATAGTATTGCAGGTTAATCCAGTTCGTCACGACCATAGGCGCGGTCATAATAGTATGCAACAAACTAAAATCAGTATCTTTGCTGGCATCGTAGTCATGCAAAAACGCCCGGCCTTTTAAATCCAGCTCTTTTGTCAGTTGGCGCGGCGCCACAATAAAGGCGGCATTGTTGGCCAGGCCCCATTCCGGCCGCAGTTGTGCCCAGTCGTTACTGCGTAGCTTAAAAAATCGCGCTAATGCGCTGTCTGTTTGGGACGTTTGCCCAAATTGTGTCGCTCGCTGCTGGCGCGCCTGAGTGCCTGCTGCGGTTAACCAGCTTAGCCAATCGGCTTGTGCGGGCGTTTGATAAACCTGCAGCTCATCTGTTGTGGTGTGGTGCATGCCGGCATAAAATCGCGTATCGGGTGCTATAGCGATGCCATGATTCGTACTCAACTGCTGCCTGACTGCGTCATCATTAAGCATTTGCGCCAGCACCTTTACATTTACCTCACCGGTTTGGCCGCCACAGGCGCCACAGTCCAGTGCCGCCGCATGCGGGTTATTACAGCTGTTGCTGCCATGACCAAACAACAGCACCACCGGCGCCAAATTCGTGGCTAAACCCATTGCCGTCAGTATCGCCGCCGCTAGCGATGCTTGTTCAGCGTCCGTTAGCGCTTGTTGGCCGTTAAGCAGCTGCCAGCGGCTATCATCCAGCAGTTTATTCAGCGCGTGTGGTGCTGCAGGGCGCAAAAACGCGCGCTTAATCAGGCTTAGCAGTTTTGTCGGGCCTGCAGCTTCTACCATGCCTAAACTGGACGACGCCAGATCGAAGCTTTGTTTCCAGCCGAGGTTAGGCTGGCGCGATAACGGTGCGCTATCCGGCTTTACTTGCGTCACGGTTAGAGCCGGTGCCAGCAAGCCGGGTAGCTGTGGCCGCTGCAACGGGCCATCAGCCGCTTTGTAGGCGATGGGTAAACCAAAAAAGCCCGCAAAACCAAGCGTTTGAATATCACAGTGTTGCTGCTCCAGTGCGCGGCGCATCGGCTCTGAGCGCACATCTATACAAAACGCGGCTTGCACAGCAGGGCGGACACGTGATGTAGCGTTAAGCTTAAGCTGTTGTTGCTGCAGCTGGTTCAGCAGTGGCTGCTGCACACTTAACTCTAATGCGCGCTGCCATACCTGACGCACTGCCAATTGCTTCTGTGCCTGGATCAAGGCCACATTATATTGTCGGGCTTGTAGTTGCAGCGCTGGAAGCAACGTACTGTGTTGAGCATTTTGCTGCTGACTGTGCTGCCATAACACCCAATCCCAACCCAGCAGCATATATAACAGCTGACATACCGCATCATTGTCGCTGTTGCCTTGCAACTGCTGCTGCCAATCGAGCCAGGCTTGCCAGCCAGCCCAGCCGGACAGGCTTTGTAACAAGGCTTCAAAGTAGGCAAGCAGGCTTTGCTCATCTGCGCACCAGCTTTCCAGCCAGGGTTGCATTTGCGCCAGCAGTTGGCCGGGCTGATCCGGCAGCGCAACAAATAACGGCGTCAGTTTAGTACCGGTTAGCACCTGTAGCCCTTTGTCTTGCCTTACCACACTAAGCCAGCTGTGATAAGCATGATCCTTGCTATCTGCCTCAACGCTAAAACGCTCCGGATATTGATGGTACAACGCTAAAAACTGGCTAAGTTGCTGCACAATAAGCTCCTGCCATGGCAGCTTATTATGCCGGCCGGCGCCACAGAGGTGTTCGGTTAAACGCTGCCAATGGCCAGCTTTAACCGGCTTGGACAACGCCGCAACAGCCTCATCTACGCTGATGGCCAGTTGTGCTTCGACTAATGCCTGGCGTAGATGCTGCGCCGTGATCTGGTGTGGGTATTGTGTCAGGTACCACTGGGCACTCATCAGGCAGTCAGTACCGGCCAGTAACTGTTGCTCTGCGCACACCGCAGAAAACAGTTGTTGCCGCTTCGGCCACCAGGGGTTAACGGCAATAAGCTGATCCAGTGGCCACTGCGGTGCGATCTGGCTGGATGCGTACTTAATCAGTGCCATCATGTTGGCGTCAGACATCGGTATGCTGCTGGTTACTGCGCTCATTTTAACTCCTGCAATGCTGCTAATTTCTGCTCCTCAGACAGTTGTCTGCTGCTGTAAGGCCATATTTTTAACGTAATGCGTGTCGCCCATTCATCCAGATAACCGCCGGCATTCAGCCAGATAAATACCTTATTCATCGTTTTATGGTGGCTTTGATAACGCAATAGCAGCGCGACGATAAATAAGCCGCTAAAAGCAATACTGCTTAGCGCATCAGCGGCCAGCGTGACGCTATGCGGCGTCGGCATAACCGGCTGTAACAGGGTTTTCAGGCTAAAATACAGCGCCAATAAACCGATTGCGTAACCCAGAGCCAACAGCAACCTCGGTATGCGCTTGTTATCCGCCACATTTAACGCCGGGGCCAATAAAACAGTTATCGCCAGTACCAACAGTACGGCACTGCTTAAACTAGATAGCGGCAACAACAGTTGTGTCAGCCATAGCAAGCCTGTCGCTAGTAATAGCGACAACAGCCAGTGCCAGGCACTCGGCTGGGCTTGTCCTGCCAATTGCGCCGCCAGGTAGTGATTCACCGCATTACCGCTGTGCAAAAAGGCGTACGCTTTGTAACAGGAGTGTGCCAACAGGTGCAGCAGTGCCAGCGTATAGAGGCCAAGTGCAATTTCTACCAGCATCAGACCCATTTGCGCCACGGTAGACCAGGCCAGCCGCACTTTGATACTGATCCGAGTGCTCATAATTAGAGCAGCCAGTATCGTGCTAATCAGTGCTGTTATGAGCAGTATGCTGCTGGCGATAGCGCTGTAGCCCAGTAGCGGCGCAAACAACAGCAACAAAATGCCGCCTAAGTTAATAATGCCGGCATGTAATAATGCTGATACCGGGGTTGGCGCCTCCACTACCTGGATCAGCCAGCCATGCATCGGCAACTGAGCACACTTAAGCAGTGCCACCAGCACCAGCAATACCGCAGCACTGTGCAGAATGGGGTTGGCCGCATCTGCTGTGCTTAGCAGCAAGTTTATTTGGCTGATGCTGGCGGTATCAAATTGCAGGTACAGCAGTGCAAAAGCTAGCGCCAGTAACATTTCACTCAAACGGGAGCTGAGGGCTTTTTTATGCGCTGCCAACTGCGCCCTTGGTCGTTCCGGGTAAAACAGCAGCAATTGTTGCAGTGCCAGGCTAATACCCACCCAACCCAGCCAAAACAATAGCAAATGGTTACTCAACAGTGTAAACACCACCGCCGCAAGCGTTGCGGCCAGTGCGCGCATAAAACGGGTCTTATCAGTTTCGCCGGCTAACGCCGTTGCGCTATAGCGCCAGATCACCACCGCTAATAATGCCACCAGCGCCAGCAATACCAGCTTAAAAGAGTTAATAGTGAACAACATTTGCATAGTGCACCCAGAGCCAGAATAAACTGGCGCTATTGTGCGCAGCACACTAGTATAAGTAAAATACATAATAAATGAATAAACGTTCGCTTTAATAGAATTATTTAACAGGGCTATTTAACAAAGCTATGAACCGGCTTAATTACCACCATCTATATTATTTCTGGCAGGTCGCCAAAGGCGGCAACCTGACCGAAACCGCACGGCGGCTGCATATTTCGCAGTCGGCTTTGTCGGCGCAAATTAAGCAATTTGAACACAGCATGCAGGTGCAGCTGTTTTCACGCCAGGGCCGAAAACTGGTCCTGACCGACAGTGGCTATCAGACATTAAAATATGCTGAAGATATCTTCAGCAGAGGTGCTGAGTTGGAACAGTTGCTGCTAAAAGGCATACAGCCACAAAGCAGCCCGATACGCATTGGTACCCTGGCCACCATGTCGCGAAATTTTATTGAAAGCTTTATCACGCCTTTGTTGGCCACAGCTGACAGCCGTTACAGCCTGGTGTCGATGAACCAGACTACGTTACTTAATGCCCTGGCTCAGCACCAGCTGGATCTGGTATTGAGTAACATTGCGGTACAGGGTAACGACAGCCAACTATGGCAATGCCGCCTGCTGGCCCGCCAGCCGGTGGCTGTGATTGGTCCACCGGGTAAGGCGCTTAACCATAATTTAGCTGCCTATCAACAGCAGCGCTGGGTATTGCCGCCGGTACAAAGTCCAATCCGCACTGCTTTTGATGCATTGGCCGCGCAGTATCAGCTACGGCCGGACGTAGTGGCGGAGGCCGACGATATGGCAATGTTACGTTTGTTGGCGCGTGACAGCGGTGCGCTTAGCGTTATGCCCGAGGTTGTGGTGAAAGACGAGCTAAAAAGTGGTCGGTTGCAAAAGTACCTGGCATTGCCGCAGGTGTATGAGAATTTTTATATCATCACTACTCAACGCGAACTGCTGCATCCGCAGCTTGCTGTGCTATTGCAGGCTTTTACGCAAACGGCCTGACAGGGACGCACTGCTCCGACTGGTCAGTGGCATTAGTTCAGGTTAGCCTGTAGTAACTAATCTGAGGAGTAACGCATGACCATACAACGTATTTTACCTGCCAGCCGCTATTCTGAAGCGGTGATTGTTAACGGCTTAATTTTTTGTGCCGGCATGGTGCCGGACACCCACAGCACCGATGCAACCTTACAAACCGAAGATGTGTTGGCCCAAGTTGATGCCTTGTTGGCACAGTGCGGCAGTGATAAAACCAAGCTGGTTGACGCCACCATTTATCTGGCTGATATGGCCGATTATGCTGCAATGAACTTAGCCTGGGATAACTGGGTTGCACCCGGCCATGCGCCTGCCCGCGCCACGGTAGAGGCTAAGCTGGCTGACCCACACTGGAAAGTTGAAATTAAAATTACTGCCGCCCAATAACGTCGCTAACGCGCTGCTGTGGGATATTAGCGCAGCAGTGCGAAATGGTTAAATTAACGACTTTTTCGTTTAATGGTTTATATTAAATGCTGTGATTTATTTTTAACTTTATGATTTTAAATAAATAATAACTGGCACTAATACTGCTTCATGTATGTTGTTAATCGTTATTTCTACTTTGCACAGGAAGCTGCTATGTCTAATCCGTTACTGCTACTGCAACATTGCCAGTTGTATGCCGGCTTTGAATTACGCCGGTTATGGCAAACCCGCCCCGGTTTGATGACACTGGCCGCCACCGTGGTGATTTGGGCACTATTATTTCGTTACGCCATCGTGCCAGCGGCAGATTTAATTGCTTCTCGTGGTTTCGTTAACATGATAAGCAGCTTGTTTGGCAACGCCGGCTTGCAGCAACTGAGCAATTGGCCGGCGCCAGAGCTGGCAGTGTACTGGTTGTTTAGCTTGTTATTGTTACCGCTGTTTAGTCTGTTTTTTACCGCTAACCAATTATGCAGCGATTTAGAGCGCGGCACCCTGCGTTTTTTAAGCTTGCGCAGCAGCCGCAGCAGCATAGTGCTGGGTCGCTTTGCCGGCCAGATGCTGGTGCAAGCCAGCCTGGTTGTGTTTACGCTGCTGGCAACTCTGCTGTTATCGGCCTGGCGAGCAGAAGGCCTGTCGCTGCAAATGTGGAATGCTGCGGCAGTGATCTTTGTTAACCTGTTGCTGGTGCTACTGCCATTTACCGCCCTGATGAGCGTATTTTCTGCCTTAGTGCGCACGGCCAAATTAGCCGTTAGCCTGGCAATTGTCAGTATTGGCCTGTGCTTTGGTTTGCTAAGCTGGTTTATTTTTTACTTTCCGGATTTTCTGTTTTTACTCGGTTACCTGCCCGGCACGCAAGTGATCCAACTGTTACCGCTGCATGGCTGGCAAACATTACAGCATGCCGCATTGCCGCTGGGGCAAAGCCTGGTGTTGCTGACGCTGGCAACGATAACCGTTAACCGGAGATCCTTATGAGTGCATTAATTAGCTGTGATGGCCTGAGTAAACATTTCGGCAGCAAAACCGCGTTGCAACAGGTTAGTTTTGAATTGCAGCACGGCGACACCGCCGCATTAATTGGCCCTAATGGCGCCGGCAAAACCACCTTATTTAGTATTTTATGTGGTTATCTGCGTGCCGACAGTGGCCAGGCCCAACTGCTGGGCCACAAAGCCGGTAGCAGTGAACTGTTTGGCCGGATCAGCGCACTGCCGCAGGATGCACAGTTTGACCCGGGTTTTAGTATTGGTGAGCAGTTGCAGTTTTATGGCCGCCTGCAGGGGTTAGCTGTTAAGGCCGCGATAGCCGAGACTACACGGGTGCTAACCCTGGTGGGGCTTGCTGGCGAAGCCGGGCAAAAAGCCGCGGCTTTAAGCCATGGCATGCGTAAACGTGCGGCTATCGCCCAAGCTTTTATCGGCCAGCCTGAGCTGGTACTGTTAGATGAACCCACCGCGGGGCTGGACCCGGCCAATGCATTGGCCATCCGGCAGTTGATCAGCCAGCTTAGCGGCCAGGTTAGCTTTTTAATCAGCTCACACAATATTTTTGAGCTGGAGCAATTGTGCAACAAGGTGCTCTATCTGGATAAAGGCCAGTTGCAGGCCAGCGAGACAACGGCTGTGCAGTCTGATGCGCCCCATTACCTGACCTTACAACTGGAGCAGGAAAGCAGCGACACCTTACTGCAGGCAATAAAGCGGTTACCTGGTTTAATCAGCGTGCAGCAACCACAGAAAAAACAATTAGTATTGCGGGTGCAGCGTGATCTGGCAGACAGCTTTGATATCAGTTTGCTGCAATGCCTGGCGGCGAACGGCTGGCGTTACCGCAGCCTGACACAAGGCCAGACACTGGAGCAAAAACTGTTTGATATTGCTTAAAAGTTGCACTGTTGGTTCAGCGAGCTGATATCTGAGCGGCTAAGCTCTGTATTAGCCGGGTTAAAGATGTCAGACATAATGGATGCATTGTTGCCATTGTGGCCAAGCCCCAGCGCATGGCCAAACTGGTGGGCAATACTCTGTGTCAGGGCTGCGTCAGTCTTGTAGGCGAATATGGTCATAGTGCGTTTGCCATCTGTTATCTGCATTTCACCAAATTCTATTGATGGCGCACTGTCTGGTTTTGGCTGACGGATGTTCCTGTCATTACTCATACTGTTGCGGTAGTCTCTTTCCCTTGATAATTGATCATACTGCTGTCTTATTGCATCGCCTTCGTATTCAAGGCGTTGTTGTCTTTGTTGCAGTGACGCCTGCTGTTGCTGATAGGCCTCGCTGCCCCAGGTACCGGAATCTCTGCTTCGTATTTGTAGCGCTGCCATATCGCGATCCAACTGTGCTTTATCGTTTTGGTAAGTCGTTGAGCGCTGATTCAGACGGCTTTGCTGTTGTTGCAGGGTTTCGTCACGAATATCGAGACGGTTGCTGGTTTGATACTGCCGGCTTTTTTGCAATGCTTGTTGCAGTAACTGCTGCTGTTGGCTGTCATAGCGAAAATTGATTGGAAAACCATCCAGGCTGTCATAACGAAATAACTCAGCGTTAAAGGCTTTATTCCATAATTGTGCCGCATCGTGAGCCGTTTGCTCGGCCTGCTCCGGTGTTAAACCGAAGCTGGGGTCTAGCTCACCAATGCGCCATAACACGGGTGTTTGACACAGTTCCCGCTGTAACTTGCTATCCGCAGTTTGATTAAGCAGCATCGGCATAGCCCGATTTATACTCATCGGCGTGAAAAATAATATATTTAGTGCCGCGATTAAAGCGATGCCGAATAAAATTTTTATAGCTAACTTCATTATTATTTCCTGATGAAAAACTGTTTTTACAACCTTGGCGGAACTGATTGACCACTTTGTATGGCTTAAGTTAATGTGCAGCTTATCAAGTGTTAAGGAGTAACGTAAGTGGATATAGCAACCTTATGGATTATTGTTGGTATAGTGTTAATACTGACTGAGCTGCTGGCCACCAGTATTGTGGCGGTATTCTTTGGTATTGCCGCTATTGTTGTTGGCCTGTTGTTACACTTTGGTCTGATAGAAAGCTATAGCACGCAGTTTATGTTGTTTGGTGTGTTGTCACTGGGGCTGTTACTGGTTGTGCGCGGCCAGTTTAAACGCTGGTTTGTCGGTTACACTGCCGACAGCCACGAGCAGCCCTCACGGCTGGCCGATGACATAGGCCGCCGCGTTACGGTACACAGTGATTTTCAACAGGGCGCCGGCCGTGTGGTGTTAAACGGCGTACAGTGGGATGCAGAATCAACTGATGACTTAAAAGCCGGTGATGTCGCCTTTGTAGTTGCGAACCACGGAATCAAGCTGGTGGTGTCTGCCGCCAAATCTGACTAATTTCATAGCTAACCATCTGTTTAAGGAGTAAATCTGGTGGAAACAATCGATATCAATACTATTTTAATGGCCGGCTTCGCGCTGGCTGTTGTTATTACCATTGCAAAAAGTGCCCGCGTGGTGCCGCAGAAAAGTAATTTTGTGGTCGAACGTCTGGGTAAGTACTCGCGTACTTTGGATTCTGGTTTTCATATTCTGATCCCCTTTGTCGACAAAGTGGCGTACATGCACAGCTTAAAAGAAGAAGTGATCGACGTGCAGCGGCAAACCTGTGTTACCCGAGACAATATTCAGGTGGGTATCGACGGTATCTTATACCTGCAAGTAATTGACCCGCATAAAGCCAGCTATGGTATTAACGATTACCGCTATGCTTCGGCGCAGTTGGCACAAACCACTATGCGCTCTGTTATCGGCCAAACCGACTTAGACAAAACCTTTGAAGAGCGTGCCAAAATTAACGAAGAAGTGGTAAAAGCGCTGGACGAAGCTGCAGCGCCCTGGGGTGTAAAGGTATTGCGCTATGAAATTGCCGACATCGAACTGCCGATCAGCATTAAAGATGCGTTAGAGCAACAAATGCGCGCTGAACGTGAGCGCCGTGCTGCCATTGCCAAATCTGAAGGTGAGCGCCAGGCGATGATTAACGTATCCGAAGGCCAGAAGCAGGAAGTCATTAACCTGTCTGAAGGCGACAAGATGCGGCAGATTAACGAAGCCGAAGGCCGCGCCCGTGAAATTGAGCTTATCGCTATCGCCACCGCTGAAGGTATTCGCCAGATAGCTGAAGCCATCAATCACCCGGGTGGTTCAGAAGCAGTAAGCCTGCGTGTAGCCGAGCAATACGTCAAAGAATTTGGCAATCTGGCCAAAACCAACAACACCATGATAGTGCCGGCCGAACTGGCCAATATCGGTGGCGCGGTTGCCGGTTTAACCGAGATTTTAAAAGTGGCGCAGCCTAAAGCCAAATAAGGCAGTAAAGGAGTGATATATGGTAACACAACAACTATTTAATGAAGCGCTGCTAAAACTGGCGGTGCTGATGTACCGCACAGACGGCAAAATCCGCCTGAACGAGCAGGAGCTGGTCGATCTGATTGCGGATGACCTGGCTTGGGAAGGCGCAAACAGCATTACGGCAGTGCAAAGCCAGGCGGTAGCTGAAGTGCGCGACGCCATTCGTGCCGATAAAGTAGAGGCCTATCTGGCCGGCTTAAAAGACGCCCTGATGTTCGACAAGAAAAAAGCGTTGGATACCGCCCGGCAGATTATGCAAAGCGACGGTGAAGAAGCACAGAAAGAACGTCGCTTGTACGACTACCTGCGCCAGCAACTGCTGGTGTAATAAGTTGCTATTACAATAAAAAAGCCAGCGAAATGCTGGCTTTGTTGTTTACGACTTACTGAAGTGTAGATACAGAACCTGTCTCTGAATACCAAAGTCACGAGCCCATCGCCGACACCGCTTTAATCCCTGCCGCTATCGCAGCTGCGCTCTCTTTGCCATAACCGCCGCCACCTAAAAATACCGTTGGAATATGCAGCGCTTTTAAGCGCTGGTACACCAGCTTATGGCTTTGCGCTACGTCGGCCACGCTAAGTGCTAAACCACCTAGCGGATCTGTTGCCAGAACATCTGTACCGGCTATCACAAAGGCGAGTTTATAGCCGTTGCTTAGCTGCTCCAATGCCGCACCAAGTTTATTCAGATATAACTCACCGCCGGTACCGCTGGCCAGTGGTAAGGCGATATCAACTCTGCGCCGGCTTACCGGGTCGTTGGGGTAAATATCGGCGTTGTACACATCAAGCAAAGTGACGTTTTTATTTTCGTGAAAGGTACGGGCATTGCCGTTACCATGGTGGGCGTCGATATCGATAATCAGTATTTTGTCAGCTGCTGTTAACTCGCCACTGGCGATAAGCTGCTGGTAACTAATGCCAATATCGTTATAAATGCAAAAACCTTCCATTCGATGCGGGCTGGCATGATGATAGCCCCCTGCAAGGTTCCAGGCGTCGTTACCGCCAAGCGCTAACCGGCTGGCGGTTAATGTACCGGCGACGCCCCAAAGTTTATTAGGGACGCACCCTATAGTTTATTAGGGACGCACCCTATTAATGGTTAAGCGGAGCGCGGCTTATTTGCGCAAATTTTGCCAGCTTAAAACCCGCACTGCTGTTTAAGTGCGGCAATATCGTCTGCGGTCAGGCCTTTTTGTTGTGGGTTGAGGGCGTAATGCATTAACGAACTGCTGCTGTCTGTGTGGCCCAGGCCTAAGGCGTGGCCAAATTCATGCGCTATGGTCAGTTGTAAGGCTGCGGGGTTGCTGTAGGCGAATATGGTCATGCGGCGCTGGCCGCTGGTTATTTCCATCAGGCCTACTTCAGCGGCAGCCAGTGGTTGCTGTTGCGGCAGCAGTGCATTGCGGTCTGCGACGGTGTCGTTGAGGTAGCGTTGCTCGCGCTGCAGTTGTGCCTGCTGCTCGTTTAATTGCTCTGCCTGTTGCTGTAACTGCTGCTGGCGTTGCTGTAACAGCTGTTGTTGCTGCTGTAGGGCAGCAATATTACGCTGGTTTGCGTTGGCTGCTTGCTGCTCAAACGCCGCAATGTCTGCAGCAAGCTGTTGGTTTTGTTGCTCAAACTCATGCTGACGCTGTTGCAGCTGTGCGCTTTGCTGCGCCAGGGTGGTGGCACGCCGGTCTATAGTGCTGTCGTAGCGCTGTATATTCCGCTCGAGCAAAGCCTGTTGCAGCATCTGTTGCTGGCGCTGATCGTATTGAAAATTAATCGGGAAACCGTCCAGGCTATCGTAACGAAACAGCTCCTGTGCAAAGGCTTTGTTCCACTGTGCTGCAGCATTGTGCGCTGCCTGTTCGGCTTGATCTGCGGATAAGTCAAACGCCGGGTCTAACTGGCCAATGCGCCACAGCACTGGCGTTTGGCAAAGTTGTTGCTGCAGGGCGCTAACTGCGGTTTGTTGCAGCAATTGCGGTAACGGCCGCTTGGCGTCGAACCAGGCTGACAGCAGCAAATAGCTACCTAACAGCAGTAGCGCAAAAAATACCAGTCTGGCGATCATTATGTTCTCACTGTAAGACTAATAGCGGCAAGGTCGTTATCTAATCAGATTTAGTTGGCCATTTTTACCAGTTGGCCGCCTTTAATAATCAACGGAATATTTTGCAGCAAACTTATCTGCTCTAATGGATTTCCCTTTACCGCGACTATATCAGCGTAGGCACCGGGTTCAAGTACGCCAACATTCAACTGGCCAGCTGCGTTGCGCCAGTTCAGCAACTCAGCTGCATTAATGCTGGCGCTTTGAATTGCCTGCAGCGGTGTCATACCCCATTGCACCATGTACTCCAATTGCAGCGCGTTCAGACCATGAGTATAAACGCCGGCGTCCGTACCATAGGCCAGCTTTACCCCGGCTTTTACCGCTTTGCTAAAGTTCTGCCGTTGCAGTTGGCCAACAGTACGCTCTTTTGCCAGTGACTCCGGCAAAATACCGGCCGCTTCGCCTTGCTGCAAAATATAGTCACTGACATAAATGTCCATTACCAGATAAGTGCCCTGGCGTTTGGCCAGCTTGATGGCTTCGTCGTCAATAAAGCTGGCGTGTTCGATAGAATCTACGCCGGCTTGCAGCGCCCGTTTAATACCACGTAAGCCATGGGCATGGGCGGCAACGATGGCACCACGGTCGTGGGCTTCGGCGACTAACGCCTGCATTTCTGCCAGGCTGTATTGGCTGGCGTTGACATCGGTATTGCGCGACAACACGCCGCCGGTGGCAGTGAATTTAATCACGTCGGCACCGTATTTCATATTGCTGCGCACTTTGGCGCGGATAGCATCGGCACCATTGGCGACCCCGTCGGCACTGGCCTGATAAATATGTGGCAGTAAGTTGTTGTCGCAATGGCCGCCTGTCATGCACAAGCTGGGACCGGATACCCGCATTCTGGGGCCGGCTATTTCGCCGTCGTTAATGGCATTGCGCAGGTCGACATCAGCAAAACCGCCAGCACCCAGGTTGCGCACTGTGGTAAAGCCGGCGTTGAGTGTTGCTGTCGCTGCAGTAGCGCCAAACAGCGCCTGCCGGGCCGGCGTTTGCTGCAGACGACGATAGCCGTGCGCGGTCGGATTGGCGGTCAGGTGTACGTGCATATCAATTAAACCGGGCATGACGGTATAAGCCGTTAAATCTGTGCGCGCTAAATGTTGCTCTGCTGTGCTGAGTTTTGCGACTGGCACTACGCTGTGTACTCTGCCTTGCTCGACTAAAATGGCCTGATTTGCCAGCAGCTTACCGCTGCGTACATCCAGCAGCTGGCCGGCGATAATAACCGCGTCAGGTTGTGCCAGTAGCGTAGATGACAGCAGCAGAGTGCTAACACTGAGCAAGGTGGTTAATTTCATAATGTAGTTATTTCCGGTTAGGTATTGGCGTTATTCTACAAGGTTGTATCGTTATAACAAATTAAACTTGCGCAACAATAGTTATTGCAATAACATTATGTGCAAGCTACATGCAGCAGATACTTGCCGGTGGCCAACCCAATACCAGGTTTTGTTAAATCATATGATTATCGCGATAATAGTTATTGCACAGTAATGGAGAATGCTATGAATGTATTATATAAAGCTGACGTAACCAGCACTTCTGGCCGTGATGGCCGCGCGCTTTCGAGCGATGCAAATCTGGATGTGAAGCTGAGCATGCCAAAAGAGCTCGGTGGTAATGGTGCTGCCGGTACTAACCCGGAGCAATTATTTGCTGCTGGTTATTCGGCCTGCTTTTTAAGTGCACTGAAGTTTGTTGCCAGCCAGGCAAAAACGGCCCTGCCAACCGAGGCTACTGTTCGTGCCGAAGTCGGCATTGGCCAGATTGAAACAGGTTTTGGCCTGGATGTTGAACTGTTTATTGCCTTGCCTGGTATCGATGCTACGGTAGCACAGCAATTGGTGACTAAAGCTCATCAGGTCTGCCCATACTCAAACGCTACCCGCAACGGTCTGGAAGTACGGCTGACGCTGGTGTAATGCTGCCACTGTTGCCGACACTTAGTGCAATAACCGTTAACGGCTGGTGACCGCTGGCCGTTATAATGGCATGATTCACTACCTGTGCAGGTAGCAGAGTTAATGCCGTTAGCACGGCGCAAAACAGGGGCTTACTATGTCGGACGCAGCAAATTTAGCATGTATTTCGCCAGAGCAAAGGCTAAAGCTGGATAATCAGCTTTGCTTTGCGCTTTATTCGGCATCATTGGCGATGACCAAATCGTACAAGCCATTGCTGGATAAACTGGATCTCACCTACCCACAATATCTGGTGATGCTGATTTTATGGGAAAAAGACGGCGTGGCGCTTAAAGATATTGCGCAAAAGCTGTTTACTGAATCTGGTGCCTTAACACCGGTATTAAAACGGATGCAGGAGATGGGTTTGCTGATCCGTGCCCGTAACCCCAATAGCGAGCGAACGTTGGAGATCCGTTTAACGGAACAGGGCCGGGCGTTAAAAGCCAAAGCCTTGCAGGTAAATGAGACCGTAGCATTGCAGTGCGGCGTTGGCATGAGCGATATACAGGCTCTGCGCGATCAACTGGTCACGTTGCGTAACCAGCTGATTAAACTATGACAGTTACCGATGTTGGCGCGGTTAAATACGGGCAGCACTCTGGTGCGCTAAGCGCTGTTTAACTTTACTGATCAGCAAATACACCGCCGGGGTGGTGTATAGCGTTAACAACTGGCTTACCAGTAGGCCTCCCACTATGGTAATGCCCAGCGGCTGGCGCAGTTCTGAGCCTTCACCCACTCCCAGTAATAGTGGCACTGCCCCCAGCACCGCCGCGAAGTTGGTCATCAAAATTGGCCGCAACCGTTGCTGCGCCGCCAGTGCCACCGCGTCTTTGGCCGACAAACCTTGTTCGCGTTCGGCTGCCAGCGCAAAGTCGACCAGCAGAATAGCGTTTTTCATCACCAGGCCGATTAACAGAAACAGCCCCAGCAGGGCGATCAGGTTAAAGTCGCCGTTGGTTAAATACAGTGCTAACAAGGCGCCCAGCCCGGCGCAGGGTAGCGTGGATAAAATGGTCAGCGGTTGCAGCAGGCTTTCATACAAGATACCCAGCAGCAAATACACCGCCAGGATTACGCCGATAATAAGCCAGGTTTGATCGGCAGAGCTAAACATGGCATTACGCTGGTTTTCACCGCTGATAGCATGGATAGCGCCCGGCACCATCAATTCTGCCAGCGCCTGATCAATAGCGGCACTGGCCTGCATGGCACTAATGTTTTCTGCCAGGCCATAGCCAATATTGGCCGAAGCAAACTGGCCGTCGTGCCGCACCCGGTCATTTACCAGTCCATACTGATAGCTGGCAATAGCAGACAACGGCACCCGGCGGCCATCGCTGGTAATAATTTGCAGCTGTTGTAACACTTCTGGCTGGGCGGTGTAGCCCGGCAGCAGTTCCATTACGATACGGTACTGGTTTTGCTGGTCATACAAGGTGGCGACCTGGCGCTGCGAGAAAGCATTGTTTAGCAGCGATGCCACAGTGCGCATATCTACGCCCAGCCGTTGCGCCGCCTCGCGGTCAATCTGTAGCACTATTTGCTGGGCATCTTCACCGCCTGGTGTATCCACATCGACCAGCTCTGGCAGCTCTTGCAGTTTTTCGCCGACTTTTTTCCCCCACAGGCGCAGCAGTGATAAATCGTCTGATAGCAGCTGAACTTCGTAGTCGCTGCGGCCAAAAGGCGACGATAGCCGGATATCCTGGTCAACATTCATAAACAGAATACCGCCCGGTACTTTGGGGGCATTATTGCGTAGCCGGTCAACCACTGCACGGGCAGATACCTGACGTTCGGCTAAGGGTTTCAGCCGTACCCGCATCCAGGAATTGCTGACACCACCACTACCACCGGCCGAGCCGGTAACATCGGCTACAGCCGGGTCTTGCAATACGTATTGGCGAAAGGCTTCTATTTTTGGTTGCATCATTTGAAACGAGGCACCGTCATCACCGCGGACAAAGCCATTTAACTGGCCGGTATCCTGTTCGGGCAGCATGCCGCCGGGTACTTTACTGTATAGCCAGGCGCTGGCAGCAAACAGCAGTACCATCAGCAACAACAGCCAGCGGTAGTGACTAAGGCAAATATCAATGCTGCGGCGGTAGCTTTGTTGCAGGCGCCAAAACAGCCCCTGATGCTGCCTGGCAGACGTCGGCGCTTTTAACAGCATTGCAGACATGCTGGGGGTTAAGGTCAGTGAAATCAGCAGCGAAATCACCATAGCGGCCACCAGCGTGATAGAAAACTCGCGGAATAGTCGTTCTACCAGGCCGCCCATAAACAGAATTGACAGAAAAATTACAATCAATGCCAGGTTCATTGCCAGCAGGGTAAAGCCAACTTCAGCCACGCCTTGTCTGGCGGCTTGCAGCGGTGTCAGGCCGCGCTCGAGATGACGGCGAATGTTTTCCACCACTACTATGGCATCATCTACCACCAGGCCGGTGGCAACGATTAATGCCATCACCGACAAGTTATTCAGCGAAAATCCACCTAAATACATCACGCTAAAGGCGCCAATTAGCGATATTGGTATGCTGGCGCTGGGAATTAACGCACTGCGCAAGTCGCCGAGGAAAGCCCATACCACCAACACGACCAGCACTACGGCGATCAGCAGGCTGATTTGGGCTTCGTCCAGCGTGGCGCGGATCACCGGGCTGCGGTCCATTACCACCGCCAGATCGGCCCCGGCGGGTGTCAGCGCTTGTAACAGCGGTAACTGCTGATATATCGCATCGATGGTGGCGACAATATTGGCACCGGTACGGCGGCTAACCAGCAGGATCACTGCATCTTTATCATTATGAAAGCCGGCGCTGTAGCGGTTTTCGGTAGAGTCAGTTACCAGTGCGACGTCAGACAAGCGGATGGCGGCACCGTCAACATATTTGATAATCAGATCCTGATAATCGCTGGCCTGGCGCAGGGTTTCGCTGGTCGCCAGTTGCCAGCGATGAGTATCGTTTTCCAGTACGCCTAAGGGCACTGAGGCGTTTACCGTGCTGATGGCCGCGCGCACTTCGTCTAGTGCTACGCCAAAATGCGCCAGCATACCGGGGTTGAGTTGCACCCGCACCGCTGGCAGTGATGAGCCGGATACTTCAACTTCACCCACGCCATTAATGCGCGCCAGTTTTTGTGCCAGCACGGTAGAAGCATTGTCGTATAACACACTGCCAGCCAGATGCTCAGAGCTTAGCGCCAGCGCCATAATGGGCGCTTGCGACGGATTAAACTTGCGGTACACCGGGTTGCCCGGCATGCCCGAGGGTAACTGGCCGCGGGCGGCATTAATGGCAGCCTGTACTTCGCGTGCGGCATCATCGACGTTACGGTCCAGCTCAAACTCCAGCCGGATCTGGGTAGAGCCCTGACTGCTGGACGAGCTGATGCGCCTAATGCCAGAGATACTACCCAGCGCACGCTCCAGCGGCGTGGCCACGGTGGCGGCCATGCTTTCCGGGCTGGCCCCGGGTAAACCTGCGGTAACCACTATCATCGGAAAATCAATCGCCGGTAGCGGTGACACCGGCAGCAAGCGCCAGCTCAGCAAGCCCAGCAACATAATAGCCATGGCAATTAAGCCACTGGCAACCGGCCTTTGAATAAACGGCTGTGCCAGGTTCATACTGCAGCCACTTCTGCTATAGCTTTGCGCTTAGTTACCAGCCGGTCAAACCACAAATACACCACCGGTGTGGTAAATAATGTCAGCACCTGGCTGACCAGCAAGCCGCCTACCATGACCAGGCCCAGTGGCTGGCGCAGCTCTGCGCCCGAACCACTGGCCAGCATTAGCGGTACAGCACCAAACAGCGCCGCCAGGGTGGTCATCAGTATGGGCCGAAACCGCAGCAACGCCGCCTGATAAATAGCATCGCGCGGTGTCATACCCTGATTACGCTGGGCGTCTAATGCAAAGTCGACCATCATAATGCCGTTTTTCTTTACCAGGCCAATTAGCAGCACTATGCCGATAACGGCTATCAGGTCCAGTGGCTGGCCGGTTAATAACAAAGCCAGCAAGGCCCCTACCGTTGCTGACGGCAGCGTTGATAAAATGGTTAACGGGTGGATCAGGCTTTCATACAAGATACCCAGCACGATATACATGGTAATGATGGCTGCCAGCACCAGCCATAAGGTGTTGCCGAGTGAGGCCCGAAACGCCTCGGCCGCGCCCTGAAAGCTGAGCTCAACCTCCGGCGGTAATTGCAGTTGTTGCTGCACCTGTTCAATGGCGTCTACGGCCTGGCCGAGTGAATAGCCCGCTGTCAGGTTAAACGACAAGGTTACCGCCGGAAACTGGCCCTGCTGGTTTATCAGCAACCGTGCCGGACGCTGGGTTACGCTGGCTACCGCCGCCAGCGGGATGGTGGCGCCACTGCTGCTGGTTAAATACAAGTTGTCCAGCGCCTCTAGCCCCTGCACCTGCGCCGGGTCGGCTTCCAGTATTACCCGGTACTGGTTAGCCTGGGTAAACAAAGTGGATACCTGGCGCTGGCTATAGGCGCTTTGCAGCACTGAACTGATTTGCGCCACACTCAGGCCAAGCCGGGCAGCGGCGTTGCGGTCGATATCAATATAGGCTTGTAGCCCCTGATACTGCAGATCATGGGCAACTTCTGACAGTTCGGGCCTTTGCTCTAGTGCCTGCAGCAATTCTGGCAACCACTGGCGCAGCACATCGTGCTCGGGTGTGCTTAAACTAAACTGATACTGGGTACGGCTAACTTTATCTTCAATGCTTAGCTCCTGTACGCTTTGAAACCAGCCTTTAATGCCCGGCACGGACTGTGCCTGTTGCTCCAGCTGGCTGATTACCTCTGGTGCCGACAATGAGCGCGTGTCATGTGACTTAAGATTTAGCAAAATGCGGCCGCTGTTGATGCTGCCGTTATTGCCATCTACGCCGATAAATGACGACAAACTTTCAACCGCCGGGTGTTGCAGCAAGTTAGCGGCCAATTGCTGCTGGCGCTGGGCCATGGCGCTAAAGGAAATGTCTTGTGGTGCTTCGGTAACCACCTGTATTACGCCGCTGTCCTGCACCGGGAAGAAACCTTTTGGTACCGCCAGATACAAGCCAGCCGTCAGGGCTACAGTGGCCAGCATACTGGCCATTGCCAGCGTTTGGTGGCGTAAAACCCACTGCAGTGCCACGCCATAGCGGTTAATGATGCGTTGCATCAGGCCGTGTTGCTGCTCATGCGACGGTACGGCAGTAAGTAAACGGGCACACAACATTGGCGTCAGGGTAAGGGATACCACCAGCGAAATCAGAATGGCGACGGCCAGCGTAACGGCAAATTCATAAAACAGCCTGCCCACCACGTCGGCCATAAATAACAGCGGGATCAATACCGCTATCAGCGAGAAGGTGAGAGAAATCAGCGTAAAGCCAATTTCTTTGGCGCCTTTTAATGCCGCCTCCAGCGGTGGTGTACCCTGTTCGCGGTGGCGGGCTATGTTTTCCAGCATTACTATGGCGTCATCCACCACAAAGCCGGTGGCAATAGTCAGTGCCATTAACGTCAGGTTATTTACCGAAAAATCCAGCCACAGCATTACGGCAAAGGTACCTACCAGTGACAGCGGCACCGCCAGGCTGGGAATAATGGTGGCCGGTATAGTGCGTAAAAACACAAAGGTCACCAAAATCACCAGACAAATAGCAAACACCAGCTCTTTTTGTACATCGCGCACTGAGGCGCGGATACTGTGGGTGCGGTCGGTCAACACGTTAACATTAACCGCAGCTGGCATAGTGGCAGTAAGTTGCGGCAACAACGCCTGCACACGGTCGGCCACTTCTATAACATTAGCGCCGGGCTGGCGCTGAATATTCAGCAACACCGCCGGTTGCGTATTGGCCCAGGCAGCCAGAAAGCGATCTTCGGCACCTTGCTCAATGGTGGCAACATCGCGTAACCGCACTGGGGTGTTATCACGCCAGGCGACAATTAACTGTTGATATTGTGCTACATCACGGATCTGATCGTTAGCGTCTAGCATGGTCGAGCGAAACGGGCCATCAAAACTGCCTTTGGGCTGATTGGTATTGGCCGCAGTGATGGCTGAGCGCAGGTTTTCCAGGCTCAGGTTCATATTTGCCAGTGCCGCCGGGTTGGCTTTTACCCGTATCGCCGGGCGCTGGCCACCCGCCAGGCTAACCATGCCGACACCAGGTAATTGTGCCAGTTTTTGCGCCATGCGGGTATCTACCAGATCATACACCCGTGGTAATGGCAGGGTGTCAGAGGTAATCGCCAGCGTTAGGATCGGCGCATCAGCCGGATTCACCTTGCGATACACCGGTGGCGTGGGCAGATCAGAGGGTAATAGCGATGACGCAGTGTTAATGGCAGCCTGCACTTCCTGCTCGGCTACGCCCATATCTACCACCAGCGCAAACTGCAGCGTGATAACGGAAGCACCGGCAGAGCTGCTGGAGGACATTTGCTTTAAACCAGGAATTTGTCCTAATCGCCGCTCCAGCGGTGCGGTAACGGTGCGGGCCATAATATCGGGGCTGGCACCGGGGTTAAAGCTAAATACCTGAATAATAGGGTAATCAACCTGTGGCAATGCCGCCACTGGCAGCAAACGCCAGCTAAGAATACCGGCGATTAAAATAGCCAGCATCAGCAGCGACGTCGCCACCGGGCGCAATATAAAAGTGCGCGACAGGTTCATTATTCAGACCTCTTTGGCCGGCGTCCCTCTCGATCTGGTCTGGTCTGAGGTTGCGTTGTTGCCGGTTGCGCCACCTGATCGCCAATCGCTTCTACGGCCCGGCCCGGGCGTAAGCGGTCCAGCCCTTCCAGTACCACTTGTTCGCCGCCAGTCAGGCCGTCGGTGACGGCAATCAGGCCATTGTCGGCTGCACCTAGCTGCACCTGACGGATCTGCGCTTTGTTTTGCTCAATAATATAAACGTAAGTACCTGCAGAACCATACTGTATCGCGTCTTGCGGCACCGTAATCACGTTCTGATATAAGGCGACATTCAGCCGCACATTAACAAACTGATTCGGAAACAGCGCTTCCTGGCTGTTGGCAAATTCGGCTTTTAAGCGCAGCGTGCCGGTGGCACTGTCAATCTGATTATCCAGCGTGGTCAGCACACCGCTACTGAGCAGCCTTTGTTCGCTTCTGTCCCAGGCTTCAACCGTTAGTTGCTCGCCACGACGTGTGGCATCCAGTACTTGTTGCAGCTGGCTTTCGGGCACGGCAAACAGCACATTTATCGGCGCACTTTGCGTAATGGTAACCAAGCCTTCGGCGCTGTTAGCCTGGATCAGGTTACCGGCGTCTACCCGGCGCAGGCCAAGCCGGCCGCTTATCGGCGCGTGAATGCGGGTATAAGATAGTTGTAATCTGGCAGCGTCTAGCTGTGCCTGGTTGGTTTTAATGGTGCCTTGTAGCTGGGCTACTAACGCTTGCTGCTGGTTAAATTGCTGCGCCGAAATAGAGTTTTGCTCGCGTAACCTGGCGTATAACGCCAGATCGGCTTCGGCGTTTTTCAGTTGCGCCTGGTTTTGCTCTAACTGACCCTCAGCTTGCGCTAATTGTATCTGGTAATCGGCGGCATCTATCAGCGCCAGCAACTGGCCCTGTTGCACTTTTTCGCCTTCGTTAAACAATAGCTGCTGCAATTGCCCGGTTACCCGGCTTTGCACCACCACGGTATTTATCGGTGTAACCGTGCCGATGGTTTTGATTTGTGCGCGTAAATCTGCTGGCTGGGCGCTTACAACCCGCACCGGCACCGGCATTGCCCAGGGGCTCATTGGCCGTTGCTGGGTAGCTGCAGGCTGTGTCTGCGGCCAAAACCAATAGGCACTAGCCGCTGCTGTTATCACCACCGCTGCTATCAGCAGGGATTTTTTTTGCAATGCCATATGTTGTATTCCATGTCAAAACGCCAGATTGCGCTCACTATAGTGATGTGGCAGGTTCGTCTCAATACTGCATACGTCAAGAAAAGGTAAAGATGGCTCAGCTTTCGGTGAAAGGCGCAACTACAGCGGTGAATGTGAATTTAATGGCGGATAAAAAAGCCCCGCATTGTGCAGGGCTTGTCAGACCTAGAACGGGATATCGTCATCAAAGTCGATTGGCGGTTCCATCGGGGCACGCTGCTGTGGCTGTGCCGGTTGCTGGTAGCCACCTTGTGGTTGCGCAGCCGGGCGCTGTTGATAGCCGCCTTGTTGCTGCGGTGCAGCCTGCTGGTAACCGCCTTGCGCCGGAGCCTGATAAGCCTGTTGTGCTGGTTGCTGGTAGCCGCCCTGTTGCTGCGCGGGTTTCTGGTAACCGCCTTGCTGGCCGCCACCCATACCACCACCTTGTTGCTGGCCGTCACCGCGGCCATCTAACATTTGCAGTTCGTTGGCAATAATTTCGGTGGTGTACCGCTCTACGCCGTCTTTATCCTGCCACTTGCGGGTTTTCAGCTTGCCTTCAATATACACCTTACTGCCTTTACGCAGGTATTCGCCGGCAATTTCAGCTAAACGCTGGTAAATCACCACGCGGTGCCATTCGGTTTGCTCTTTTTTCTCGTTAGTGGCTTTGTCGGTCCAGCTTTCTGAAGTTGCTACCGTTAAGTTAGCTACTGCGCCGCCTTGTGGCATATAGCGCACTTCCGGGTCGGTGCCCAGGTTACCAATTAAGATGACTTTATTAATGCCACGCGCCATGCGAATTCTCCTAAAAAATGTTAAGCCCCGGCCGCGGCTATAATCGCCTGCGCCTGCGCTGTGTCAAAGTGTGCTGAACTGACTTTCAGATAACAGCGCTGTTCGGCCAGAACAATAGTTACTTCCTGCACCCCTTGCAGCTTAGAGAGCTGTGCTGCCAGAGTACTGGCTTGTCCGGCGTTGGATACCGATAACTGCAGTGATAAACGCTGAGTACGTGGTGGCAGCTGCAGGGTGCTGGCAACTGCCAGCCATATTAAACCAATAACCGCTATAGCAGCAAACAATGCTTGGTAGCTAAAATGTTGCAACAAAGCGCCGCCCAGCACGCCGCCTAAAAAGGCACCAAAAAACTGGCTGCTGGAATAAATACCCATAGCGCTGCCACGTTGTCCTGCGGGCGCGATGCGCGACACCAAAGCAGGCAGGCTGGCTTCTAAGAAATTAAAACCAATAAAAAATAACAACAGGGCTGCGGTTAACGGCCAGAAGCCGGGGAACAGCAGCGCTAATAACATTGCACTGCTAAGCAAAGCTATGGCCAGCAGAAAAAAACCTTTTTCCTGTGCTTTACGCATAGCCATAATCATCATGGGGATCATCAGCATAAAAGAGCCCAGTAATACCGGCAAATAAAACTGCCAGTGTTTTACCGACACCAAGCCATAGTTTTGCAGTAGGGTCGGCAGGGCAACAAACATCGCTGTCAGCATCAAATGCAGCAGCAACACGCCTAAATCGAGTTGCAGTAGTTGGCGGTGCTTTAGCATAGCGCCGAGGCTTTGTGGTAGTGCCAGGGTTTCCGCCATCGGTGCTTTGTGCACGCTGTGAGGCAGAAAAAACACCACCAGCAACATGGCACAGCAGGCCAATACAGCAGTAAACCAGAATACGCCACTTAAACCGGCCCACTTAGCCAACAGGGGCCCCAGCACCATAGCGGCGGCAAAACTTAAACCGATACTGGCGCCGATAATCGCCATTACTTTCGGCCGCTGCTCTTCACGTGTCACGTCAGCGGCAAAAGCCAGAATAGCCCCGGCAATAGCGCCGGCGCCTTGTAAAATACGGCCAAAAGTAACCATATAAACCGAATCGGCCAGTGCCGCCACGACAGAGCCCAGCGCAAATAGCGCCAGCCCGCCCAACATCACCTTATGCCGGCCAATACGGTCAGATAACCAACCGAGCGGAATTTGCAAAATGGCCTGGGTTAAACCATAGGCGCCAATGGCCAGACCAATCCATAACGGTGAGAAGCCAGCCAGCTCAGTGCCATACAGTGCAAACACCGGCAGCAGCATAAACAAGCCCAGCATGCGGCTGGAAAACACCAGTGCCAGCGCCACAGCTGCCCGTTTTTCTAAAGAATTCAGTTGATGCATTAAATAAGAATTAACCGCTGAAATAAGCGCGCCAGTGTAGCACAAAGGACCTGAGGATAAGAGCCTGGTGTATCGTCTAAAATAAAACTAGTGTATATTTTTACAGCCTCACATAGCCCATACTGAGTATGTAAAACCAAAAGCGGGCTAAGCACGTAAGCACAGGCGCGATTAAGCTGGAGTAAACATGGACAAAATTGATATCCGCGGGGCCCGTACCCACAACCTGAAAAACATCTCGCTGACCATACCGCGCGATAAGCTGATTGTGATCACCGGTTTATCCGGCTCCGGCAAGTCGTCACTGGCGTTTGATACGCTGTACGCCGAAGGCCAGCGCCGCTATGTCGAGTCGTTATCGGCCTATGCGCGGCAGTTTTTAAGTTTGATGGAAAAGCCCGATGTCGATCATATCGAAGGCTTATCGCCAGCTATTTCGATTGAGCAAAAGTCCACTTCGCATAACCCGCGCTCTACTGTCGGCACTATTACCGAAATTTATGACTATTTGCGCCTGCTGTTTGCCCGCGTCGGTGAGCCACGCTGCCCAACACATGATTTACCGCTGGCAGCACAAACCATCAGCGAAATGGTGGATAAAGTCACCGCCTTCCCCGAGGGCACCAAACTTATGGTGCTGGCGCCGGTGGTGCAGGAGCGCAAAGGCGAGCACGTTAAAACGCTGGAAACCCTAGCCGCGCAGGGCTATATCCGCGCCCGCATTGACGGCGAGGTCTGTGATTTATCCGACCCGCCAACGCTCGACTTACACAAAAAACACACTATTGAAGTGGTGATCGACCGGATTAAAGTGCGCGACGATATTAAAACCCGGCTGGCTGAATCCTTTGAAACCGCGCTGGCATTATCCGGCGGTGTGGCCAAAGTGGCGCTGATGGACGAGCCGGATGCGGCCGAACTAGTGTTCTCCGCCAATTTCGCCTGCCCCAGCTGCGGCTATTCGATGGTGGAGCTGGAACCGCGCTTATTTTCGTTTAACAACCCGGCCGGTGCCTGCCCCAGCTGTGATGGGCTGGGCGTAAAGCAATATTTTGACCCGAATAAAGTGATTGTTAGTGACGAGCTGAGCCTGGCCGGCGGCGCGATACGCGGCTGGGATAAACGTAATTTCTATTATTTTCAGATGTTAAAATCATTAGCCGACCACTACGGCTTTGCGCTGGACGTGCCTTTTAACAGCCTGAGCAAAAAGCAGCAGGACGCCATTTTGCGCGGCAGCGGCCATACGGTAATTGATTTTAAATACTTAAACGATCGCGGCGACATCGTGCAGCGCAGCCATCCGTTTGAAGGCATTTTACCGAATATGGAGCGGCGCTATCGCGAGACTGAATCTAATGCGGTGCGCGAAGAGTTAAGCAAATATCTGGCGCATCAATCCTGCCCCAGCTGTAACGGTACCCGCTTACGCGAAGAAGCCCGCCATGTGTTTATTGGCCAAACCAACCTGCCGCAAATTGTCGAGCTGTCGATTGGCGACTGTATGGCGTTTTTTCAGCAGTTGGCCTTAACCGGCCAGCGCGCGCAAATAGCCGAAAAAGTACTCAAAGAAATTCAGGACCGCTTAAGCTTTTTAGTAAACGTTGGCCTGAACTACCTTAACTTATCGCGCAGCGCCGAAACGCTATCTGGTGGTGAAGCACAGCGTATCCGTTTAGCCAGCCAGATTGGCGCCGGTTTAGTCGGCGTAATGTATGTACTGGACGAGCCGTCAATTGGCCTGCATCAGCGCGACAACGACCGTTTGCTGGGCACCTTAACCCACCTGCGTGATTTGGGTAACACCGTTATCGTGGTCGAGCACGATGAAGATGCGGTGCGCATGGCCGATCATATTATCGATATCGGCCCTGGCGCCGGCGTACATGGCGGTAATATTGTCGCTCAGGGCACGCTGGCACAAGTGATGGCGGCACCGGACTCCTTAACGGGCCAGTATTTGTCTGGTACGCGCAAAATAGAAGTACCGCAAAAACGGCATAAACCGGGCAAAAAGTGGCTCGAAGTGCTGGGCGCAACCGGCAACAACTTAAAAAATGTTGATGTGGCCATTCCGTTTGGCTTAATGACCTGTATTACCGGCGTGTCCGGCTCGGGCAAATCGACCTTAATTAATGACACGCTGTTTCGCGTGGCGCACCGTGTATTGAACAAAGGCGAGGGCGACGACCCGGCACCGCACCGTGAAATAAAAGGCATGCAGCACTTTGATAAAGTTATCGACATTGATCAAAGCCCGATTGGTCGCACGCCGCGCTCGAATGCTGCCACTTACACCGGTATTTTTACTGCCGTGCGCGAGCTGTTTGCCGGCACCCAGGAAGCACGCTCACGCGGTTATCAGGTTGGCCGCTTTAGCTTTAACGTTAAAGGCGGGCGCTGTGAAGCCTGTCAGGGCGATGGTGTTATTAAGGTAGAAATGCACTTTTTACCCGACGTGTACGTGCCGTGCGATGTCTGTAAAGGTAAGCGCTATAACCGTGAAACGCTGGAAATTAAATACAAAGGCAAGAATATCCATGAAGTACTGGATATGACAGTCGAAGACGCGCTGGCGTACTTTGAAGCAATTCCGGCGATTAACCGAAAACTGCAAACGCTGATGGATGTGGGCCTGTCTTACATTAAGCTCGGCCAGTCGGCTACCACCTTATCCGGCGGCGAAGCCCAAAGGGTAAAACTGGCGCGCGAGCTAAGTAAACGCGACACCGGCAAAACGCTGTATATTCTGGACGAGCCCACCACCGGCCTGCACTTTTACGATATTCAGCAACTGCTAAACGTACTGCACCGCCTGCGCGACCACGGCAACAGTATCGTCGTGATAGAGCATAACTTAGATGTGATTAAAACCGCTGACTGGATTATCGACTTAGGCCCCGAAGGCGGCAGCGGCGGCGGTGAAATTCTGATCGCTGGTACACCCGTGCAGGTTGCTGCTTGTGAGAAGTCCTATACCGGGCATTACTTAAAGCCGTTGTTGGGCTAAGGCGCTTTTTGAATGACGGCTAAAGATGCATCATTGCAAAAGTCCCATAATGGGACTATGATTGCGCTATGAGAATAATTGCACTTTCTACGTTAAAAGCATTCTGGCAGGATAAGCCGGAGCATAGTGATGCCAAAGAACCTATTCTCGCCTGGCATCGCCACGTATTAAGTGCTGACTGGCAGTCGCCTGCAGATGTAAAGCAGGACTTCAGGCATGCCAGTATTCTCAAAGATGGCAGAGTGGTATTCAACATAGCCGGAAATAAGTACCGGCTGGTAGTCTGGATTAACTATGCCTACAGAGTCGTTTATGTGCGGTTTGTCGGTACTCATAGTCAGTATGATCAGATTGATGTTCAAACCATTTAACCGCCGGAGTAGCAATGATGGATATTAAACCTATCAGAAATGATGCCGACTACCGTGCAGCACTGCAAGTGGTTGAGCAACTGATGCTGGCGCAGCCAGACACAGCAGAAGGTGAAAAGCTGGACGTAATGGTTACGCTGATCGAAGCCTACGAAGCAAAGCACTTCCCGATGGATTTACCCGATCCGGTGGAAGCTATTAAGTTTGAAATGGATCGTAAAGGCTTAACAGTAAAAGACCTGGAGCCGATGATTGGCAAAAGCAACCGCGTTTATGAGATTCTGAATTACAAACGCTCATTAACCCTGAAAATGATTTGGCGGCTGCATCAAGGTTTGGGCATACCAGCGGAATCGCTAATTAAGCCGCCAGCAAACCTGTCAAACTAAAGCCAGCGCCGCACGCTTTCGCAATAAGCCTGATACTCAGCAGCAAATTTCTGCAGCAAAAAGCGCTCTTCCGGCGCTATCTGAAACCGGTTCATATACCACACAAATAGCGGCAGCAATGCCAAAGCAGCCGCGCTCATTAAGTAAAAAGCCCAGGCCATTAGCAACAGTAAAAAGCCAACATACATAGGGTTGCGGCTATAACGGTATATTCCGCGAATTACCAGGTTGGAGCTTTGCTGCGGCACCCGTGGGTCTACCGTGGTTTTAGCGCGGCGAAACGCCAGTACACCCGCAAGTGCTACCGTTACCCCGCTAATCGCAAAAATGCCGGCGAATAGCAGCCGCCAGCTGAATGGCAGCGCTAAAGGTGGTACCCGCTGAGCAAACAGCCACATGGCTAAAGCAAATAACACCACTAACAGCAGCGGCGGAATTTTAAGTTCAAGTGCTTTCATCACGGGTATCCATTCATTTTCTGTAGTTGCATCATACTACTTAGCAAACTTTGTCGGCTAAAATTTTGCTGAACTGACACTTTTAGGCGCAGAAAAGTGTGGAATATTACATTTCCTGGCGCATAAAAGTGTAAGGCGGATGCCAAAATGGATTTTAAATCAGGCGCCAGGCAGTTCAGCAAAGCTGGAGCCATTGCGCAGCCAATGTGAAATATCTGCGATAAGTTGATCTGCTGGCATCTTATTCTTACCCTTTAGCGCACACTCCCAAACCAGCAACACCCGCCAACCCAGCTCGCGCAGCTTGTCCTGCACCGCTTCGTCATGTTTACGATTGGCGCTTATTTTCTGCCTCCACCAGTCTGTGCGGGTTTTCGGCCAGTGAAACATAGCGCACTGGTGCTGATGCCAGAAGCAGCCTTGTACAAAAATTACGGCTTTATAACGCGGAAACACCAGGTCCGGTTTCCCCGGTAAGCTGGCCACATGCAGCCGGTAACGGAATCCGGCCTGGTGCAATGCTTTGCGCACCAGCATTTCGGGCCTGGTATTACGGCCTTTAATAGCTGCCATGTTTTTACTTCGAACGACTTCTGAATGAATATCCGTCATTTTGCTTTAAAATCGTCAACCAATGGCTTTTATTTCCTGTATAAAATCACTTAAAGATAAAAGTTTGTTACGTATTTCTTCAGGGTATTTATCTTTGAGTTTTTCAGGTACGACTAAAATTACATTTTCTGAACACATTTCATTAAACTGGTTTACAGATACTCCTTCTTGAAGAGTGAAAAGATGTTTATAACCTACCCTGCTTGCCTCATTTATAATTTGCCGCCACCGGTCTTTACAAGTTGTTTTTACTGCTAGCATTCTTAGCTTATCAGTATTGAAGCCATCTTCGTGATATGCCTCGCATGACGGAAAAATAAAGTCAGGCCGTTTGTTTTCTTCCGTTTTGCATTGAGTTGAAAAGTTGGTGATACCAAATTGTTTGAAAATAGCTTCAAGATGGATTTCTAGGGATTTTCCCGACCTAGATTTTCTTCTGTTGCTAATAGAATTGGCTAGTGCTATGAAATCATCAACGCTGTTAAATCCCGATGATATTTTATCTTTCACATGTAATTCTTCTACAGCGAGAAATAGCTTGAACTCCTGTTCACGCCTTTCAAGAATAAGGTCATCAGGCGATACTTTTTTGAAATGATAGTTAGATGATAGGTAATCTATCAATTCTTCACCGCTGGGGAAGCGATTCTTCCAATCATCTGGTAATTTTATCTTTGATATAGTTGAAACATTTAGTGGAGAAAAACCGTTAAAAATAAGATTCCCAATATTTGCTAACCACTCTCCCGGAAGCACCTCCCCTACAAGGCCTTCTATATAATCCTCTTCTTCGACGCTTTTACAAACCCACACTTTGACAGACTCTGCAAACCCTTTGTCAGGATTAACTTCGAAGGAAAATATTGTAATTGCACCAGTGTTGTCCCCATTTTGCAGGGGGCTTTTGCCATTTGTAGAACTCCATCTGGTTATTCTCTTTTCATCCCGCCCTTTTGCTCGGCGCTCAAATTTTTTAGTGTTGTAATATATCGCTCTAACTTCCTGAGAAGGTAAATCATGGGAATCAATCCTTGCATCTAGTAGCATGTCTGGATTTTTAACATCTACTGAACAGATAGGGCTTAGTGCATGCTGGGAGACTGTATTTGGGATATAAGTGCCAACCTGATGACTTTTGTTTTGACCTGTGTCATTCGCAGATAATCTCTTTATAAAGATATAGTGCAAATCAGAGCTATTTTGGGTAATCCATTCTGATAAATTCACTTCGCTCATGCTCCTTTTTGATGCATGTGTATTCCCTTGGTAATCTGGACTTCGGTTGAAGTCATTTTCTTTTACAGGGGAATATACATTCTTGGCACTGCGTCTTGTCAACTGCAATAGTACAAGCTTTTACCAAAATGTATTTTGAGAGGAAGGGCACCATCACGATACGATGATTATAGTTTTATGTTGAACTCAGATTTAACAAGAAGAATTGGACATGGTTAGGATATTTTCTCCGAAAAGCAGCACGTGTGTGCTGCCTTCTGAGTATGAGAGAAGACATATAGAGTTTTAAGCGACTGCCTTATTGCTTTGCTTTGAAATTGCCAGCATGACTCTGTCTTTCATCAACTGGGCCACCCCCTGAAAAACAGGCACTACAACAGAATTTCCAAATTGTTTGTAGGCTTGGGTATCAGACACTGGAATAACAAAACCTCGCTCATCCGGACGACTAAAACCCATTAGGCGTGAGCATTCAATTGGTGTGAGTCTCCTTGGTCTCTTCTCAATATTCTCGGCATCATTGAAGTCTTTACTGAAATCCCAACCACGATCTAGCAGTATTTCAGAACCATCTTTGTAGTATCTGGCAGATAACGTTCTGGTTGCCGTACTTTTTTCGTTCACCAAACCAAAACCAAAGCCATTACCAGCTGCTTTATGCTTTGCTGCATAATCATACAAATACTGCCAAAGTTTAGGGGTCAGTATGTAGTTATCTGGTACGCCTTTATCCAGTAAATCACCGAGAACTGGTTTTGTTTCAGGCATCAGCTTATGAATGTCTTTCAAAGTAAAACCTTCATGAACATTCAGATCCTTTCTGAATCCGACAAGCACAATACGTTCACGGTGCTGTGGCAACCAATGTCTGCCATCGATTACTTTAGGATCGTTTGCTCCGGAAACTTCGCTATCAGCTACCCAGTAACCCAGCTCATCCAAAGTCTCCATAATAACTTTGAATGTTTTACCCTTATCATGGCTTTTAAGGTTCTTTACGTTTTCCAATACAAAGGCAGCGGGTTGTTTAGCAGCAATAATACGAGCGACATCGAAAAATAACGTACCCTGGGTTTTGCACTCAAAACCGTGAGCTATTCCTAGAGCATTCTTCTTCGACACTCCGGCAATTGAGAAAGGCTGACACGGAAATCCTGCCAGTAGTACATCATGGTCAGGAATAGTTTTATTGATATGTCGATAAGCCTCTTCCTCACTTACATCCTCTCTGTGGCTCAGAGTTACATCACGGATATCTTCATTAAAAGTATGATACTTTTCATTGCAGGCATAATTTGCTTTGTAAGTGCGGACTGCGTATTTATTCCATTCACTGGTAAACACACATAGCCCATTTTGCTCTTCAAATCCCTTACGAATACCACCAATGCCCGCAAACAAATCTATAAAACGAAAATCAGCAGTTTCAGGCGTGACTTTTTCAACAGGCAAAAGCTTTTTTAAATTATCGAATTCAGGAACATTTAAAGATCGGTTCGCTTTGCCTTTGAGCCAACGATTAATAGATTCACGACACCAATGACCCGGTGAATGCTTATTCAAGTATTCACCGATGAATTTCTGATCGTATATTTCTAATAGTTTTTCTATAAGATCTTTACCGCTGCGATCTTCAGTGGACTGCATATCCAAGGACAGTTGCTCCATGATTGCCTCCCTCGAAAGGGAAAAACGTGTGACGAATCATCACTTGTTCTTCCCTTTTTGTCAATTGATATATCTGATCTTTTATACAGTATTTAAACAGTATGATCATAAATACAGCAATCGCAAGGTCATAGAGCTTAGAACTAGACGGTGGTACATGAATAGGCTCGTTCAAGTGCATCAGTCACATCAAATGACAGCCCCGAATCAAACTCAACTCCATCCTTACAAACTGCCCAGCTATAACCACCGCGCCAGCGGTCCGGGTTGTCCTCTATATAAATAGTAAAGCCGTTAACCTCTTCCTCATACGGCACAGTCAGGTCGTTATCAGAATAGGTGCTTGGCATAGTTTTACTCCGGTTGCTGAGTTAACCAGAGTATTTACCCACAGCAGTGCAGATACCACGGACGATAAGTCACATTTGCTGTTTTGTCATGCCGGCAGCGGCAATTTACCCTCTACCCAAAACTGCTCTGCGCTAAAGCTATGCAGCTTAGTTTCGCCGTTGTGTTTTAACGCTACCTGCAAAAAATCCCACACCAGCCAGTATTTAAAGTCGCTGTTGGCGTAGTGCCCTGTCGATTAAAGCGATGACTATCGACATATCAAGCCAATCGCTGGCTAACGTGTCGATAAACAACAAAAAAATCGACATATAAACTGTGTAGCTTATCTTTGAGCAACCCTATTGCCGTATCAGTAATCTGGTCGAAAAAGACATCGCCAAACGGCAAACTGCGTCGGTGTATTTAAAACAGCTGGTGGATGCTGGTGTATTGCAAGAAATCGTATCGGGAAAAGAAAAGCTTTTTGTCCATCCAAGGCTGGTGCAACTGATGACTCAGGATAGCAATGAGCTTATCCCTTACAGTAGCTACGGGGTAAGTTTGTCAGCCCTCTAAAGTCCATTGCCGAAAACTACTCTGCGCTAAACGGCGTGTAGCTGTGTTTTGTCAGGCGGTTTAGCCAATACGTGCTGGGCAATGACGTTCAGCTTCGGTAAGATTTGGCATCTTTAAATAAGCATGACCGCCTTCGCTATGACCAAGTTGAATAAAACCCAGCAAAAGCAGTTGCAGCAACTGCTGGTAAAACTGCAAACCACGGCTGCGTTTGACAATTTTGATGCCCGCCAGCATGAAGCTTTGCTGGAGCTTCCCGCTACAGTGTTGTTTTTAACCGATAGCCTGTTGCAGCAAGCGCTAACGGAGCAAGCGGTCGATGCGCATTTGTTGTTGCTAAAGCACAGTGCGTGGTTAAGTAAGTTAAATTACTCTGTCCAAGAGGCGGTAGCAGCGTTACCAGCGCAACTGGAACAGCGGCTTGGTTGCTACTTAACTATGCCTGAGGCTGATGTCATAGTGGTGCGCGCTATTCTAACCAATCTGTTTCAAGCTGATCTGCAGTTGAGTGAGCCGCTAATGCAGCAGTTTCAGCAGCGGGAGCAGGCGATGTTTAGTCAGCAAAAACCCGATATCGACATTGCTGTTCAGCCTGAAGTGCAGTTCGGCCAGTTTTTAGCGCAGATTGGCGCTGAATTAGCTGATGCGGATAGTTTTGAACTGGCTGATTATCTGTTTAGCCAATTTAGCACCTTGCCAGCGGCAGCGTTACAAATTTTACCGGCGCTGCTGTTACGGCAAAAGGATGTCAGGCTGCAGCAGTGTGCCAGTTTGTTTTTACTGCACCCAAACCGGCAATTTCGCCAGGTTGTGTATGGCATTTTGCCGCAGCTGGCAGATGACAAGCTGTTGCAAGGTTTAGACTTGCAACGCTTTATCTGGTTGCGAAATCTGGTGCCAGCCAATGAGCAAGCAGTGCTGGATACCGTGATTAAACAGTTGCAGCGACAGCAACTGTTATGGCAAGCCGATGCGGCGGTGAAAATTCTCAGGTTGTATGTTACGCCGCTGGATGCCAGTGGCGCTATGGCACTAAATGCTGAGCTGCAACTGGCTAAGCGCTACCGTTTTTTCAGTTGCGTACTGAAACAGGGCGTGGGCGTTAAAGATGCGATGATTTCCCCTGCTATCAGCCGTACTGACATTAATAACATTCGCCGCGGCTTTAGTGAAGAGTTGCCACTGTGTGATATCAGCGCAGAGCAAATGACCGCTTTGCTGGCGCATTTTTTGGTGGACAACCGTGCAGCGGGTTCTCTGCCGTTGTACTTGATACAGTTTAAACAACTGCTACCGACAGCCTGGAATGCGCCACAGCGGCTTGATGCTGCAATGGTTAGTCAGATGCTGCTGGCTAACAATGGCACTGAACGGCCGCTTGAGTTGGCAGATTTTATTAGTGGTTGGGCAGCAGAGCATCCAGATTGCCGCACGGCAACGCAGTACATTAAAAACGTCATAGAGCCCGAACGGGCGCTGTGGCAAGAGCGTTGTTTAGTTTGTGCTTATGCCTTTGCCCAAACCGCAGAAGATGTAGGCCACTTGCTGGAGGCGGCCAATGCTATTGCCAGTGGCAAACCATTAGCCAAGCAGGCGCTCTTTCAGGCAATTGCAGATGAAGCTACCCAGCCAGCATCCGGGCTGGATGCTTTTTTTCAGCAGGTACTGGAAAAAAGTCGCTCTGAGTTAGTTGATAACGATGACAGCATCTCACTGAGTGACATGCTAGCCGAAATTTGGGCTGAGGCACCAGAGGCCTTTGTGCCAGAAAACCGGCCAAAACGCGCGGTTTACCAGATAAAAGTGCAGTTAAAAGACAGTAAACCGCCGATCTGGCGCAATATTGAACTGATGAATACAATTAGCCTGGCTAAATTGCACGACATTTTGCAGCTTGCTATGGGATGGAGCGACGAGCACGGCTACGAGTTTTACCAAAAAAATTTGCGTTTTCTACCCGACTGGGTAGATGCGGGCTTTGATACCTTTACGGTGCAGGAAGCGCAGTTGCGTGATTTGCTGCAGCAGGTGAATGACAAAATGCATTATGACTACGATTTTGGTGATAACTGGCGCCATATCATTAGTTTGCAGAAAGTTTTGCCGGCACAACGCAGCAATTGCAAAACGCAAATAATAAAAGCGCGCGGGGCTTGCCCGCCGGAAGATACTGGCGGTATTTATAGCTATAACCAGCTACGCGAACGAGCCGCCGATCCAACAGCCGCTAAGCATAAAGCCAGTTGCCGCGAGCTGGGTGTAAAATCAGGCAAGTGGGACCCGGATGCCGTTAACATTGAGCTGCTGAATAAGTTGCTGGCAGATATCTAAACCGGATGCATAAAAAAGGGGCAACAACTGTTGCCCCGAAGCGCTAGTGTAGCTACCAAGGAAACTTAGAATTGGCCGGTAACGCCTAAGCTGTATGTCTTAAGCGCTGAATTGTCTGTGTTGCTGGCAAAACGGGCTTCTACTGCCCAGTTTTGTGTGAAGAAATGCTTGGCATTCAGGCTGTAGCTGTCGGCTTTGTTGTACGCAAGGCCAACAGAGGTCATTTTGCTGAAATAATAATCGGCTGTTGCTGCCCAGGCTGTGCTGCCATCGTTGTCGTCAATTGAAATGCCGGCAGCAATATAGCGGCCTTCATTCAGGCTGGCGAAGTATTTGCTGCTGATACCAAAGTAATCGAATTCATCATCGGTGTAGGCAGTAAAACCAACATAATCGCTGCCCTGCAGCTGGTGGTTGTAACTGGCAGAAAAGCGATAATCGGTGCTGCTGTCTTCTGTTTTAAAGGCTTCGGCGCGCACGATAACATTATTAGAAACCAGATAGCCCAAACCCAGCTGGTTAACATAGCTGCCACTTACGCGGCCGTGATTGGCTGAAACGACCAAACCATTTTCAGCGAAATATTCACCGCCAATGCTCCAGGCATTGTTGTCGGATACACGGTTATAAGATGCCGAGATATTGGTTACTTTGTTAATGTATTCAAACTGATCTAACGGGCCTAACGTCACTTTTTTGTTGATAAAATAGGTGCCGTTTAATTGCCAGTTATTACCCATAAATGTGCGGGTTAGCCAGATATCGTCTTGCAGGTCCACATAGTCAAAGCGCTCATGAGTAAACCTCAAATCTGTAAATATCTGATATTCTTCAGCAGATACTAATGGTGAGGCCGCCAGCGCGATAACGGGTAATATATATTTTAACGTCATTGTTTTACTTCTCCTGGTTAGTCTTTGCGGCGCGCATACTACAGCTGGTATAGGTATTTGTAAAATAATAGTGTCAATAATTTCACAATAACTATTCCAAATGTTTACTTTCTGACCTGAAGCAGAAAATAACCAACTAGTCTGGCCGGAGTTGAAGCCGCTTTTGTGGTTGGCAGTCTCTGTCAGAGTGGCTGAACTTTGTCTTGCCTTTGGCGCTAATTGTGCCAAAAATGAGCGCTGACAACACAGGGAGTAAAGACAATGAAAGCATTTTTAGCGCTGGTAATGGCCGGCATAATTTGTAGCGCTCAGGCTGCGACCCTCTTTGGCGATAGCGTAGATAAAACCGCCGTATTACCGGTTGCACAACTGCTGACAGAGCCGCAAAGCTATCTGGATAAAGTGGTAACCATTAGTGGCACCGTAGACTCGGTGTGCAGCAAGCAGGGCTGCTGGATGAAGTTCACTGCAGAAAGTGCTGCCGGGCCGTTCCGGATTAAAGTGCGTGATGGTGATATGGTGTTTCCGCTCAGTGCCAAAGGCAAAACAGCTTACGCTACCGGCACTGTGCGATTATGGCCACAGGGCGAAGATGAGCCAGATGCGTATCAACTGGTGCCGACAGCAGTAGAAATAGCCGATTAAGCCAGGCTGGTTAACCGCCGCCGTACATTATGGCGGCGTAGCTAATACCTTTATTAACCCGGCCAGATAAGCCAGCTTTTCATTGTTCAACTGCCGGTAATCAAAGTAAGGGCATACTATCACGCGGTGGTGCTGATCAATGGCAAACTCATGATTCAACCAGCTAAGCTGGGCTGACAGGCCGGCGTCCAGTAGTGCTTTGGCATGCGTGCGCCCGGCGATGATATGCACCGTTTTCGCTAGAGGCTGAAACTCAGGCGCGCTAAACAGTAACGCCGTGTTGCTGGCAGCCTGCAGCAAATGTTGCTCACGATACAGCTGCCAGCTGCTGGCCTGTTGTGTAAAAGTAAACTGCTTAACATCCAGCGCAAACAGCAGCTTGGCGTAGACATTAAACACCTTACGCCAGCCATTGCCGCAGGCGCGGTTTATTAGCTCTATTTCGCCGCTCTGCAGTGGCTGTATCGACGTTAAATCAGCATATTCGGCCATTGGTGGCCGGTTGGCAATATAGACCCGGATAATGGCTGCAGCAGCGCCGAAGCCAGAAGCAGGTGTAGTGGATAATGTCATGGCTAAATACTCTTAGGGGCGCAGCAAACAAAAAGGCAGCCGTGGCTGCCTTTGGGTTTTTTCAGCCTGCTCAGGCATCTTTTTCCAGCAAGTAGCTGATCAGTTCCTGTAATTGGCTTTCCATATTGCGCCGGTCCAGCGCTTCGTTGTTAATACGGTATTTGCCATTCACGACTAGCATAGGCACACCGGTTAGTACACGGCGCTCGGATAAGTCATCCTGCTCTTTCTTCATTTGATTGGCGCCACCGCGGACAGAAAAGCTTTTCATGGCTTTGTCATAGGTTTCGCCGTCGATATCATGGATTAACACCAGGTTGCGGATATCATTTTCATTGGCAAAAGGCGCGCGTGCGCGATGAATTTGATTAAAGATGGCATTGGCAACCTGATCGCCTTTATCCAGATTTTTGGCTACCAGATAAGCACGGGCCAATGCATTTTGTATTTCGGGCGAGGCGGCACGGATAAAGTCGACATGCGATTTTTTAAACTCTACGCCCTCTGGTAGCTTTTTAGCCACGCTTTGCGCCACCGGTTCAAAGGCCGCACAGCCACCACAATAAAATGAGAAGTATTCTTTTACTTCTGGTTTGGCGGTAGTGGTTTCGGCTATAACGTCGTAGTGTTTGCCTTGCTCAAATTTATCATTGGCGCAGGCAGCCAACGGCAATAATAATGTCAGTACAGCGGCAGATAACAGCTTTTTCATTTTAACGATTGTCCTTAGTTAGACCGGATGGCCACAGCTTAACAAATTCTCAGTAATCCGGCACCAATGATAATGGTGCATGTTGTAGTGCTGATAGTTGCTCTTTTAACATCAGACACTGTTGTTCCCAGTATTTGTCTGTAGCAAACCACGGAAAGTTCAGCACAAAGGTGCCATCCTTCCAGCGCCGGGCCAACCATGCCATATAATGGATCATACGCATGGCGCGCAGTGGCTCTATAAGCTGCAACTCTGCCGGGTCAAAATCACAAAACTGCTCGTATTCGTCCAGCATCAATTGCAGCGTATCGCGTTGCTCATAGCGATCGCCGGATAACATCATCCACAAGTCCTGAATTGCCGGCCCCATGCGGCAGTCATCCAGATCGACAAAAAACGGTGCTTCGCCAGCGTAAAACAGATTGCCGGCATGGCAATCGCCATGTAAACGGATAAGTTGTTGCGGTTTATACTGGGTGCTGGCCAGGGCAATTACCTGATCGAGTACAGTAAAAAAGGCGCTTTGCAGATAATCCGGGATCAGCGTTAATTGCTGCAATACGTCGCGGCTTTGCACTAAGTGGCTGTCAATACTAAACGCCGGGCGGTGCAAAAAGGGTTTGCTGCGGCCAACCTGATGCATACGGCCAAGAAAACGCCCTAACATCGCCAACTGCTCGTCGTTATCGATTTCCAGTGTGCGGCCGCCACGGCTGGGAAACAGCGCAAACTGATAATCCTGGTGCTGCAGTACTGACTGACCGTTAAACTGCAGCGGTGCTACAACCGGTACTTCAGCGGCTGCCAGCTCAAAGGCAAAGTCATGCTCTTCCTGCAATTGCGCTGTGGTCCAGCGCTGCGGCCGGTAAAATTTCACCACAAACTTTTCCGGCCTTAAGGCGTCAGCGTTATAGGCACTAAACTGATATACCCGGTTTTCATAGCTGTTTAGTGCCAGCAGGCCAGAGCTGACATCCAGGCCGTACTGGCTTAACGCATCTACGATAGTATCTGGCTGCAGGCCACTAAAATCAAAGTTGGCCATCTTAGTTCCCGGTAAAAAACGTGCTGTCTTGCAGCAGCTGATGCTGATCAGCCTGGCTTACACTAAAGTGGATGCTAACCGATTTCGCTGTCGTGGCATATGGGTCCATTACCAGGCTTATTGGCACGCTGCGGGTTTCGCCACCCTCCAGTGTTACCTGCTGCGGGCCAATCCAACTGACGGCGATATCGGCATTTACCGCCAACTGATAACTAACACTGTGTTGCGATTTGTTGGAAATACTAAGGGTATAGGTGTTCTCGATCAGGCCATCATTACTAATGCGATATAGCGCGCCACGGTCACGGATAATATTCATTTCAAACGGTACCCGGCTGTATAGAGTCCAGGCAAAGGCGCCGCATACCACTATCAGCACCAGCAGATAGCCCAATAACTTCGGTCGCAATACTTTGGTCGGCTTGCCGTTTAAGCTGTGCTCGGTAGTGTAGCTGATGAGCCCGGTCGGGTAGCCCATTTTGGTCATGGTGTCGTCGCAAGCGTCTATGCAGGCGCCGCAGTTAATACACTCATACTGCAGGCCATTACGAATATCGATACCAGTGGGGCATACCTGTACACAGAGGTTGCAATCGATACAATCGCCCAGCCCTTTGTCTTTATAATCTTTATCTTTACGGCTACGCGGGCCGCGGTTTTCGCCGCGCTTTTCATCATAGGTTACCGTAAAGGTGTCTTTATCAAACATCGCTGATTGAAAACGGGCATAGGGGCAAATGTGGGTGCACATAATTTCACGCATCCAGCCGGCATTACCATAGGTGCACAGAGTAAAAAACAACACCGATAGCACCGCCCAAAAACCGGCCTGTAAGGTAAAAAATTCGATAAATAAGGGCCCGACCGGCGTAAAATAACCAACAAAAATTAGCGAAGTTAGCAGCGAAAATGCCAACCAGCAAAAGTGGGTGGCGGCTTTTTTCATAAACTTGCTGACAGACCAGGCATCGCTATCCAGTTTCATTCGCTGATTGCGCGTGCCCTGAATTTTTTCTTCAAACCAGATAAAGATAAATGTCCATACCGATTGTGGACACAAATAACCACACCACACCCGGCCGTAAAAGGCGGTGATAAAAAATAGGGCGTACGCGGCAATAATAAAGATCCAGGCCAGGATGGTAAAATCCTGCGGCCATAAGGTCAGGGCGAAAATGTTGAATTTTTGCTCGGTAATATCCAGCAAAATAGCCTGATGGCCGTCATATTGCAGCCAGGGCAGCAGCATAAACAAACCCATAAACACAAAACCCATGTAGCGACGGATCGCCTGATGCAGACCTTTTACTGCCCGCACATAAATACGATCGCGAGGCGCATAGCTGCCGCTGTGTGTTGCTTTAGGCTGGTGTACCTCAACATGTACCGGTATATTTTTAATATCTATTCTATTTTTCTGGTCCACGGCTTGCCCCGTTACTGCTGACTATGCCGCCAAGTATAACAGTTGGCGGGCTAAATTATTTGACCTGAAGCAAAGCAATATCTGTGCCTGCCGTAATTAAGCGTTAATTCACAGGTTTTATCGCAGATTTGTCAACAAGGTTTACGATTTTAGCTGGCAATCTGTAACCAATGTTTACACTTTTAAGCTGGTAACGTCTGCAATGCAGACTTGGCCGGAATCCGTTACAATAGCGCCATTGCATTAGCGGAGTTACCAGCAATGAAGAAGTTTTTCTGGTTAGTAGTGATAGTGCTATTGGTGCTGACCTTCTCAGACCACGAGACTATTAAACCTTATCGGGATATGGCCTATGACTTATTAGTAGATAAGGTAGCAATAGCGGGTGATAACCAGGAGGCGGCACTGCGAAAAACGCGTAAGCAGTTGTTGCAGTTAGCAGAGCAATGGGGCGACAGCCAACGCGAGTATTTGCAGAAGCATACTGCCAGCATCGATAGCTTGCAAAAATTTCGTCGCAGTTACTGTTTAAATAACGATTTTAATCCGATTCTGTTTGGCGAAGCGCTGCGGCAAAGTTGCCAAGTGATTGAACAGAACTATGAAAACCTGATCAGACCCTGACCGAGGAATGGCCAATGCGCACCTGTGGAATAGAAATAAAAGGCAGCGAAGCAATTATCTGCCTGATGATATTAAAAGATGGTTTGTTTGAACTGCCTGATTGCCGGCAAAATCGTTTTGCGCTGAGCAAAGATCAGGATCAGGAGCAAATGCGTCACTTTCAGTTTACCTTTGCTAAGTTTATTGAAGACTACAAAATTTCTCAGCTGGTAATCAAAGAGCGGCCGCAAAAAGGCAAATTTGCCGGTGGTGCAGTGGGCTTTAAGATTGAAGCGGCCTTGCAATTGATCCCAGGCTGTCAATGCACGTTGTTGTCAGCGAATGAGATTAAAGAAAAGCTAAAGCGCTCGCCGTTGCCGGTTGAATTTAAAACCACAGGGTTAAAAGTATTTCAGGAAACGGCCTTTATTACGGCCTATGCCAGCTTAGCTAAATAACCTGGTTTAATCGTCCTTTTTTAGCGGTTTATCTGCCGGCAGGTTAACGTTGACATTGCTTGTCCGGCTTGCTTGTAGAATAAGTTTACGGAGCAATTTGGATTTGGCCTCGCCGGTAAGCTGGCTAAGCTCGTTTAGCGCGTCTATTGCTTCCTGACTCAGCGTAAAAGTGGCATGACGCATCGGTAACCGTGTGGTGTCATCTTCTTCAGGTAATTGTTGACGCAAGCGAACTATGCGTGGCATACCCATCGCATAGTCATTTGCGTCATCAATAAAGTCGTCAGCGCTAATTTTGGTATTAGCGGTTGGCTGCGACTTTTTCTTCAGATCGGTCAGCGCCATCTTCTTGTATCGCCTTCATTGCCATAAGTTCAGTGACTATATCACGGATTTCCTGTGCGGCTTTGCCGTCAGGCTCGACATCCATTACCGACAAGCCCTTTTCTTCGCTGTCGTCATAGGTGTTTCTGTTGTAGGTTATGGCATCCAGCACGCGGATATTAAATGATCTACATACATCTTTGGCATCCAGAATGCGACTGGCCTGATTGGGCAACGAAGGGCTTTGGGTGATAACGCAGCCGACAATCATCTCAGGGTTAACCACGTTGCAGGCGCTGACTAAATCTTCCAGATGCTCCAGTGTTTTTAAGTCGCGCCGTTTTGGTCGCAGCGGAAACAATACATGGCTGGCCACCACCATGGCAGAGCGCAGCGCAACACTGTCCTGGCCGCCGCAATCTACTATTACGACATCATAGTGCATTTCGAGGCTTTTTAGCTCATAGCGGATTTTGCCGTACATTTGCACGCAGTTAATCCATGGCAGGGCCGGGTCCATGTGGCGTTCCTGCACCCAGTCTGAGGAGGTGCGCTGTGGATCGCAATCAACCAGCATTACATTGGCGTTTTTCTCGCGTGAAAAATACACTGCTATATTCTGCGCCAGACAGCTTTTACCGCTGCCGCCTTTTTCTCCACCCACTAACAAAATCATTGCCGTACCCTCATCAACCGGCCGCTATTACTGTAACAGCTTCAGCCTAAGCACTAAGTGTAGATGACAATAAAAAAACAGCTAAAATCAAAGTGTATTTTGTAGATAACGCCGGCATCAATAAACGAAAACGGAGCCTGAAGCCCCGTTTGTCTGTGAGTTTATCCGGGCTTATTTCCGCCGGAGCAGTGCTAACACGCCCAACGACAGCAGCCACAACCAGCCGCTGCTGCCGCCACTACTGTCGCTGCCGCCGGCGGCACCGGTATTGGTAGTCGGGACTAATGTCAGACCTGCTACCGTATTAGGCCGGGCGTCAACCACTACGATAGACTCAATCACAACAAAGTTTTCTGCTACCAGCGGTTTGTTGTCGCTAAAATCATCAGCGCTGTACTGGCGCAGCGGCACGTTCGTTAAACCGTTAAAGGAAAAACGCGGTAAGCCGGCAATAGCATCGGCAACTGCCATACCACTGCTGCTGATCTGGCCAAACACAGTAAAACCGCTGTTTTGGAAATCCAGATTGGCGGCATTGTTGCTCAGGTTAACAAACCATTGATTTGTCGCGCTGTTAGCATTACCGCCCACTTTAGCCATAGCGACAGTGCCACGCACATTCGACCATTTCGGTTCATTCACTATAGGTGCATTAGGTGTCACTGCTTTTAATGGCAACGCCTGATCAAAAACAAAACCGCCGCCCTGAATAACAAAGCCCGGCTCTGAGCGGTGCATTACCGTACCGTTATACTTGCCGCTGTTTACGTAGCTAAGAAAATTCTGCACGGTGACCGGGGTGCTTTGGTCATACAAATTAATTTCAAACTTACCCAGGTTAGTTGTTACTTCTACTATGGTAGCCTGAGCCAGACTGGTGTAGCCTAAAGCAAGCGTTGCCAGCAGGGTATTACATAATTTTCCGGTCATGTTATCGGTTCTCCTGTTTAGTGCGCAGCAGCATAAAGGAGCCGCGTGGTCGAAAGCCAGCGGCATAACAATTAATTACGCTTATAGCTAAATGTTAAGCTGATGTTCATTTTGCCGGAGTAGCTTAAAGCCGTTTTGTCTTGCTGGTTAAGCGATACAATGAAAAATAAATGTAATTAAAATTTGGCTTTAGCGAAAAACCTTTTAGAATATCCGCTTTGGTTTTAACCAGTATTTGTTGTACTTTCACCTCGCCTGTTGGAAACAAGAACGATGACGCAATATAGTGAAGTTAAGAAAATCTGTGATGAGTTGCAGAAAACCGGCAAAGCAGTTTCGCTGGATTATTTAATTTCAAAGGTACCCGGTGCTCAAGCCAGCTTAGTTGTGCATTACCAGAAATGGCGTAATGAACAGGTCAATCGTGCCAGGCCGGAGCCGGAGCCGGAGCCTGTCGGCGTACCTAAGGTTAAAAATATGTCAGAGTCTAAAAAAGCACCTGAGAGCGACAACACCACGGAGGTTGAACAGGCTACAGAGTCTGAAACTCTGGCCTTGAGTGCAGAGTTTTTAGCTGCGTTTAAGCGCGAAGCGCAAGCGCATTCAAAGAAACTGACAGATCAGCTTAATCTGCAGTTACAGCAGGCTATGCAAGCCGAAGTGCTGGCGGCAGAACACAATCGCGAGTTGCAGCGACAGGTTGACCAGTTGGAACAGCGCAAAGCCGAACTGGAAAACAGCTTACAGCAGCAACAGCAGCAACTGGCTACCCAATCAGAAAAATTTGCACTGCTAGGTGACGAGCGCGATGAGGCGTTAAGCCAAAACCGCTACCAAAGCGAACAACTGCAGAAAACCGGTGCCGAGTTGGAAAAAAGTACCGTAGAACTGGAGCAACTTCGCTCTGAACTGGCCTTAGCCGATCAGGAACTAAACGACAGCAAAACCAACCTGGCGCAACTGCAAAACCAGTTAGATGAGGTGCGAAAACAAGCTGACAGCGCACAAACAAAAGCTGAGCAGGCTAGTGCTGAGGCAGAACAGCTGCAACTTAAACTGATTGCCGCGCAGCAGGTACAGGAAGAGCTTGAGCAGCAATTACAAAGTGAACAGCAACAAAATCAGCTGCGATTGCAACAGCTGCAGGCTGAACTGGCCGCTGCTGAACAAGAATTAGAGCCGCTTCAGGCTAAAGTGGGCGACGCTGAAAAACTACAACAGCAGCTTAAACAGCTGCAGGACGCTGAAGCAAAAGTTAAAGCAGAGCTGGATAAAGCTCGCCAGGATAGCAAAAAAGCGCTGGATGATTTACAAACCCGTGATCATGATGTCACCGAATTACAAGCTATGCTGGACGAGTTTGAAAGCAAGCTGCAGCAAGCAACTAAAACTGAAACTCAGGCGGTGGCCTTAAACAAACGTCTGCAGGCGCAAATTGAGCAGCTAAAGAACAGCAGTGGCGAGATGTCAGATGCGGCAGCACAGCATAGCGACAACGCAGAACAGCTCAACGCGTTGCAAGCTGAGCTTAATAAAGCGCAGGCGCAGCTTGATGAGTCTGAACAAACAATTGCCACGCTCAGTGCAGAACGTGATGAAGCGATAAAAGCGCTTGAGCTGGCAAAGCAATCTGCACCGGCTGGCATAGAAAACAGCATTGTAAGTGCGGAATTAGACTCAGCCGTATCTGCAGAATATGAAGCTCAGGCCAAAGTTGCTGCTGACACCATTGCCCGGCTGGAAAAAGAGCTGGAAGAGCTAAGCAAACAACTAAGCGAGCTGAATAAAGAGCTGGATCATAGCAAGCGTGACGCTGATGTGCAGCGCGATAGTGCAGAAAAAGCGCAGGAGCAGCTGGATGCAATGCAAAAAGCACATAGCGATGATATCGATGAGTCGCAGGATATTCAGGCAACCCTGGAGCAGCTACGAGCCAACAATGCCATGCTAAAAGAGCAGGCTGCGATAACAGCTAATCACCAGAACGAGCAACGTGAAATGATCCGTCAACTACGCGAAGAGCTGCAGCAACAACGCGATCAGGTAGCGGATATGCAACTGGAACAGGATAAACTTAGAAAGCACAAATCTCAGCTTGAACAACAAGTTAGCTTTGTTAAAGACAACGCAGCAGCAACTATCGAACGCTTAACGCGTTATCGTGAACAGGCACAGGAAAAAATTGAAAAGTTAGAGAAAAAGCTTAGCGGACAGTAAAGCTTCCGACCCACGGTTAAATTCCATGTTTACTGAGTAAAGCGGATACGAAAACAACTGCCGGGTGTTTCACCCGGCACGTACTCTAACTGTGCATCCTGCGCCTGTAACAATGCCCGCGACAAACTTAAACCGATACCAGAACCTGTTGTCTTAGTAGTAAAAAACGGGATAAACATCTGCTGCGCAACCTGCTCACTGATGCCAGGGCCGGTATCAATAATATCTAACTGCCATTGCTGTTGTGCGTTGCGTTGCAGCACCACACTAAGCTGTTGCTGTTTGCTGTGTTGCATAGCATCCAGCGCGTTTTGTAGCAGGTTAATCAGCACCTGTTCTATCAGTGCTTCATCCAGCCATAGCATCGCCTGTGCCGGTAGTTGAATATCAGACAGTACCCCTTGCTGAGCCAAAGCCTGACGCTGTAAAACCAGGCAATTATTGATGATGGTTACCAGATCAATATGCTGTAACTGCGGTTGTTGTGGTTGGCTTAGCTGCTTAAACGCGAGGATAAACTCAGTCAGATGCTGGCCACGGCGGTTAATAGTAACCAGCGCTTCGGATAAATCCGCATGGTCATCCTGGCTAAGCACGGCGCCAGCGGGTGGTAAAATTTGCCGGCAACTTTGCGCCAGTGATGCCATAGGCGTAACCGAATTAGCAATTTCGTGCGTTAGTACCCGGGTCAGCTGCTGATACGCCTGCACTTCCTGTTGTAACAAGGCCTGATTAATACTTTGTAATGTCACGAGTTTACGCAGCTGGCCCTGAATACGGCTGCAAACAATGCTCAGCGCCAGCCGGTCGGAGTAGCCTGCTTGCTGCCAGTGTAACTGGCCTTGATAATGCGTGCTGGTTTGGCTCAGTATCGCCAGCAATGGCTGCAAGCTGGCGTCATCAAAACGGCCGAGCTGCAACTGTTGGTATTGCGCTGCCGATAACAACCGCTGCGCTGCGGGGTTAGCCTGTAATAGCTGGTTGTTGTCGGCAAACTCCAGTACAGCAATATCCAGCTGACTAAGCAACGTTTGCAGATATTGCGCTTTGGCCTCGGCCTGCTGCCTGCTGTTGCCCAGTTGCTGTTGTACCTGCGTTAATAAGTGCTGCAGTAGCGGCTGGCCGCGCAGCGTCAGTGAGGTATCCTGATTGGCCAGTGCCTTTAGTACCAATGCCGTTTGCCGCTGCAGCGCACGATTGTGGTGCCAAACCAACCCCACCAGCAGCAATGCACTAAGCGTCAACAGCAGCGCCAATGCTGATGGCCCGGCCAGCCATTGCCGGTATGCCAGCAACGTAAGTAGCGCAAAGCTGCTGAGCAATAGCAGTAAACGCAGATTATAGGCCATATTTCTCCAACCGCCGGTATAGCGCACCGCGGGTTAAACCAAGCGCCTTCGCGGCGTGGCTGACATTGCCCTGATAGTATTGCAGCGCCTGACGGATGGTTTTCTGTTCAACAAAATCCAGCAGAAAATCAGTGTCCGCTTCCAGCGCAGTAGTCTCAGGCGCAGCGAGCTCTTTTGTCTGCAATTGACTGAAATCCAGCGTATTACCGTCAGCTAGCACCACAGCGCGCTCTACCGCGTGCGCCAGCTGGCGCACATTACCCGGCCAGTCGTATTGCTGCAACGCGCGCAGGTCGCTGTTGCTGATCTGTAAACCGTCACGCTGATACTTTTGGCTGTAATGCTGCAGATACCAGTTTAGCAACAGAGGAATATCGTCTTTGCGCGCACGTAGCGGCGGTAAAACAATTTCGACGGTGTTAATCCGATATAGCAAATCCTGACGGAAGCTACCTGCTGCAACCGCCTGATACAAATTGTCGTTAGTGGCACAAATTAAGCGGATATCGACCGCAACCGGTTGGCCGGACCCCAGCGGAACCACAGTACGGTTTTGTAGTACGGTTAACAGCTTGGCTTGTTGTGGTAAGGCAAGGTTTGCCAGTTCATCCAGTAGCAGGGTACCGCCATTGGCTTCGACAAAGCGGCCGGGGTAATCGGTTTTTGCATCGGTAAAGGCACCTTTTTTATGGCCAAACAACTCACTTTCCAGCAGGCTGGTGCTCAAACTGCCCATATCAACACTGACAAAAGCCTTAGCAGCGCGCTTTGATGCTTGATGAATCGCCTGCGCCACTAACGCTTTACCGGTGCCGCTTTCCCCCAGCAATAATACATTAGCATCGGTCGCAGCGACTTTTTCAATGGTGCGCAGCACCTGCTGCATTGCCGGGCTATTGCCCAGTAGCGGTATGGCGTCTGATACCTTAGGTGCACTGTGTGGCGTGAGCGGTGCTTTATGTTGCAGCGCCTGCCTTAAGCTTTGTAGCAGTTGCTCGTTCTGCCAGGGTTTGGCAATAAAGTTAGCGGCACCCAATTGCATCGCCCGCACTGCCAGCGGCAAGGCGGCATAGGCGGTCATCATAACCACCTTTAAATGTGGCTGCGCCTGAAGCGCCTGCTTTAAGTAAAACAGGCCTTCTTCACCGCTTTGCGTATCGCGGCTGAAATTCATGTCCAACAACAGCAGATCAAATGGCTGGCTGCTAAGGGCGCTCAATAGCTGCGCCGGCTCATGCAGCGTACTGACATGAGCAAAATGCTGTTTCAGGAAAATGCGGCTGGCGGTGAGAATATCCTGATTGTCATCCAGCACCAGCACAGCGTACGACTGCTTCATGTTCTCTTCCTAGCGGTTTATCACAGCACCCTACCGAAAACCGTATTCGCACGCAACAAGCTTTTAAATCCAACAAGTTAACAGTCTTTTTTAGTGTCCATTAATGGACAGTCTGCTGTACCACCAGCGGACATCTTTACCAGTGTTAAAAATTCAACGCATTGAATTTGAAAGATTTATTTGTTGGCATGTGCTTTGCGTTAATGACGTCAACCCGGATTGCTATTTTTGGAGCATACAAATGGATAAGAAAATAAGCCGCCCTGTAAAGCAGCGCCTGGTCAAGCCCGCTGTGGTGGTTACGTTGCTGGCAGCCACCGCCTGGTTTGGCAACAACTGGCAGGCCAGTGCGCAAATGTCGGTACTGCTGCCGCTAAGCTCGGTTAGTACCGCTATAGTGCAGCAACAAAGTCTGCAGGAAAGCATAGCGCTGCGCGCCAATGTGTTGCCACAGCAAACGGTGTTTCTGGATGTGATTGAAGGTGGCCGGGTAGAAGAAAAACTGGCCGAACAGGGCCAGTTTGTTGAGCAGGGTCGACCACTGGTAAAACTGAGTAACACCGCCTTGCAGCTGGACCTAATCAGCCGTGAAGCCCAGGTGACCGAGCAGATGAATTTTCTGCGCAATACGCAAATGATGATTGAAACCAACCGCTTAAACCTGAAACGCGACGTACTGGATATTGAACACCAGATAGCCACCTTAAGCCGCAATCTGGCGCAAAGCGAGCCATTGGTAAAAACCGGCGTGCTGGCGCAAGAGCACCTGCTGAACCTGCAGCAGGATTTAGGCTATCAACAGCAACGGCTGCAGCTTACCCGGCAGCAACAGCAGCAAGAAGAGGCCATTCGCCAGCAGCAACTAAGCCAGTTAAGTGACAGTGTTGCCATGCTGACAAAGAACCTCGAATTTGCGCGGCTGAATGTAAAAAACCTGCTGGTCAAGGCGCCGGTTAGCGGTTACCTGAGCGAGTTTAATGTTGAAGCCGGCGAGTCGCGTGCGCCGGGCAGCCGTATGGGCCAGATTGATATTCCGGGCCAGTATAAGCTGGTGGCTAATGTCGATGAATTTTACCTAAGCCGTGTCAGCACGGGCATGCAGGCGATTGTCAGCCTGAACCAGCAGCAGTTGCCGTTAACCGTGAGCCGCGTTGACAGCCGGGTAGTGAATAACCAGTTTCAGCTCGAGTTTAGCCTGCCGGGCGAGCACAACCTTACCCGTGGCCAGTCAGTGAATTTAACCCTGCAACTGGAAGCGCAGCAGCGCACTGCGCTGGTATTGCCGCGCGGTGCCTATTTAGCCGACAGCGCAGGCCAGTACGTGTATGTGCTGGACAGCAACAGCGCCTTAGCGCGCAAGCAGGCGGTCACGTTAGGTAAACAAAGCGCTAATCAAATTGAAATTGTCAGCGGCCTGAAGGCCGGTGATCAGGTGATCATTTCCGGCTATCGCGATTTCGCGCAAGCCGATACTATTCAACTACAACAATAAGGACTGTCCTATGATCCGGTTACAACAATTAAACCGCGTATTTCGCACTGCCGAGCTGGAAACCACGGCGCTGAACCACATTGATTTACACATTGAGCAAGGTGATTTCGTCGCCATTATGGGCCCTTCCGGTTGCGGTAAATCTACCCTGCTGAGCATTTTAGGCATGCTGGACAGCCCCAGCTCAGGCGCATACTTGTTTGACGGTACCGATATTGCAAACTACAGCGAAAAACAGCTGGCGCAGCTTAGAAAAACCAAACTCGGCTTTGTGTTTCAAAGCTTTAACCTGATTGATGAGCTGACGGTATTTCAGAATGTTGAGCTGCCGCTGCAGTATCAGGGCGTTGCCGCCGGCGAGCGTAAAACCCGGGTGGAAGCAATATTAAAACGGATGCAGATTGATCATCGCGCTGATCATTTGCCACTGCAGTTATCCGGCGGTCAGCAACAGCGGGTGGCTGTCGCGCGGGCGTTGGTGATTAACCCGGCGCTGATTTTAGCCGACGAACCCACCGGTAACCTGGATTCGAAAAACAGCGAAGAAGTGATGCAGATGCTGCGCCAGCTGAACCGCGACGGCACCACAGTAGTGATGGTAACCCACTCTGAGCATGAATCGCGCTACGCCAGCCGTATTGTGCGGATGTTAGACGGCCAGATTATTACCGAACGGGCCATGGAAGCAAAGCAGGAGGCGAAATATGCTTAACTCCCCTGCTGTTAATTCAATAGCCATGTTAGGTAATTACCTTACTACCGGCGTGCGCGCTGTACTGCGGCATAAAACCCATTTAGCGCTGAATTTACTGGGTTTAACGGTTGGCCTGGCCTCGGCGCTACTGATTTTGCTGTATGTCAGCTACGAGCGCGGTTTTGACAATATGCAGCCCGACGCTGCTAACAGCTACCGACTGGAGCAATTTTTTCTGCCATTAAACCAGCGCTTTCCGATTTCCAGCCCTGCGATGGCGGTGTTACTGAAAAACTATGACTCGCGTATTGAGGTAACGCGGATTAATACCGGTGCGCCCGCGCTGCGTCTGGCGGGCTCCAGCCAGGAGTTGACACTGGAATGGCCACAGGCAGTAGATAGCAATATTAGCGATTTTTTCCATTTTGACGTGCTGCAGGGCGATTTAGCCGCCACGCTGGCGCAACCTAACCAGATAGCGCTATCTGAGCAAGAAGCTTTACGGCTGTTTGGCAAACTTGATGTGCTTAACCAGGATTTACAACTGGGCGAGCAGCGTTACACCGTTAGCGCAGTATATCGTTTACCTGAGCAAAGCCATTTTCAGGCCGGCTCATTGCGCCGTATCAGTGAGCAAGCGGCCGCTGGTCGCCTGGCAACTAACAACGTTTATAGCTATATCCGCTTGCCAGCCGATCTTGATCAAGCCGCTATGCTGCAGCAACTGACTACTCAGTTAAACCAGCAGGCGTATGACGGCCAGCACGTGAGTAAACTGGAGCTGCGTGCCCTGACAGATATTCATCTGCACTCGGCATTAGCCTATGAATTTAAAGTGAATGGCTCGGCTACTACGGTGAATATCTGTTTATTGCTGGCGGCGCTATTACTTTTAATTGCAGCGATTAACTTTATTAATATGAGCACCGCCCGTGCCGCTATGCGCGCCAAAGAAGTGGGCGTGCGCAAGGCGCTGGGTGCCAGCCGGGGCCAGTTGTTTGTGCAGTTTATGCTGGAATCATTGTTAATCGCCTGCTGCGCCGGTTTACTGGCGGCGGTAGCGGTAGAGTTGCTGCTGCCACAGTTTAATGTGCTGGTAAACCGCCCGCTTAGCCTGGATTATGCCGGCAGCTTTGGTCTGATTTTACTGGGCAGTGTTGTCAGTGTCGGCCTGCTGGCAGGCGTGTATCCGGCGGTGTTTATCTCCGCCTTTGATGCGAAAAAAGTACTCAGCGGTCACTTTCAGCGTGGCAACACGGCTATCTGGCTGCGTAAAGGCTTACTGGTGTTACAGGGCGCTATTACTATAGGCTTGTTAGTGGCCAGTGTGGTGCTGCAGCAACAACTGCAGCTGTTACAAAACCAGCCGACTGGTTATCAGCGCGATGCCAGGTTAGTGGTAAAGGGCATTGAGAACGAGCAGCTATTTTGGGCAAGCAACCGCAGTCTGTTACAAAGCCTGCAACAGCTGGAAGGTGTTAATACTGTATCGATAATGGATATGCTGCTTACCGACACCGTCTCCCAGGCGATGGAAATTCAGCTACCGGGCCAAACGCAGGACACTGCACTGCCACCTATTTCACAGCTGGGTGCCGGCTTTAATATTGCTAAAACCGCTGGTCTGACACTGCTGGCCGGGCGCGACTTTAGTGAAACCTATCAAACTGACTGGTATCAACGCCATGACGATCATGCTACTGCCGCAGTGATTATTACCGAATCCCTGGCGCGCAAGGCCGGTTACAGCCAGTTGCAGGACGCTATTGGCCAGCAATGGTTGCTGCCGGATGATAACCCGGTGCTACGGATGCAGGTAGTCGGCGTGGTAGCTGATATTCAGGTAGGTTCAGCGTTAAAACAACAACAACCGCTAATACTGATTTGCGGTCGCTCACCGATGACCTACAGCAATATTCTGCTAAAAATGCAGCCGCAGCAGGCCTTAGCAGCCCGGACTAAGGTACAGCAATTATTGAGCGAACGGTTGCAGCGGCAGGATTTACAACTGAGTTGGTTAAATGACGATTATATCGCCATGTACCAGAACCAGCAGCGCCAGGGCGAAGTGATTGCTATCTTTGCCGGCCTGGCGATTGCGCTGACCTGTGTGGGTTTATTTGGTCTGGCTGCCTTTAGTGCCGAACAGCGCTCACGCGAAGTCGCCATGCGCAAAGTGCTGGGCGCCGGCCGCTTTAATCTGGTGAATTTACTGGCCAGCGAATATCTGCGGCTAATGGCCATCAGTGCCGTGCTGGCAATACCCGCTACCTTTTGGGCGCTGGATAACTGGCTAAGTGCCTTTACTGTGCGTATTAGCCAAAGCCCGCTGTGGTATCTGCTGGCGGCCGTAATTACCTTTGCCATTTGCTGGTGTACCGTTGCTGCGCTGGCGTGGCAGGTTGCCGGGCGTAAACCCGCCATGGTATTAAGGCAACAATAAAGACGAACAAAATAACAATGCATAAAGGATTATTAATGAAGTTAACCTTAGTTTCAGCCACCGTGCTGCTTGGCAGCACGGTGTTACTCAGCGCCTGCAGCACGCCCAATAGCGTGCAGCAACAGGTTGGCGATCAGGCGGTAATAGAGCAGATAGCAGATGGCGAGTACAAGGGTATGTACCGCAATTTGTACCGCCCAAAAAAGGGCTACCCCGATTACCCGGTAACCTGCAGCGGTGACTGTTACCCGACACACCCGGCAGTGGCTTGCAAGGCGCCGGCACAGGATTGTCAGTACACCGGCGCGCAACGGGCGCCGGAGCTTAAAACCGGTTACAGCTTGCAGTGGTTGGGCCATGCCAGTTTTTTAGTTAACACGCCCGATGGTCAGCAACTGCTGTTTGATCCGGTATTTGGCCAGTTTGACTGGCCGGTGAACTGGGCGCAGCATCTTGCCGGCATTATAACGCGGCCTTACATGCCAAAACTCACGGCCGAACAGCTGGCGGCAACCGATGCAGTGCTGTATTCACACCTGCATTATGATCATTTCAGCCATGCCAGTATTGCGCAAATTGGTACTGGCGCTACCTATTATCTGCCACTGGGCATGGCAGATTACATGCCAAAAGGCGGCTACAACATTATAGAGCAAGCCTGGTACAGCCAAAGCCAACAGGGTGAACTGAATATCCATTTAATGCCGGCACACCATTTTAACAGCCGCAAGCTGTTTAATGACGATAACCGCGCGCTCTGGGGTGGCTGGTTGCTGGAACATGGTGGAAAAACGCTGTTTTTTGCCGGTGATACCGGCTATTCCGCGCATTTTAAAGACATTCAGCAACGCTACGGCGATATTGATATCTGCCTGTTGCCGATAGCGTCTTATCATCATGAAAAAGACGGCGACTGGTATCGCTATGTACATACCACGCCGGAAGATGCGTTAGTGGCTGCAGCAGAGTTGGGCTGCAAGGTCATGATCCCCTGGGGTTATGGCAATGCCAGTTGGCAGATGGGCGATATTAGCTCGCACTCGCCATTACTGCGGTTGTTACATATGCAGCAGCAACTGGATAGCCAGGTGCCGCTGCTGATATTAAATGAAGGCGATAGTGTTAGCTTATAGCCGACATCCCAATAACAAGCTGCCGGCAAACACCGGCAGCAGCTCCAGCGCCAGCTCGCCTCCCCGGGGGGCAAAACATAGCTATGTTGTCATCCAGTAAAACTTGCCCCAGTTGCTGCCAGCCGACCAGTGTTAAGCGCTGAAACGGCAGCATAAAAAGCCAAAGATAATATGGGTTTTTGTTTGGTGCAACTGGCGATAACCAGAGTAATTATCAGCCTGGTGCTGAGTTTTGCCTGAGTTAACAAGCAGCGCTGCTTATCGGTTAAATATCGGATGTACGCATAAAATAAGCCCCTTGTTGTAGCGGAAGGCTAATGTCAAATCTTGCTCCTTCACCTAATACCGAGGACACACGAATGCTGGCCGAAAACTGGTTGCACTGGTCTTTTACTGCCGCCAAACCCATACCTCTGCCAGACAACTCTGTCACTTCTGATTTTGTTGAAAGATCATCATTGAAAATGAGCTGCAGAGCCTCTTCGTTACTCAGGCTGTCCAGACTACTATCATCCAATATACCTCTTCGCAGAGCTTGCTCTTTTACATTATCCACGGCAATACCCCTGCCGTCATCGCAGATGCTGATGCTGAGCTGATTAGCGTCGATGTTAGCGGTGCAAAGTATTTTTGCTTCGGCAGGCTTACCTGATGCTATACGCTCTTCTGGCGTTTCGATACCATGGTCAACAGCGTTGCGAAATAAATGCACCAATACATTAAATAAAGGCTGGTAGAGGTGTGTGTCTAGGAAAATTTCATCGCCCTGGTAAACAACATTGTGCAGTATTTTTCCTTGCTGGCCGGCAAGCCTTTCCGTTGTTGAGAAGTGCGTTGAAAGTGCTTCTTTAAGTGTTTTGAACTGCAGTTGCAACAAGGCATGAGCCAGTACGGTATTACCTTGCCCGGCCAAAGCTGTATGTAATTGTTTTATTAAACTCAAAGATACAGGCAAAGTTTTTTCTTGCTTGAAAAAATGCGCGCCCAAATGTTGTTTCAGCAAGTCGATGACTTCTGCCAATTTGTCGGCCACTTCATTGAAATTAAAGTCGTAGCGTGGGGGCGTTGTAAGATGAGTATCTTGCCGGATTATCAACTGTAATTGGTCTTCCAGTTTGTGTAAGAGCTCAGGCAGGCTGGGGCAGTTAATTTGAGCCAGTATTCCTTTAAATGTGTGAACGTCCCTATATCGCTCTACCCAATTTATAGTGGACTGAGATGGCTTGCTCAAATCAGCATTTGCGACACATTGTTTATCCAAGAACTGTTGTAGCGCCAGTAAGGTATCACGGACTTCTGAAGCATGCATTAGTGCATATACAATAAAATTTGATTGCTCTTGCTGCTTTAAAAGGGCTTGTTGTAGCTTTTTGTGTTCGCTAATGTCACTTAATATGACCATGATCTGTTTGTCAGATATTTTTTTGTATTGCACCTGACAGCTTTGTTCGTTAATTGTAAGTTCTTTGGGCAGTAAGCTTAAGTAGGTACTCACCATGCCTGCAGGTTGTTCTGGATTGAATACCTCAGAAAATACTTCAGTATAAAGTTCCTGAAGAGGGATGTTGTCGGGAACAAGTAACCGGACAATTGCACCACTGAGTTGGGTTTGGTTGAATATATTCAGGCATTCTTTACTGTAATCAGGCTCCAGTTGCAGTAACTCGTTACAAGTAAGAAACCCCTGGCCCGCATTGTCCAACAGTGCTTTAACTTGCTCTAAGTGCTGCTGTCTTTGTTGATCTGTAAGACTAAGCTGCTCGTTTACGGCTTCCAGCTGTTTTAAGCTATCACGATATGCTTGAGTTCTCTGCTGCACCTGAGCTTCGAGCTGTGCCCGATACTGCTTGCGTTGTAGCGCCTGAGATATATGTCTGGAAACATATTCCAGCAGGCGAATTTCCTCATCAGTGTAACTTGGCTGATCATCGTAAATTTGCAGGCAAAGTACACCGTAAACCTGCTGTTCGTTAAACAAGGGTAAGCCAAGCCAATATTTCGCGACACTGCCAAACCTGGGTGGTAAGCCTGTTTTAGACACTATATGCTCAACATCGCCAAACAAAGCGTCACCATGCTGTAAAATCCACAGTGTCCAGCTACCCTGCAGCGTGTCTTCGGAAATTATGTCATCAGGGGCTGGCAGATCAGTATCCATTTCATCCGCGATGTAAGGGAATTGAATTACTCGCTGCTGTTTGTTGTAAAAAGCGACATAGAAGTTTCGGGCAAACATCAAGGCTGATAGTGATTGGTGTACTTCTTTCAGAAATAGATGCATATCAGCATCGCCGGTCGATAATTCGCTGATGTTAAATAGTGTTTTTTGCACCCGCTCTGCTTGTACCCGTTCAGCTATTTCACGGGCAAGCTGACTATTTGCTGCCGTCAGGGCAGTAAGAGAAGCTTCCTTGCTTACTAGCAGGTTGCGTTGGGCTAACTCTTTTTCTTCTTCTAGTCTTCCGGTTTTTAGCGCTAGCCCGGTAGATAACACCAGGCCTTCTAGAATGGCACCAAAGAACAAAATGTATTCAGTTGCCGGATAGGCGGGAATATAGCCATAGGTTTTTAAAAACTGAATGCAGCCACCTGTAAGTACAAAAGTACGGCCAAGTAGGAATAAGCCATCACTGAAGCTTGTTCGCGCATACGCCCATAGTGCTACGCCAAACAAAATAAATACCATACATAAGGTATTAAGCACAGCCAGTAACACTGCCGTTTTATAGCCTAGCAGGCCTGTTAGCGACAGCAGCAATACAGACAAGACAGCGAGATATTTCAGCCCGTTCACTAACGTAGGGGGTAAAGTGTGTTTGTGAAAATAGGCCAAAGCAAAAAAATAACTGGAGATGCTGATGATATGCAGTGATACCGGCATGATCCATAGCATATTGGGCCCGTTATCTGGCCAAAAATACATGTTGCCAATACCGGTTATTGAGATAAAAATCGCTAATATTGCTGCCAGGAAACACAGGTAAATGGCGTTGCCTTTTTGGCGAGCTAGCAGAGCGACAAAAGCATTGTACAGGATCAACAATAGCAGTACGCCAATGACAAAGCCTGACCACAGGTATTTTTTTTGTATCTTGTCCTCTCGCTGCTGAGCTGTAATGATTTCAACTGGTATAGAAATACTGGTCTTGCTGACAACGCGAAGTAAGTAATACCCGACTGAGTCAGTTGGCGTGATGGGGAAGTAATGCACTGTACCGGGCAACACCCGTTGTTGTATGGGGATTGCACTTCCTCCGCTGCCCAGATACACAATTGATGGGCTGTCATCAGAGCCTGACACCTGATACAGCTCAATGTATTGCAGTAGCGGATAATCCAGCTCGATGAAGAGCTTGTCAGGCAGCGCTGTCGGCGCAGGCGCTATTTCAATGCGTAGCCAAAACGCCGAACGGCTATAGCCAGCGCTTAAATGGGACGACGGTAAAAGCCTGAATTGCTGTTGAAGAACAGTTTTGGCTATTTCGTCTGCGGAACGCTGGGCTGATGTATCCTCGAAAACAGATAAATTAAATGCCAGGTTAGTGTTTGTTTGTGCAGCATGCAAAGCTGTTCCTGATAAAGCTGCAATAAAAAGCCATAGTGCGCAGTAAAACCGTCTTAGCGCTTGAGACAGCTTAAGCCAGCGTTTCAGGTAAGGTTGAATCAAGTCCCGGTGCTCTCGTCTGAGCCTATGATGCCCGGTATTGCCGGCATCACACAGTACACATCTAATATGCCTCCCGGATGCGACAGGCTGGATTTTTGAATAGACACCTGCGAAACGCCAGGGCGCAGGCTTGCTGCACGAATTATCATAGGTAGCGACAGATGAACAGCCTGCCCATTAAAAGTGAGGCTGGCGGTAGCGTTTCCGCCAATAATATTGGTAATTTCACCCAATACTGCATCCAGCATTTCTTCATTTTCTTCTAGTCCCAGAGCCAGTACTTCGCTTTGCATCACCTGCCATGCCAGGCTATGGTCTAATACCAGCAGCAGCATGACGCTTACTGGGCCGGTAAGGTTAATCATTGATGTCACATCACGGACTGGCGAGATAGTCTTAACCGTTTCAAAGGCGCTAAAATTGACGTGGGGCTGAATAAACTGCGAAAAAGACACCTTCAATAACGGCGTAAACACTTGCTCAGGATCAAAATGCGTAGTGTTGGTCATTGGTTAATCCTCACTGTATTGCTAAGGCTAAATGTTCCCTTAACTTTTCTGCGTCAAGCGGTTTCATAACGTAACCGCGCGCGCCAGCTTTAAGTGCTTTAACCACCATGTTTTCCTGGCCATGTGACGTTACCATCACTATGCGCGCATCAGTATAGCTGGCCAGCAAATGTTTAACGGTTTCTATACCATCTAAACCCATCATGGTAATGTCCATGGTCACTGCATCTGGTAAAAGCTCGGGGTAACGTTTAATAGCATCTGTGCCTGACTGAACCGTCGCACAAACTTCATACCCCAGAGATTCGATAAGCTGTTTTAACTTCGCCAGCATGATAGGCGAATCATCGACACACATAACACGCTTTGCTGGCATAGCATTTCCTACCTTAATTATTAAGCTTGTCTTATTTGTCCTTAGAGGATAGCGCATGTTTTTTAGTCAAACAAATTTGTGTCATTTTTTTACTGCATTTAGATAAGCATTTAACGGCGCAAAATCCGGCGAGGCGACAAAGCCCGGGCAGTTACCGGCCAGCCGTTGCTTTAGCTGCGCGGCCTTGTCCATATCGCCCAGATACATCCACACCAGCGCCATAATATGCAACGAAGCAGGTTCTGCCGCACTATCCAGCGCCTCAGCCTCCCCGCGCAGTGATAAATGCAATTGCGCGGAAACCAGCTCTGGCTGCAACAGGGCTAAATCCAGATAAATCGCTAACCTTATAGCCCGTTGTAAGTGGTTGGCTTCGCCTTTGGCAATGGTATGTTCGATATAGTGCAAAGATTTTTGATAAGCCGCTATGGCTTTGTCTGCTTCACCGGCATGGCGATAAGCATTGGCCAGGTTCATCCAGATAATGTACTGCTGATCTGCTCCTTGCTGCTCAAGTGTTTGTATACGCTGGGTAAAAATATCTATAGCTTGCTGATATTCCTGTAGGTAATAGTGCACAGTGGCAACATTGGCGATAACAATCTCCTGGCCAGGTTGATACTGCAGCGCGGCCAGATAATGTTGTTTAGCGGCCAGCAGATCACCTTTACAAAAGTGCAGCGTGCCGAGGTTGTTATACGTTTGAAACTCCGGCCTTAACTCTGTCGCCCTGGCAGACCAGGTGATAGCGTTATCCACATCGCCACTAAAATAATAAGCCCGGCCAAGCGTGTAGGGCAATTTCCAGTTATCCGGCTCGGTAGTGGCAGCCTGGTTTAGTAAGCTTACTGCCTGGCTAATATGGCTGCTATCGCCGGTTTTGCGGTATTGTTGCAGCAGCACTTCAGCCAGCACAAATTTAGCGGTAACGTTGTCACTGTCGCGGCTCAGAATTTGCTGCAGTAGCTGAGCAGCGAGCGCCGTATCGCCCTGTTTTCTCGCCAGATTAGCCTGCGCCTGCAATACACTAATGGCATCAGGGCTTAGCGCAGCGGCTTGGTCGCAAGCCAGCCGGGCTTCTTGCAGTGTGTCAGTGCTACCACTGAGAATACTTTGCTGCACCAGGGCCGAGCACAAGGCTGCATGCGCATCAGTGTAACCTGCATCCAGCCGGACTATGGCTGATAATTCATTGTTCAGGCGTAGTAAATTTTGCTCAGTGCGGTCAAGCTCAAAATAGTTCAGACTGTCGGTGTAACGCAGTACCAGATCCCAGTCCGGATTGCTAATCAATGCTAAATTTTGTCTGCTCTGAGCAATGGTGCGGCTAAAGTAACTTAGCAGCAGAGTGTGGGATGAAGACGCAGCAACAGTACCGGCCCAAATTTGCTGCATACCGTGGCGCTGATAAACGAATAATCTTATCGCCAAATGGCGGCCAAATTGCCGGCTTTCACCGGTAAATACGATGTCTGCTTGCTTGTCAGCCAATAATTGCAGCGGATTGGCACTGGCAAAACGGGCAGCGCTGCCGGGCAAGCTGCTGCTGTAGTTGGTTAATGCCAGCTCCAGCGCTGGAGTCAATAACGAACTGTAGTCGCCCTGAAATGGCAATACCGTGATCACTTTGCGTTCTAACTGCAGTGCCGGTGGTGTTGCCGCAAGTTGGGGCAGGTCTGTTTCGGCTGCAGGCCAGTATCGGCTAACGATTATGACCAGCAGTGTTAAGGCGGCCAGTACATACAGTAGAGGTATTTGCCTGGTGTTTTTTGTTACGGTAGGGGCTGAAGGCTGAGCTGTGCCAGCTGTTACGATTTGTTGATCGTCAGAACTTAAATACAGCGTCCAGGCTTCGGTGTTCAACGCTTTTGCCACCCGTTCCAGGCTGAGTAAATCAACCTGCTCGCCACTACAGACACGGTTAACTAAAGAACGTGGCGGCTTATCAAGGCCTTCGAGTTGTTGTATGCGTTTGGCCAGTTCGGCCTGTGACTTTATGCCGGCAGAAAGTTGTGCCGCTCTGAGTTTGGCAGCGGATGCCTGTACCCCGCGCGCGCGTTTGCCATGGCCGTTGTTTTTGTCTGCAACCGGTTCCATCAACACATCCTCTTGAGAGACGGAATGCTGTCTATGCATACAACGAGAGACAATCAGGTTAGCAGAGTAGCGTAAAAACAGGGAATTGTTCAAAACATTTTATCAGCGCGTAACAAAACACCATGCTAACGCTGGCTAGCCTGGTGTTTAAAGACCACAACCTGCAGTTACTCGCCGAGTAAACTGGCTTTGGTTACCAACTGAATAGTACTGAGCAGGGAGGACAAATCGTTACCCAGATCTGTGTTTTTCAATGCCGCCTGACGGTGGCGTTCAAACAACGAGTTGTGTTGCTCTATGCGTTTACCCAGGGTTGCCCAGGCTTTTTGTTTGGCAGGCATCGGCCAGGATTCCAGCTCAATGCGGTGGGATTCCAACTGGCCGGTAAACATGTTAATTGCCATCACCATGCCAGTGCGGGTTTTATCATCCAGCGTAGCGGCTGTGGCTAAACCTGACATCCAACTGGCGGCGTTTTTCAGGTGGTCATAGTATTTCTCCAAAGCTCTTTCATCATATTGATTGACTCTGAAATTGTACTCATCGCGATCTGATACTGTAACCTTGGTCTGGCTTTGTGTGACCATTACCGGCCTGACAGCTTGTGGTGCCGCAGTGACAGTATAGTTAGTGGTTGCCTGGGGTGTAGCATCTTCTGCACCGCCAACCGTCAGCTTGCCACCTTTGCCTAAGCCACCGTCTACCTGCTGCGCTTTATAATTACGCAACGCCTTCACCATTTGATTATATGAATCAGCAAAGGCCGCAGTAATAACTTTACCTTCCGGCGTGTTAGAAAAACCGCTGGCACCACCGGCCATACCGCCGCCAAACAAGCCGCCAAGAATATTAAAATCGTAGTTGCCGGCATTACCTACGGCAGCAGATACCTGTACGCCGGAGCGGTTATCTACCAGCAGCAGGGTAGTTGCAGCTTCGTTCTTGCTAACGCCACCACCGACTAAAGCGCCGATAGAACCTAAAAAAGCACCGCCCAGTGCCTTAGCACCCTGAGTACCTTTAGCGGCAAACTGAATTTCCGGGCTTAGCGTATAATCGGCGGCTACCATCTGGCCGCCACCAATATTACTTTGCTGGCGCAACTGGCCGGATTGCATCAGCTCACGTTCGCGGTTCATCGCATTCATGGCCTTGCCACGCTCAACCACCACAAAGCAGTTCGACTGCTGGATCATTAAGCGGATCACTGGCAGGGTGCTACCCAGCGTAGGGTAACGACCACGATACTCTTGCCACCAGGGCAGGCTGGTATCTTCAAACACCGCTAGGGTGCCCAGTGCAGCGTCGCAACTTTCCAGCGCGCTGTTGGCGCCGGCACTGTTAGCTCCGCCGGCACCGCCACTGACCACATTACCCTTAGAATTGCCCATTTGCGGGCTGGTAGATATGCAGGCTGTCAGCAGCAATGTTGTTGCCGATACACAGAAATATTTTAGTATGTTGCGTGGCTGGGGCTGGCGCAGCGGTTGGCGGCTCAGGTGGTTATTTTGGCTCATGTCTTGCACTCCGGTTTAAGGTTCCTTGTTTTGCAACCGGCACCGACAACCACTAAAGCAGTATCAGTTGCAGCACTGTTAACACTGCTAAGCAGTATGACAAACAACAAACACAGAAAAACGGCAAAGCAGCCTTAACTGATACAAGTAAATATTAACTGCGGCTAACTGAGGCTAAACGAAACTTTGCCCTCAGGTTAGTAGCATTGTTCACCGACAAAGCTGTCCACCATTATTTTCTGCCGGCAGCAAAACTAACGGTCAACAGGAGCTGCTTATCGCAAGCCAAACTTAATGCTATTGATAATGGTTATCATTAATGTATGATCGTCGGAACTTTTTGGAGGTGGTCATGCAGTATTCGATGAAAAAACTAAAACTGGCGCTGGCAGTGCAGCTGGCGTGTTTACCGGTCGCCGCTAATGCGGCTGATACGCAGAAAAGTGGCGAAAAAGCCGTGGAAACCATTACCGTACGCGGCCAATACACGGTTAATGAAACCATCGATACTGCCACCGGTTTAGGGTTAACCCTACTGGAAACGCCACAGTCGGTTAGTGTAATTACGGCCCAACGTATTAAAGATTTAGACATCAGCTCTATTGCTGATGCGGTAACGCAAACGCCTGGGCTGACGTCAAAATCCTTCGACAGCACCCGTAATACGTTCAGCGCACGTGGTTTCGATATTGATAAATTTCAGCTCGACGGCGTACCTATGGCCTGGAGTTTAGCTGGTGACTCGGGTGAAACCATTACTGATGTTGCCATTTTCGAGCGCATTGAAGTAGTGCGCGGCGCTACCGGCCTGTTAACCGGCGTCGGTGAGCCGTCTGCATCAATTAACTTAGTACGCAAGCATGCTAATGCGCGTGAACTAAGTGGCAGTATCAATGGCGGTATCGGCAGCTGGAATAAACGCTTCGTCACCACCGATGTGACCACCCCGCTGACAGCCGACGGCAATGTGCGTGCCCGTATCGTGGCAAAAAAGGAGCTTAGCGACAGCTTCCGTGATTTGGCGCAAGACGATAAAACAGTACTGTACGGTGTGTTGGATGCTGATTTAAGCAACAGTATGACGTTAAGCGTTGGCAGCAGTTATCAGGACAATAACCCTACGGCCTCTACCTGGGGAGCACTGCCACCATTGTTTACTGATGATACACCAACTAATTGGGACATCAGCACTACTACTGCCGCTAACTGGACGCGCTGGGACTCAACAGCGAAAAATCACTTTGTCAGCTTAACCCAGCAGTTTAATAACGGCTGGCAGCTGAAAATAAACCTGAACCACAATAAAAACACCGCCGACACCCGCTTGCTATATATCTATGGCGCGGCCGATAAAGACAGTGGTACTGGTTTATTCGCCTGGCCGTACAATAGTGATGGTTTCAGCAAACAAACCAGCGTTGATATTCAGCTGCAGGGCAGTTACGGCCTGCTGGGCCGCGAGCATGAGTTTGTTGTTGGCGCGTTGCAAAGCCGCCAGCAATCAGAAGTGCAAACTTATGCTGCGATGGCATGGCCATCCACCGGTAACTTTTATCAATGGGATGGCAGTGTGGCCGAGCCGGCCTGGGCCACTTCGCCAGAGCAGGCGGTTGACCTGAATACCGATCAAAAAGGGTTCTACGCCGCTACCCGCTTTGCCGTTACTGAGCAGCTTAAGCTGATCGCCGGCGGCCGTTATACTGAATGGCAACGCGCCGGTTTAAACTATGGTGCCGCCCTGGATTTTGGTGATGACAAGTTTGTGCCCTATGTTGGTTTAACCTATCAGGTTGCCGGCAACCATATGCTGTATGCCAGCCATACCGAAATTTTTACGCCGCAAAATGCTTACGATCGTAACGGCAACTTCCTTGATGCCATTGTGGGTAGCAACCAGGAAATCGGCATAAAAAGCAGCTTTCTCGATGGCGCTGTGCAAACGGCGGTTGCAGTGTTTCGTATCGAGCAGGATAACCTGGCTCAGGCTGATGCCGCTTATAAGAGACCGGGCGACAACTTCTTCCCGTCGTTTGCTGCCCGTGGTTCAGAAAGCAAAGGCTTTGAAGTGGAAGTAATTGGTCGTGTAGATGACAGCTGGAATATTAGCGCCGGCTATTCGCAGTTTAGTGCACAAGACCGCAATGGCGTTGATATTAACGTTAACCATCCACGTAAAAAGCTGAACCTGTTTTCAACTTATGAGTTCTCCAATAGGCTCGCCGGGTTGACCGTGGGCGGCGGCTTAAGTTGGGAGAGCGAGTCGTACAGCGATGAGTTGCCACTGCAGTTGAGCGGACAACGCTATCAGATAAAGCAAGACAGCTTTGCACTGGCCAGCCTGATGGCACGTTATCAGATCAATAAGCAGTTTGCGCTACAACTGAACGTACACAACCTGCTGGATAAAACCTACTACAACGGTTTAACCCAACAGTACAACTACGGTGCGCCACGTAATCTTAGTCTGGGCGCGACCTGGGCGTTCTAAGTGTAAGCTTGTTAGCGGGTGCAATGCACCCGCTGGTTTTCCACCACTACAGCAACAACTCCATCGCTAATGGCAGCACTATCAACAAGGCAATAGCTAAACCGGTCAGCCTCCAGCGTGAACTGTAATATTGTTCTACCTTCAGGCCAAAAAATGGCGCCAGCAGTGGTAGCCGCCACAGCATCAGCAGCAACACCGCACTGCCCAGCAATGTAAACAGCACGACCAGTAAGGCTTCGGCTGGGCCACCTAATGCGAAGGGGGTCAGATACAGTGCCACTATAATAATCAGGCTCTGATGCAGCAGATACACTGGAAAAACAGCGCGGTTTGCCAGCGCTAAATAACGCTGCGGCCGGTTTAAATAGCGCTGTGCTATTGCCAGCAACCAGAAGGTCATTGCTGCCGCTTGTAAGGCATAGCTTAGGTGCAGTAGTTGCTGGTTTAGCGTTTGCCAGGGCGCGGGCAGTTCTTGCCGATTGAGAAAATAACTGGCCACCAATAGCAGGTAATTTAGCAGACAAAGCACACCAAGCCAGTTTACCGACCGGCTAAGTTGTTGCCATAACCCAACATGGCGTACATTGAGTAAACCCAGCAGTAAAAAGCAAAATCCGGCCAGCTCGCGGCTGCTATCGCCTTCGGTACGGGCATAGATTAGTAACAACAGTAGTGTTAGTAACAGCAGTTGCCATGGTAAAGCCAGTTGCAATAAGCGCCCGGCAACGCGCTGTACCAGGCGGAGATTTAGCAGCGGTAATAACAACAACAACAGCAGGGTAAACTGCCACAGGCTGCGTAAATACCACAGGTGATTCACATCAACATGCGGCCAGACACCGCTTTGGTAATTCGTAAATAGCGGGTGCTGCAGGTCAAAAAACGCCTGATAAAACTGCCAGTAGCTAAGGTTGTGCACGCCATCCTGCAGCATTTCAGCGTACAGCTGTGGCGGCACTATCAGCCATAAACCGGTCATGAGTGGCAACAGTAACAGTACACTGCGCCTTGCAGCGAACAGAGCAAACTGACGCAGGCCAGCTATACGCTGCAGCACCACCCCGAGCGCATAGCCGGAAATAAACCAGATCAGTAACATGCGCCAGGGTGACGACAGCAGCATCAGATACTCCAGCGTGGAGGATAGGTACTGACTTTTATAATGAAAGCCCCAGTGCTCTACATACAACATGCCGGTGTGGTAAAAAATCAGCAGACCAAACGCCAGCACCCTTAGCCAGTCTAAATCATAGCGTCGCGATGTCGTTTGCACAGGAATTGCTTGAGCCATCACCTTGTTTGCTCCACCTGCTGCGATAACCTACAGTGCCGGCACAGCCATAGCGCGCCCACAATCGCCAACGGGTAACCGACAATGGCAAATATTGCTGCCAGCATATTCTTGTCAGCCAGGCCTGTCGCCTGGTACAGGCTGGCAAGCAGGGCATCAATACTGGCTGCCCAGATAAGGGCCAACACAAACCGCACCGGACGTTGCCAAAGCCTTATCGTATCTGTATGAAAATTAAATCTGTATATAGCAAGAAGGCAGAGCAATGCGCCTATAACAGAGCCGAATACTGCAGCAGACAACCAGGGTAAATAAGGTGACAGGCTAATGGCAGCAAGACAAAGCAGCACGAGAAGATAAGCGGAAAAATACTGTGGCTTGGGACGCAGCAACTGCCTGCTTAATATGATAGTTATCACAACTGCCGCTATCGCCGCGACCAGGCCAGCTAAGACATCAGCCAGAAAATGGCGACCCAGATACATACGTGACATTAGCATCAGCAATGGCCAGCTTAGAGCAAACAGCCAAATCTGATAAGAGCGTATGCCATAAAAGTACAACATAGCCAGCACCAGCGCAGCGGCATTCGCCGTATGGCCGCTAATAAAGCCATAGCTGTCGGGTTTGACTGATCTTATTGTGGCAATAGCATCGGCGTCAGGCAATGCGAAGAAGGATTTAGCTGCGCCATCTGCAACCAGCGGTTGGTTAGGCTCGCCTTTATTGAGCACCCCAGCGTCAATATCAGCCGGTCTGGGCAGGGCAAACCCTTCCTTGGTTGTTACCACCATTGCGCCGACCACGACCAGAGCCAGCATTACCTGTAAGCCGGGTTTAACCCGAACAGCAAAAATAAGCAGCACAATAACCGGCATATAAATAACATCATTACCCATAAAGCTGATAGCTTGCATCAGCGGCAGTAACCATTGCGGGCCCTGCTGTAGCCAAATTATCCAATCTGTTTCGAACATGTGATCTCCATAACCGCTGGTGAATAGTTGAGTTGAATCAGTGTGTTCTAGTATGCTGTTCTGCAATGACTGACGGCAGCGCAGAATAGCCCAGCGGTGGCGTTCAGGGACGACAGGTGGCACAAGCGTGACAAAACAAACAACTAGTAACCTGACTGTGCGGTTGATACAGCATCTGCGGCGTTACGCATACTCACTGTTCGCGCTGTTTTTGCTGATAAACGCCGCGGTGAATGCCAGTTCTGTTTGGGCTGACTTACAGCGCAGTAATGTAGCCGACATTTTATGGTGGGAGCCGGCAAGTTGGGAGCTAACACCAGATTGCCAGTATGCAGTTTCAAAGCAGTGGTGATGGTGAAATTAGCCAGAAAAATGGCGTTAAAGTAGCGCTATCACGTCGTTATAAAGATGAACTGAATCAGCGATTATCACCGGCGTAGGACAGAGGGCGACTAGCGCCGCCCTCGTATCTGATATCAGAAGTTATATCGCAGGTTTGCACTGATAGCCCGGCGCTGGCCGTAGAAGCAATCTCCGCGTGCCAGGCAGGAGGTAATCACGGTTTTATCAGTGATGTTCTGTGCCTGCAGGCTTAAACTGTAATCACCGAAGTTGTAGCCAACCATCGCATCAACCAGCGTATAGCTGTCGGTGGTTAGTGGTTGGTTTAACACCACGTCATTTTGTTCAACAAAAGCCGTACCGTCTGAGGTTTCACCGACATAACGCACGCCGGCACCAAACTGCCAGTTTTGCAACACTGCCGGGCGCCAGGTGGCCCATATAGAGGCTAAATGCGCTGGCTGTGCTGACAGGGTTGCCCCCAACTCGCCCAGCCGGTTACTGTGGCTGACATAGGCATCGATATAGGCGTAGCTAGCGTAAATATCCAGCTGGTCCCAGGCCAGTTGGGCTTCAAGCTCGACACCTTTAGAGGTAACTTCGCCATCCTGCACCTGACCGTTGGGGTTAATCACCGCCGGATCGTTAGCCTGCGCCGCCGATAAGGTCGTAGTGCGATTTTGCTCGGTAATATCAAATACCGCAGCGGTTATTAAGTGCTCAGTACCCTTGGGTTGATACTTTATGCCAGCCTCCAACTGTTGGCCTTTTTTCGGCGCAAATGCCTTACCAAACGCATCGGTGCCCAGCAGGGGTTCAAACGATTCGCTGAAACTGAAGTAAGGCGAAATACCGCTGTCGAATAAGTACATTAAGCCCAGGCGGCCAGTAGTCGCATACTGCGTGGTGCTGGCGGCAATTTGCGGGTTAGTGGTTGCACGGTCGCGGCGCAAAGCAGCAGATACCAGCCACTTATCGGCGATTTTCATATTGTTTTGCAGATATACGCCAGCCTGATAAGTGGTACTGGAGGGGTTATCGGCGATATTCGCTTCGGTTGGCAGGTTGTCTACCTGACCATAAACCGGGTTATACAAGTCCAGTAAACCACCTGTTGCCGCATAGAAACTGTCGTTGTCAGTATAAGCATGCTGGTAATCAAAACCGGCAACCAGCGTATGTTCTACCATACCGGTTTGCAGCTTGCCGTGCAGCTGTAAATCGCTGGTCAGGGCGCGTGCGTCTGCGTCACTTAGATACACCACCCGGTTTACGCTGCGGTTGTCATCCTGGAGCCTTGGTGGCCAGCCGTACATAGTATGGTAATCGGCGTGGCTGTCGCTGTAGCGACTGGCTAAACGTAACTGCCAATCAGCGGTTAGGTCGTGTTCAATAATCGCGGTTAAGGCTGTTTGCTCAGTGTCGTATTTGTCAAAGCCTGGCTCAGAGACAAAGCGGTTACTGGGGATCTGGCCAAATTCGTTGGCCAATATAGTGCCTTTGTGTGGGAAAAACTGTGTGCTGGAGCCGGATTCATTTTGCTGATAATTGGCCAGAATCGTAATTTTAGTGGCGTCGCTGGCCTGCCAGCTAACTGAAGGTGCCAGTACCACACTGTTATCCGGCACGTAGTCTGTTTGAGTATCGCTGTCACGCCACAGCGCCACCATGCGGCCCTGCAGTGAGGCATCGTCATTTAACGCGCCGGTAATGTCACCGGCTAACTGCTTACGTGAATAGTTACCCAATTGCGCCCATAATTGGCCACTGGTGACCGGTTCTGGCTTTTTGCTGACCAGATTAACAATACCGCCAATCGATCCCTGGCCATACAGCACTGAGCTTGGGCCTTTTAAGATTTCAATTTGCTGCAGCGCATAGGGCGCAATACGCACATTATTGTAAAAACCAAACAGCGATTTTAAGCCATCCAGATACTGCACCGGAGACACACCGCGAATTTGTGCCCAATCACCACGGGTATCCAGGCCATAAGGGCCGTTGTACAAACCAGAAACATAACCCAAAGCATCTTGCACCGTTAAGGCGCCCAGATCGGCAATACGCTCTTCAGTCAGTACCGACACCGACAGCGGCGTTTCAATAATCGGTGTATCGGATTTTGCGCCTGAAGCACTAACATAAGAAATTAAACCGCGTGAGCTTTTTATCGTGATCACTTCAACCGCATCTTCAGTGGTGGCAGTTTGTTGCTGGGCATACAGCGGAGATGTCAGCGCGACGGCGATACCGGCAGCGAGCAGCGAGTACTTCATAATAGGCAGATCCTGTGGCTAGGGAGAATAATGGCGCAACATCATAAATGAGAATATATATCAATTGCAATACGTGTTGATAATTGTTCTTGTTAACATTAGTATGTTTGGCATTGGTTAAAGTACATTAATTTCTCACTAGGCATGGCAATAATGGCAAAACTCAGCAATCGTTTTTGGTTTCAGTTACATGGTTGGTTTTCACTGCCCATTTGGCTGATTTTCTGCTTTGTTTGTGTAACCGGTACTATCGCCGTGTTTAGTCATGAGTTAACCTGGCTCACCAACCCGGCCTCGCGCGCTAGTAACCCGGACAACCTGCCAGCAAAACCAGTGGCCGAACTGGTCGCCGCAGTTGAGCGTGCTCATCCGACGGCAGATGTCGGCAGCGTTATGGTGCTTGAACCCTATCTGGTGAATGCGGTTATTTTTTCCGATCACGACAAGCCACAAGCGATTGCTTATGTGAACCAATACAGCGGCGAGATCCAGCAAATAAATCAAGGCATTACATTTATCGGTTTTATGCGCAGCCTGCATGGCTGGTTGCTGTTTCCGTGGCAGAGCAGCTATAGCGTCGGCTATTACCTGGTATCTGCGATGGCGTTGGTGATGCTGGGCGCGCTGGTTACCGGCCTTATCATCTACAAAAACTTCTGGCGCAGCTTTACTCAGCCAAAGATCCGCTTTAATCAAGGCAAAAAAACCATCCTTACCGATTTACACCGCTTAGCAGGCGTTTGGTCTATCTGGTTTTTGATGGTGATGAGCGCGACCGGTCTGTGGTATCTGGTGCAGGCTGTGATGTGGCATGCCGATATTGATATAGAACCGCATGCACCATTGGTAGCGGTAACAGATATACCGGCGCAGCAAAGCGCCCCTCCGGTTAGTTTTGCCGATGCTATGCAGATTGTGCAGCAGCGCTTCCCAGACTTTCAGCCCAGCTATTTAATGTTACCCGAGCATAATCGCGGCATGTATAACCTGATAGGCGGCGGCGAGCATATCTTTTACGATAAGTACTCGTACAATCTGAGCATTAACCCCTGGACGGGCGACATAGCCCACGAAAAATCGCCTGAAACCATGACCACTTTGCAAACGATAGCGCATATTGCCGACCCGTTACACTACGGTACGATAGGCGGCATCTGGACTAAAGCTATCTGGTTTTTGTTTGGCCTGCTGCTATCCGGCATGTCCATTACCGGTTTTATGATTTGGGGCAGCCGTACTGTTAAGGCCGTGCGTGAGAGCAATAGCGCTGCTGCGTTACAGGAGGTTAACCATGGCGCGTAACAACAGTTTTTGGCAACGCCACAAATACAAACTAAATGGCCTGGTGTTACTATTACCATTTTGGTTTTTATACCAATCACTGACGCCAGAATTTCCAGCTGCCTGGCCAGTAAAGCAGGCCGGTGAATTTGAAATAGCCCCTATGCCGCTTAATCTGGAGCCGCCTTATGCTCACCACGACGAATACGTTAAAGACTTTATGCTGATGTTTAACAAAGGCGACATCAGCGCTATACGTCAGGGCTATTTAAATATCGGCCCTACGGCTTTGCCGCTGGCGCAGTTGCAACAAGGCGAAGAGGGTATAATGCATGGCAGCCGTCATAGCCAGCATGTGCATGCCATAGCACCGGTAGCTTTTTCTGCCGGCGATAAAGTCTGGCTAACGCTGCAAACCTGGCAGGGCGAACTACTGATTACCAGCTGGGACTTACCGGCAACGTTGTTGCAGCAAAACTAACGTCAGGCTGATCGCGCTGTGTTGCACCAACGTAACCCTTGCTGATATTCGACATTATGTAAGGAAACTCAGCGTGACCATTGCAATTATCGGTGCCGGTATGGCTGGCGCGGCCTGCGCCATGCAACTGACCCGGCAAGGCCGGCAGGTTGTGCTGTTTGACAAAGGCCGAAGTGCCGGTGGCCGTATGAGCAGTAAGCGCATAGAGCCCGGCTATCTTGACTTGGGTGCGCAGTATTTTACTGCCCGCGACGCGGCTTTTGCTGCGCAGTGTCAGCGCTGGCTGCACGGTGGGCTGATAACACAATGGCAGTGCCGTTTAGCTGTGGCTGAAGCCGGCACAGTCACCGCATCACCTGATGATACTGTGCGTTATGTTGGTGTGCCGTCAATGCAGGCGCCGGTTGTGGCTATGCTCGATTCGCAAACTGTACATACCCGCTGCCAGGTAGAGCAGCTGGCGTTCGATGGTAAACAGTGGACGTTATTTAGTGCTGGCGCTGCACTGGGGCAATTTAGCCAGCTTGTTCTGGCATTACCGCAACAACAAGCAGAGCAACTGCTCAGCACCGCTATTAGCGTTGGTACTGAATTTAACCCGCTATTTGCCATGCCGGCTTTGTTACCTTGTTGGGCGGTTAATCTGCAGCTTGAGCAAGACCCCTGGCCTTATGATGGTGTTTTCGTAAAAGGTGATCAGTGTGTTAACTGGTTAGCGCGGCAAAGTGCCAAGCCGGGCCGTTGTCACGGCGAGAATTGGTTGTTGCATTTTACACCGTCGTTCTCACAGCAATATCTCGAAGCAGATTCAGCCTGGATCGGCCAGCAAGCTATGCTGGCGCTGCAACAACTGACTGGTAGGCAACTTAATGGCCGGGTAAGTCACTGCCATCGTTGGCGTTATGCCCAACAAAACCCGAATTTCCCGGTGCACGGTATGCTTTACCGCCCAGATTTGGCATTGGGGTTTGCCGGCGACTGGTTAAATGGTGGCCGGGTAGAAAATGCCTGGCTAAGCGGCAGGCAACTGGCGCAGGAGCTGATGTTATGAGCCAGGCAGTGTTAATTATTGGCGGCGGCAGTGGTATTGGTTTGGCGCTGGCACAGCATTACCTTAATAGTGGAGCGAAAGTAACCCTAATCAGCCGGCAGCATTTAACTGCTATTTCGGGGGTTGAATGGTTGCATGACCCTTTAACCGCTGAAAAGCATAGCGCAGCGATAGTAGCGCAGGCATTAGAGCAGAAGCCCGATACTATTTTTATCTGTAATGGCGTGCTGCATGATGACAAAGCCATGCCGGAAAAAACTATCCGCCAGTTGGATATCGACATACTGGCAGCGCGTCTGGCTAGCAATGTGCAGGTGCCTGCGCTGTATCTTAAGCTGCTATTTAGCTACTTATGCAAGCAGCCAGCAGTAAAACTGCTGGCGCTCAGTGCTAAAGTTGGCAGTATCAGCGACAACGCCCTGGGCGGCTGGTACAGTTACCGTATCAGCAAGGCCGCGCTGAATATGCTGATTAAAAACCTGAGTATTGAAGTAGGCCGACTCAATAAAACCGCAGCTATTGTCAGCGTGCACCCCGGCACCACTGACACCAGGTTGTCTGCGCCATTTCAAACTAACCTGCCCGAAGGGCAATTGCAAACGCCAGCTATGACGGCAGAACGGTTAGCTTTAGTTGCAGCTCAGTTGACAGCGACTCAAACCGGGCAGCTATTGCACTGGGACGGCAGCGTGTTACCGTGGTAACAGTACGATAAGCCTCCACGTCTTCTTCCGTACGTTTTTTGCTCAACCATAAGCTATACTGGAGCTTTGAACCTGCGCCATAGTCGCTTTGTGATACGGCGCTACTTTGCTTAGGAGCACTGCTATGGCAGCGGCAAAACGGATTATTATATGTTGTGATGGCACCTGGAATGAGCCGGATGAAGATCCAACCAACGTAACCAAACTAGTGCGTAGTATCAGACCACAGGCGGCTGATGGTATGCATCAGGTGGTATTTTACGATAAGGGTATCGGCACCGGCGATATGATAGACAAATACATCGGTGGTGCCTTTGGCTACGGTATGGAGCACAATGTGCTGGAGGGCTACCGTTTTTTGGTACATAACTACCAACTGGGTGATCAGCTGTACTTTTTTGGCTTTAGCCGCGGCGCGTTTACCGCCCGTGCCCTGGTTGGCCTGATACATAGCATAGGCCTTATTGAAAAACACCAGCTAGACCAGTTGAAACATGCCTACAAATTTTACCGCACACCACCAGACAAAAGGCCCGCTTTAGAGTTTGACAACAATTACCGGCCAGACATTCACATGGTTGGCGTGTTTGACACTGTCGGGGCTTTGGGCGCGCCTACCCCGTTGCTGGGTAAACTAACCCGGCATTGGGTGGGGTTTTATAATACCCATATCAGCCCGCTGGTTAAGCATGCTTACCATGCTTTAGCACTGGACGAGCGGCGCGGCCCTTTTGCGCCGGATTTATGGACCGGCAGTTTAAATGACGATCAACATATGGAGCAGTGCTGGTTTGTTGGTGCTCACTCAGATATCGGTGGCGGTTATCAGCAATGCGGTTTATCAGATATTACTCTGCAGTGGATGGCGGGTAAGGCACGTAGTTTGGGGCTGGATTTTAATCAGGAGTACCTGGATAAGCACTTCAAGCCGGATATGCAGATGCAACCACATGATTCTTTTGGGCTGGGCTATAAAATAATGAAAAAACTGGGTAGCAAAGAAGTGGTTCGCCGCCTGTACGGTGACCCTGCCAACCCGCCGCTCAATGTCAGTATTCACGACAGTGTGTATCAGCGCATTGCTATTGGCAATTACCAGCCAAGTAATCCAGACTTCCCCTCAATTGATAAAGCTGGAGCGCTAAATAAGCGCAACGCTCCGGCTGCGCTATCAACGGATAAACCGACCGACCGGCGCGCCCGGAACCGCTATATTGCCAGTGATACACCGCTGGTGCAGCTAACAATAAAAGAATTTGCCGCACAGTGTCAGTTATTGGATTTCAGCCACGGCGGTGGTGCCCGTATTCAGTACAATGGCGAATTAAACAAAGGTGACAGCCTGAGTATTGAATGCGAGCAATTAGGCAAACACAGTGCCCAATGCGTGTGGAAAAAAGGCAACCAATACGGCCTGCAGTTTGCTGCCTGAGTTTGGCCGCTAATAATGCGGGCTTAATTGCATTAAAGACTGCCGTGCTTGGCGCGGCAGTCTATTGCTGTTCCAGCTTTATTATTTCCAATTCAAAAGCAAAGCTGCCCTGAGGGCCAATCCAGCTAAACATGCTGACGTTGGCGGTATCGAGCCCGGTAAAGCCACTCAGAGGTAGCGTCACCCATTGCCAATCACTTGTAACGGGAAAAACCTGAGTGGCTGGCATCCAGCTGCCTGTGCTAAAGGCATCCAGCCGATATTGTCCGGGCGTGCCACGAATACGAAAGCGCAGTTGTTGTAATGCGCTTAGATCGCTTCCTTGCCCCATTGCTCTAGCAAGCTGCCAGCTAAAACCTGCCCAAGGGTGAGTGAAGCCCGCCTGCACAGTGCCTTGCACATGCATGGCTTGCCGGGGTTGCCAGTGTAATTTTGCAAAGGAGTTACCCAACATGACTCTGTCATCACTGGCTAAAAAGCTGCCCTGGCGTGGTTGCTCGCTATGGCGAAAATCTGCAATCGTGCCAGGCAGCATAGCGTCAGCTGTGTTAGCCACTCTCTCAGACTGACGCCAGCCATGTTTCCAGATACCGATGGGGTGCCACAGTGTGGTTAAGTCTTCCTTTGGATCAGTTGCCAGTAGCAGGAAATCCGCTTTTGCACCGGCCCTTAAGTGGCCATGCGCAGGCAAGTTAAAAGCTTTGGCAGTCTGACCAGTGGCACTGTGCAACACCGCATCCACAGGAAGACCAGCCTGTCGCAGTAATTCCATTTCTACCACCATACTCACGCCATGGGCGGTGTTTGGATTAGGTGCATCAGTGCCGGCCAGGATAGGAATACCGGCATCATACAAGCGCTTCACATTGTGTTGTAACTGAGCAAAGCCGCGCGGGTTTTTAGCACCAAAATTAAACTGCTGTTGCAGCTGGCTTTTTATACCCGGGGTTAACCAATCCGCTGGTTTTTCGAAGATCAGCTGCTGATTAATTTTTTGCTGTAAAAAGCCTTCCATTACCACCATGGTTGGAATAATAAAGCTGTCATTGGCTTGCATTGCGGCAATCAACTCATCTGAAACCGGCGCATCATAAAAGCCATGCACCAAACCGTTGGCACCGGCTTTAATGGCCTCCAATGCCGATTGCTGGTCTTCAATATGCACCAAGGCAAGCAAGCCATGTTGCTTTGCTGCCTGAATAATGGCGGTCACAGTGGCTAAATCAAGTGATGCCTGTCCGGCCTTACGGGCTTTTTCACTACGGTAGACAACTTTAATCCAGTTGGAGCCTTCGGTTTTACGTGCTAACACAAATGGCTCTGCGTCCTCGGGCCCCGCCAGCACAGGTACTGCGATGCCATACTGGGTACCGTGACCACCGGCAACGGTAGCCAGCAAGCCGGCGCCAAACATGTCCGCGTTGGCTGTCTTGGCGGTGCTTAAGTGCTGCGCTTGCTGTGCTGTAAGCAAATCAAGCGGGCTAAATTGATCCAGCACAGTGCTGACACCAAACTGCAGATTTTGCTGCAAATCGTTGCTAAACGCCATGATATGCACGTGCGCGTCAATAAGCCCCGGCACCAGCCAATAGCCTTTGCCATCGATCACGGTCATGTCGTTGTTGGGCGCCGCTTTATGCCACTGCGCTATCCAACCATCCCGAACTTCCAGATAGTGGTTGGCATGCCAGCTGTCACCGTCAAATAACTGTACCGGGCCTATAACAAAACTGTTTGCTGGTCCTGACGGTTGTTCCGGCTTGAATTCAGGCTGCGGTAGCAGATAAAAAAACAGTGCCAGCGATGCTGCAATACATAGGCTAATCAACAGCTTCATACTTTGGCTCCTGTCATACGTTTAAACGACCACGCCGCCAGTACCGCCAATAACAGGCTGCTGACCAGCAGAAACAGTAAATGCAGCCACAATGCATGGCCCTGGCCCATATTAATAATTTTCAGGCCAATTTGTGACAAGTGGTAGCTGGGCCAGATCCAGCTGGCTTGCTGCAATAGCGTGGGCATTATATGAATGGGCAACCAGAGACCGGATAACAGCGCCATTGGCAGGTAAATCAGGTTAACCACACCCGGCGCGGCTTTATCGCTGAGTGTTAAACCCAAAGTTAGGCCAATAAGCGCAAAAGGTGTCGTGCCCAGCAATAATACCAGCGCCAGCAGTAGCCACTGGCTGCTGTGTAACCGCACATCGGCAAACACTGCGGCGATGCTGAATAATGCCACTATGATCAGCAGAGCAAACACCAGCGATGTGGTGAACTTAGCCAGTAAGTAAGCCGCGGCAGGCATCGGCGATAGCCGCTTTAAGGTTAACCAGCCGTGGGCGCGGTCACTGGCAATATTGATGGCAAAATTAAACATGGCCGGGCCCATAATGCCAAAACAGCCATAGGTTACTAACATATAGCCACTGGCGGCACCGCTGTTAAATACCACGCCAAAAAACAGATAAAATACCGCTGGAAAAGCCAGCGACGGTATAACAAAGCCGGGTGTGCGCCAAACACTGATTAAGTCGTACCAGGCTTCTTTGCGATAGATTGCGGCTGTGTTCATGCGGCTTGCTCCTCTGTTGTTTGGCTAGCTTGAGTAAGCTGCAAGAACGCCTGTTCCAGCGCGACCGGCCGCACTTCCAGCTGAGTTACGCTGTCGTCAGCCAGCAGCAGCGCTTTAACAGTGTGCTCAGCCTGGTTGCTATGCAAAATAACCAGGTTTTTGTCGTGCTTAAGCTGCTGCACACCTGGCAGAGCAGCCAGAGCTTCATCTGTTAAGCGGCTTTGGCACTGGATCAGCTTATAAGCGGTTAAGGCTTTCAGTTCAGCTGGGCTACCCTGAGCAATAATCTGACCATGATGTAGCACCATAATGCGGTCGGCCAGTTGTTCGGCTTCTTCCAGATAGTGGGTGGTCAGTACTACGGCGACACCTTGCTGTTTTAGTTGGCGTATTTGCTGCCATAAACTTTGCCGTGCGGCTACGTCCATGCCCAGCGTAGGCTCGTCCAGAAACACCAGCTGTGGTTTGGCGGCCAGTGCCAGCGCGAATAACAGCCGTTGTTTCTGGCCACCTGATAAACGGCCAAAACGCTGCTGGCTGTGTTGCTCCAGCCCGGCCAGCGCAACCAGCTCTGCCGCGCTGTAGCCGTTGGTATAGTAACTGCTGAATAAATCGCATTGCTCAAAAACGGTTAAATTGGCGCTTAAGCTGCCGATTTGCATCATCACCCCCAATTTTTGCCGCAACGCAGTGCTGCGGTTGCTACCGGCTTGCAACTGCTCAAATAGCCTGACCTCACCGCTGTCTGCCTTTACCAGGCCTAAAATAATGGATATCAGCGTGGTTTTACCGGCGCCGTTCGGCCCCAGAATACACAGCACCTCACCGGCAGCCATTGTCATATCCAGACCGGCCAGCACCGTCGCGTTGGCATAACATTTGGTTAGCCCGGTTACCTGCAGTGGCAGCGTATTCATTACAAAGCTCCTCTGCGGTTGTTTTTCAGAAACTGCTGAATGTGCTGGTTTAACCACTCTGGCGCATCAGCCATAATGAAATGCTTAGACTCACGGGCAAACGCAAAGCTGTGATATTGTGTCGGTGCATTAGTTAACTGATTTTCATAGTTTTTTTGCACCTGTTCTGGCGTGCTGTAAGGCGCGCCATGTTGCAGTGCACCCAGGGTTAGCACCGGTACGCGGATCTTGCCAAGCTGAGGCCGTAAATCAGCCCGCATCAGCTCGCCCATTACCCGGCCGGACGTAGCACCGTCTGAGCGGTACATATCGGCCACTATACGCTGTTGCCATTGCTCATTGTTTGCCATGCTTTTCGCCATACCCATAGGGTCGAAACTGCCACGCTGTGGCTGGCTTGGTTTGTCTGCGGTAGCTGCGTTGCCAGACGGGGCGGCGTCTTGTCCGGCGCGGTTTTGCGCAAACAGTGCACCCAACGCCGGTAAGCCATCGACGTTAATCGCGCCGCCAATTTGCTCTGGTGCCCCAGCGGCTAATGCCAGTGCCAGATAACCGCCCAGCGAGTGGCCAATTACCACCGGTTTGTCCAGCTGTTGTTCACTGATATAACGCAGAATGGCCTGTTGCTGTGTTGCCAGGTAGCCCTCGCCCCAGCTTTGCATGGGTATAGGCTTAACACCGGCAAAACCAGCCAAAGTAAAAATATGCAGCTGATAAGCGCCCTGTAGTGTCTCGACAGTGCTTTGCCAAACGTCACCGGACGACGCCACGCCGGGAATTAAAATAACTGCCGGCCCCTGGCCGAGCACTTTAACGTCAAAGCAGGCGCAACTTTGTTGCTGCTGTGTTGCTGCCACCGGCTCTGGCGTTTGCGCTGCTGTGGCTGTCAGGCTAACTACGCTGCCGGTTAAACCCAGTGCCAGAACCAAAGTGCGGATAGAGGTGTTAAGTGTTTTCATGTTAAAAGCCCCGTCAGTGTTGTTATGTCTGCAATGTTGATAGGGCCAGTTTAGGTTGTGGCGGCAGCTGGCACAGCTAACGCTTGTCATCAGTTGGCCATGACAAATGCCACCGCGTAATATGACCTTTGTCACTGGCGCTAACGGCGTGATACTGATTACACTGACCGCCTGCCGATAGCGGGAGCGAGCAATGACGCCATACGATAGACTGGAAAGTAAACTGAGCTGGGTTTATCTGATAAACCTTGTTTTCTATATTATTCCGCTATTTACCGTGCGCTTTGCGCTATGGCAGTATTTAAGTATGGCGGCGGCCTTGTTGTTGTTTCTGTTTTGCTACTTTTGGGCCTATCGCTGCAGTCGCCGCGACATGCACTGGCCGATAGCCGGTATAATAGCGGTGGCAACGTTGATCACCCCGGTAAACCCCGGCGCTATCTCAATGTTCGCCTATGCCGGTTTTTTTATCGGCTATGCCTATCCGGTACGACGCTTTTTAGTATTGATGACGCTACTTATCGCCTTGTTGGTAGTATTGGAGCTGACACTGACCATTCACTGGAACCTGTTTCTGATCATGGGTGTGCCGATTGTACTAAGTGTCAGTTGGCTGGGCCGTGCCGAACAGTCAAAGCAGCTGCACCGCCTGGCAGAGCTGCAAAGCGAAGATGAAATTAAACAACTGGCAACCATGGTAGAGCGCGAACGCATTGCCCGCGATTTACACGATATTCTTGGCCATACCTTATCCAGCATTATTTTAAAGGCCGATTTAGCGGAAAAACTGCTGGCACGCCAGCATACAGATGCTGCGCAACAACAGCTGAGCGAACTGAGCCAGATAGCACGTGAAGCACTGAGCCAGGTGCGGCAAAGTGTGTCGGGTTATAAACATCAGGGGTTGGCCGCCGAAGTCACTAAATTGCTCAGCCGTTTGCGTGATGCCGGTTTTCAGGCAGTGCTAAAGGGCGACATACCGCAGTTAGATGCCAGGCGGGAAACGGCACTGATTTTGGCACTAACAGAATTGGTTACCAATGTGATTCGGCACAGCAAAGGCGACAGTTGTAGCCTGAGCTTTTTGCAGCAAGCTAATGAGTTTACCATTTGCCTGAGCGATAACGGCCAGGCCATTGAGATTAAAGAAGGTAATGGCATTGCTGGCTTACGCGAGCGTTTAGCCGCTATCGGTGCCAGCCTGGCGCTGCAGCAACATGATGGCGTAACAGCCCGTATTCAACTGCCACTGCAAGACAACGCACTATGACAGGAAGCTACGCAATGAACATTTTACTGGCTGAAGATCAGGCCATGATCCGCACCGCACTGGCCAGCCTGTTGCGTCTGGAGGGGGGGTTTACGGTAACAGAAGCGGCCGATGGCAATGCGGCACTTACGCTGCTAAAGCAACAAAGCTTTGATTTGCTGCTAAGCGATATTGAAATGCCGGGCAAAAGTGGTATTGAGTTGGCACAGTATATCCAGCAGCACAAATTGGCGACCAAAGTCGTTATTGTTACCACCTTTGGCCGCGCAGGCTACGTGAAACGGGCAATGGATGCCGGTGTGGGCGGCTTTTTATTAAAAGATGCCCCGGTAGAGCAACTGGTACAGGCTATTCAGCAGGTAATGGCCGGTAAGCGGGTGGTAGACAGTGAATTGTTACTTAACTCGCTGGGTGAACAAGACCCGCTCAGCGACAAAGAGCGCCAGGCACTGCGCCTGGCAAGCGAAGGCAAAAGCACCAGCGAGATTGCCGGCGCGCTGTATATTGCCGAGGGCACAGCGCGCAATTATTTATCCGACGCCATCAGCAAACTTAATGCTGCCAACCGCATAGACGCCGCCCGTATTGCGCGGCAGAAAGGCTGGTTGTAGCAGCAAAGTCACTTTTGCCATGTTATGCTGCTACCAGAGCAGAGCAAGTGTCGCTGAAACCATACTTTGACATAATATAACCATAGTCTGACAAATTTAAAGCATAGCTTGACATAAAATAGACTTCTGTAACTTTACAACATAATTAATATGCATTAATATCATTGACTTACCTGAAAATATAAGCATAGTCTGACAAATTTGACAATTTTCCAGCATCAAGTACTATAGATAAACTTAAATTACTTGAGTTTTACTCATGTACATTAGAAGCCTGCGTAAACCCTCACCCAATAAAAACGTATTTAAATTCGCTAGCGCCAAAGTTGGTGAAACCATTATGTGTGAGAGCTCATTGGAGTTTGATGCTTGCTTTCACCACGAGTACAATGAAAAAATAAAAGCATTCGGTAGCCAGCCTGAAGGGTTTTATTACGATTTTGAAGAGAAAAAACTACCCTATACACCCGATGCCATAATTTTCTTTTATGATGGGTCTGTAAAACTCCATGAGTACAAACCTTACAGCAAAACTTTCGATCCCATCTTTAGAGCTAAATTTTTAGCCAAAAAAATAGCTGCCCAGTCCTTGGGTATTGACCTTTTGTTGATAACGGAACGCCAGATTCGTGTAAATCCTCTTCTAAACAATCTTAAAATTTTGCATAGGTACTCTGGAATTTACGGTTTGAATACAATTCAAATTGAACTGATTAATCTCATTAAGAAAGCGGGCAGGATCAGTGTTAATGATGTTGCAAGCAAGCATTCATTGACAGTGGGTGAAACTCGCTCACACTTATATTCCCTAATAAATAGAGGGCTGATTAAAACCAACTTAAACCATGATGATCTAGTTTGTAATCCCTCAGTATGGTGTTTAACTTGATGAGTTTTGAAGATGAATTTATAGAGTCAGCACTAACTAACAAACCTGACACACCTATTGAATATGTGAAGTTAGATGATGCAAGAATACTCAATCGAGATTTAGATACCTTTGCTGATTCTTTAAAAGAAAGTGCGCTCGATAAGTATCAGCTTATCTCCTTATTGGAGAAAAGAGTAACAGGTGGATGGACGCAAAAAAACTTAGATCCAATTCTCGATGAGTTTTTTAATGACACCACAGACAAGCGGCCAAATTGGCGAACGGTAGTCCGCTGGCGTAAAAGTTACATCGATAGTAACGGTGATCTTGTGTCATTGGTTGCTAAACGACACAAAATGGGTAACAGAAAGAGTCGAACTCAAGGTGACGAAGCTTTTTTTGAGGCTGCATTATCTCGTTTTCTTGATGCAAAGCGGCCGTCGGTGTCAACTGCTTACAAATACTATAAAGATGCCATAACTATAGAAAATCAAAGCATTATTGATGGCCAAATCCCGCTCATTTCTTACACGGCTTTTAATCAAAGAATAAAATCTTTGCCTCCTTATCCGCTGGCTGTCGCAAGACACGGTAAATTCATAGCAGATCAGTGGTTTGCATACTGCTCGTCTCATATACCCCCAACGCGAATATTAGAGCGGGTAGAAATCGACCATACTCCTCTTGATTTAATCCTGCTTGACGATGAATTATCTATCCCACTTGGCCGGCCCTATTTAACCTTAATGGTTGATGTTTTTAGTGGTTGTGTTTTGGGGTTCCACTTGAGTTATCGGTCACCTTCATATGTTTCAGCTGCCAAGGCAATCGTACACGCAATAAAACCTAAATCATTAAAAAGTATGGAGATAGAACTCCAAAATGATTGGCCATGTTTTGGCAAAATTGAAAATTTGGTTGTAGATAACGGCGCTGAGTTTTGGTCGAAAAGCCTGGAACATGCCTGTAGGGAGGCAGGAATAAACATTCAATATAATTCCGTTCGTAAGCCTTGGCTGAAACCGTTTGTAGAGCGTTTTTTCGGAATGATTAACGAAACCTTTTTAACTGAAATGCCAGGAAAAACCTTTTCAAATATTCTCGCCAAAGAAGACTACAAGCCCGAAAAAGACGCGATTATGCGTTTTTCTACTTTTGTCGAAGAGTTCCATCGTTGGATTGTCGATGTCTATCATCAGGATACAAATTCAAGAGAAACTCGCATTCCAATAAAGCGGTGGCAACAAGGTTTTGATGTTTTTCCACCACTTGAAATGAGTTCCGATGAGGAAGAACGCTTTAAAGTACTTATGTTCACCTCTGATGAAAGAACGCTTACTAGAAATGGGATCAAATTTGAAGAGTTGATGTATGACTCAACTGCGCTATCAGATTACAGAAAACACTATCCGCAAACCCCTGACTCAATAAAAAAAATCATTAAAGTTGATCCTGATGATTTATCAAGTATCCATGTCTACCTTGCAGAATTAGATGGCTATCTTAAAGTCCCATGTACTGATAAAAGCGGCTACACCGAAGGCTTAAGTCTGCATGAACACAAAGTCATTAAGCAGTTTAATCGTGAAGAGATACGCGAAGGAAGAGACAACTTGGGATTAGCAAAAGCTCGTATGGCAATTCACGCACGAGTAAAGCAAGAACAAGAAGCTTTTATGGCATCCAAAGCACAAGTAAAAATTTCTGGGGCCAAAAAGCAAGCTCAACTCGCAGATATTAGCAATACTGGTAAAGGTACCATTCACGTTAAAAAAGATGCTTCAATTAATTTAGCCGCTGAGCAACCTCACCCTGAATTTGGCAACATTTTAGAAAGCTGGGATGATGATTTAGAGGCTTTTGAGTGAACGTTTTGACCCCTCACCAAATTGAGCAGTTAAAGATATTCAGCGACTGCTTTGTTGCATATCCTCTGGTCAAAGATATTTTTAATGATTTTGATGAATTAAGGTTTAATCGAAAATTTCAATCTGATCAGCAATGTATGTTACTTACCGGGGATACAGGCGTTGGTAAAAGTCACTTAATAAACGAATACCGGAGGCGTACTTTAGCCAGCCAAAATTATGGCAGAGAGACTATGCCAGTCTTGGTAAGCCGGATATCAAGCGGCAAGGGTTTAGACGCCACTCTAACTCAAATGCTCGCAGATTTAGATCGCTTTGGTGGCCATCAACAGAAAAGGCGTGGTTACAGGACAGATTTAAGGAAAAAGCTGGTTGATAATTTAACAAGAGCCCAAGTCGAACTTCTCGTAATTAACGAGTTTCAGGAATTGATTGAGTTTAAAACCGGTTTAGAACGGCAACACATTGCCAATGGACTGAAATATATAAGCGAAGAAGCAAAAGTACCAATTGTTCTTGTTGGAATGCCCTGGGCTGAGCAAATAGCTGAAGAGCCACAATGGTCGTCGCGTTTAGTTCGAAGAAGAAAACTTGAATATTTTAGTCTCCAAAATGACAGCAAGCTTTTTCGCCAATACTTGATGAGTCTGGCTAGATTCATGCCTTTTAACTCAGCGCCAAAGCTAGAAGATAAAAATTTTGCAATTCCATTGTTTGCAGCATGCAAAGGTGAAAATAGGATGCTAAAACATATACTTGTAGAATCGTTAAAAATAGCACTGAACGCAGGGGCGAATACATTCGAAAAACAGCACTTAAGTGAAGCCTACGATGTTATTTTTAAATATAAAAGTAGTAACGAGGAATCAAGCAACCCGTTTACAGTGCCATTAGATAAAGTATTAATTTCAGAAGTTGTAAAGCCATCCAGATATAACCCTAACGCCCTTAATCCTGAAGATAAGTTAATCACTCGTGAATATTCGACTTATAAAACATTAGCTCAGCTATTGAGCAAATAAATATCGAGCCCTCCGTGTGCTGTCACAATTACCAATTAGCTGGTGCGGTGCCTGCACAAAGATAGTATCTTCTTGCGCCGCTGCTAAATACGCCGTAAATTCGTACCTATAAAAAACTTTGCGCTATTTAACCATTTCGATGCTCATATTGTTGCTAAATTGCCTTTAATTATCAGCAATTAAAGCATTATTGCGTTCACGCGATGACGGATTTAAAAAAGAATTTACAGGCTAAGGCCTATCAGGGACTAATCACCAATGTTTGAACAAACCTTTAAGAATATCGACGACATACTGCACAAAGATGCTGGCTGTTAATTAACCGCCATAAATCTACTTGCCCCTATGTTTAATACACCGTAAATTCATTTATATAGAAAAGCGAACTCCGTTTAAGGGTTATGATGCTATTCCAAATGCGCCGAACCGCACTGCGGCATGCTGAGCAGCGCAAACGCGATTACAGATTTGAGATGAATTTGTAGGCTAAGGCCTATCAGGAATTAACCACCAATGTTTGAACAAACCTTTAAGAATATCGACGACATACTGCATAAAGACGCTGGCTGCTCCAGTGAACTGGACTACACCGAACAAACCTCCTGGATGCTATTTTTAAAGTATTTGGATGACCTGGAGTTTGCAAAATCGCAGGAAGCGGAATTGATGGAGCAGGAATACAGCTACATCATTGATGAAGCACACCGGTGGAGCGAATGGGCTGCCCCTAAAAAAGCCGACGGTAGTTTTGATCACGACTTGGCCCGGACCGGCAAAGACTTAATGGAGTACGTAGATGGTGAACTATTCCCCTACCTGAAAGGTTTTAAGCAACGGGCTGAACACCCCAATACCATTGAGTATAAAATTGGCGAGATATTCGGTGAGATAAAAAACAAAATTCAAAGCGGCTACTCGCTGCGTGATGCACTGGAAAAAGTAGATGAGCTGCAATTTCGCTCACAAGAAGCCAAGCACGAGCTGTCGCATCTGTACGAAGTAAAAATTAAAAACATGGGTAATGCCGGGCGTAACGGTGGCGAATATTATACACCCCGCCCATTAATTCGCGCCATGATTGACGTGATAAAGCCAAAAATTGGTGAAACCATTTATGACCCGGCAGCAGGCTCGGCCGGTTTTTTGTGCGAAGCTTTTGACTATTTACGCAAAGGCGGCGCAGAAAAACGCCAGCTTAAATCCAGCGACTTAACGGTACTGCAAGAAAGCACTTTCTACGCTAAAGAAAAGAAGTCGCTGGCTTATGTTATCGCCATTATGAATATGATTTTGCATGGTATTGAAGCGCCAAACGTGGTTCACACCAATACTTTGGCGGAGAGCCTGCAGGACATCACGCCTAACAAGCAGCATGACATTATCCTGGCTAACCCGCCCTTTGGTGGTAAAGAGCGACCAGAAGTACAGCAAAACTTCCCGATCAAAACCGGTGAAACCGCATTCCTGTTTTTGCAGCACTTTATTAAGGCACTCAAGCCGGGTGGCCGCGCAGCTATCGTGATTAAAAACACTTTTTTATCTAATACCGATAATGCTGCTGTAGCCCTTCGCAAAGAGCTACTGGAAAACTGCAACTTACATACTATTCTCGACTGCCCCGGTGGTACCTTTATTGGTGCCGGTGTTAAAACAGTAGTGTTGTTTTTCACCAAAGGCGAACCGACCCAAAGCACTTGGTTTTATCAGCTTAATGTGGGCCGTAATATGGGCAAAACCAACCCGCTAAATGACAATGACTTAAAAGAGTTTGTGCAGTTGCAGGCCAGTTTTGCTGATTCTGATAACTCCTGGTCATTAGCCACCTGTAAGTTGGATAGCAGCACCTGGGACTTATCGGTTAAAAACCCTAATGCCAAAGAAGAAACAGCTCTGCGTGACCCCAGAGACATTATCCAAGAAATTATTGCGCTCGATAAAGAGAGTGAAGCGATTTTGGCCAGTATTCAGGAGCTGCTGTGATGATTCCAAAGGTCACTCTTAGCGCTCTTTTTCAGATTGGCTCCAGCAAGCGTGTCTTGAAGTCCCAGTGGCGTGATTCTGGCGTTCCCTTTTATCGAGGAAGGGAAGTAACAAAGCTATCTCAAGATGGTTGTGTCGAAAATGATTTGTTTATCGATGAAGATTTGTACGAACAGCTTTTAAAAAAATATGGCGTTCCAACACAAGGCGATATCGTCATAACTGCGATTGGAACCATTGGTAACACATATATCGTAAAAGACAATGATAAGTTCTACTTTAAAGACGCCAGTGTTTTATGGCTGAAAAGAACTTCTGATGTGGTTAGCGAGTATATAAACTACTGGTTCAAATCGACTTTAATGAGAGAGCAGCTTGAAGTAGGAAATGGTGCAACAGTCGACACGTTAACTATTTCAAAACTTCAGAGTCTAATTGTCCCGATACTGTCGGTCTCCGAACAAAAACGCATAGTCGCCATTCTCGACCAAGCCTTTGCCGATATTGACCAAGCGCGCGCTACCGCTGAAACAAACCTGAAAAACGCCCGTGAGTTGTTTGAAAGCTACTTGCAGCAAGTGTTTAGTCAGCGTGGTGAGGGTTGGATAGACACAACTATTGGTGATGAAACTGACTTGCTGACAGGATATGCTTTCAAAAGTAGAGAATATGTGGAACATACTGATAGCGTGCCTTTGATTCGTGGTGACAATATTGTTCAAGGCAAGTTGCGATGGGATGGAGTTAAATTGTGGCCCAAGGATAAAGTGTCAGAGTTTGAAAAATATTTGCTTGCGGAAAGCGATATTGTTTTAGCGATGGATCGCACATGGGTTAAAGCCGGTATGAAATATTCTAGAATAACTGAGGATGACTTACCTGCATTGTTGGTTCAACGGGTGGCAAGGTTGCGCTGTTTAAAGTCTCTCAATTCAGATTATCTTTATCATCTGGTTGGCAGTAAGCTTTTCGAGAGTTACGTTATTTCAATTCAAACTGGTCTTGGAGTGCCTCATATCAGCGGTAAGCAGATACAGAGTTTCAGGTTTAAAAAACCAGATAGCAGGCATCAAAAATTAGTAGTTGATACATTAAATAAATTAGCAAATAACGTTTTACAGCTAACAGAGATATATCAAAAAAAGCTCTCGTCTTTAGATGAACTCAAAAAATCTATCCTGCATAAAGCCTTTACTGGCGAGCTAACTAAAAGCAAAGGAATTGCTGCATGACACTTATCCCGAAGAACAAAGCAAACCGTAACGAAGCCGATACCCGCGCTGATTTAATTGACCCGCAATTAAAACATGATGGTTGGGGCCTGACAGCGGCGAGCTTTATTCGACGGGAAGTAATTTGCCCGGGGCGTATTCTTACTGGTGGTAAACGCAGCCAACCGGTAAACAGCGATTACGTGCTGGTGTATAAAGGCCGCAAACTAGCGGCGATTGAAGCGAAGAAAGAAACCTTAAGTTACACCGAAGGCGTGCGCCAGGCGAAAGATTATGCCGAGCGCCTGCAATGCCGATTGGCCTATGCCACTAACGGCCACGACATTTACCAGATTGATATGGTTACTGGTGACGAGCAGCTGGTAGAACGGTACTTGTCGCCAGATGAATTGTGGTCGCTTACCTTTAGCGCAAAAGATGAAAATGCACCCGATTACAAAAAAGTATGGCGCGAACGCTTTACCGCCATTCCTTTTGAGTTAAAGGGTGACTGGCAGCCGCGTTATTATCAGGAAAACGCCATTAATAATGCTCTGGAAGCCATTGCAGGTGGCAAGCAAAGAATACTGCTTACCTTAGCTACTGGCACCGGCAAAACCTGTATTGCTTTTCAAACCGCCTGGAAGTTATTTCAAAGCCGTTGGAGCTTAACCGCCCAGAAAAACCCGGAGTTAGCCAAGCGCCGTCCACGCATTTTGTTTTTAGCCGACCGCAACATATTAGCCAATCAGGCATTTAATGACTTCGGCCCCTTTGGTGAAGACGCTTTAGTGCGTATTAACCCGGATGAAATACGCAAAAAAGGCTCAGTGCCTAAAAATGCCAGTGTGTTTTTTACCATTTTCCAAACTTTTATGAGCGGCCCAAATCAAGACGTCGAAGAAAGTGAAGAAGATGAAGTAATTCAAGATGAAAATGCCTATTACAAGCAATATCCTGCTGATTTTTTCGACCTGATTATTATTGATGAATGTCACCGCGGCGGTGCAAATGATGAAGGTAATTGGCGCAATATTCTTAAGCATTTCTCGCCTGCGGTACAACTGGGCTTAACCGCCACGCCAAAACGCACAGACAACGTAGACACCTACCACTATTTTGGTGAGCCGGTATACAGCTATACGCTAAAGCAAGGCATTAACGACGGCTTCTTAACCCCATTTAAGGTTTATCCCATTGTGGGAACGATGGACGAATATGTCTATACCCCGGGCGATGGTGTTGTAGTACGAGGTGAACCAGAGCCAGGTAGGTTATACAAAGAAGGTGACTTTAACCGTATTATTACTATCCCGGCGCGCGAAGAGAAACGTGTTCACTACTGGATGGATTTGTTTAAACCCCATGAAAAAACCATCGTGTTCTGCGCCACTCAGGAACATGCCGGTATGGTTCGTGATTTCATCAACCAGTACGCCAAACAAAAAGGTTGGACAACTAACACCAACTATTGTGTTCGCGTTACCGCTAACGACGGTGCCGCCGGTGAAAACGACCTGAAAATATTTCAGGATAACGAGAAAACTATTCCGACCGTTTTAACCACGTCGCGTAAGCTTTCTACCGGTGTGGATGCCCGTAATGTGCGTAACATCGTACTGATGCGCCCCTGTAACAACATGATCGAGTTTAAGCAAATTGTTGGTCGCGGCACACGCATGTATGAAGGTAAGGACTACTTCACCATTTATGATTTTGTAAAAGCACACCATAACTTTGCTGATCCGGAATGGGACGGCGAGCCCCTGCCACCAGAAAATGTTTGTGAAGTATGTGGTAATACGCCTTGTAGCTGCGAAAAAGTACCGTGTAGCATTTGTGGCTTTAGCCCATGCGGTTGTCCAAAAGCGCCTTGTGCCGAATGTGAAAGCGAGCCTTGTCTGTGTGAACCGCCGGCCTGTACTGTTTGTGGTAGCGCGCCCTGTAGTTGTGAGCCGATCGAATGCCAGGTATGTAACAGCACACCTTGTATTTGCCAAAAAACCGAGAAAATCACCATCGAACTGAGTGATGGCAAAACCCGGCAAATAAAACATATCTCATCGGTAATGTATTGGTTTGGCGATAAACCGATTACCGCGAAAGAATTTGTTGAACGGCTGTTTTCAGACTTGCCACAGTATTTCGAGAACGAAGATCAGCTACGTGAAATCTGGAGTGACCCGGCCACCAGAGAAAAGCTTCTCAATAGCCTCTCAGAAGCCGGCTACGACGAAGAAAAGCTAGAAGGCATGAAAGATCTGATAGATGCCAAAGACAGCGACGTTTACGACGTGCTGCGCTATGTGGCCTATAACAGGGAAGCAATGAGCCGTGACCAGCGTGCTGCGGTGGCTAAACCCGGAATTAAGGCTGCGTTTAGTAACGATAAACAGCAACAATTTATCGATTTTGTCCTGAGTAAGTACGTTGAAGACGGTGTAGCAGAGCTTTCTACCAGCAAAATGCGCAGCTTAATTGAACTGAAATACCATACCATTGGCGACGCAGTAAAAGAGTTAGGTACCACGGCCGCTATCCGCGAAACGTTTATTGGTTTTCAGCGGCATTTGTATGAGAGGTAGAGGCAATTGAGATGCAGGATGAATCTTTAACAGGGTTTAGTTAACAAACTTATGAGGCTTATTTTCTCTTACTTTAGGGCAAGTAAAAGCAACTTTGAAAATTAAAATTTTGCAATTCGTACCATGCTAAAAAGTACCTGAGTGGTGTATTGTTACCTCTCAGGGCTGAGACACCTTTTTTCCTTGTGCTGCTCCAAGTCTGTCAAAAACCGGACGTTAATTTTATCAAAGTTGAAAATATGTCGAAAAACTTTAGACAGTCAGTTGAAGAAGTATTTAACGATATTCAGAAATTTACTGATGACATACAAGAGTTGGCTGTCTTTGCGTTAGAGCAAGGACGCATGGGCAATATTCAGTATGCAAACCAACTTGTGGAGCTAGTAATCAAATCCGAAATGCTCGAGCCAAATTTCATAATCGAGTGGTTTGAAGTCTTCGGGAAATTAAAGTGGAATAACAAAAAAGGAAGACTTGTAAACTACGAACAAGGAAGGTGGTTACTATCAAAAGCCCAAGCTGTGCATTGGGCAGAAATTCCCTTGGGAAAGTTGTCAAAGGGTATGCCGCCAAAGCAGAACGTGCAAAAGTTGAACTATGAGCATTTAACAGAAGATAATTTTCCCACAGCAATACACTCATATCTTCAGGCTCATCCTGTCAACAGTTCTCTCATCGGACAAAAAGGATTACCCGCAGATAAAAATCGATGGGGAAAATACAAAATTAAATTAAAACGGAGATAGTTCACTAACGAGCACGGATTGCTTTAAAAATCGCATAATTGGTGGTTAAAACATCCTGAGAAGTCACCATCACACTCCAATCCAGCAAAACTAGACTACTAGTAAACACGCATAATCTCTTCTGAAATAAATAACGAATGATGGTGTGTAGCTGATATGAACACCTATCCAACAGCTATATATTTGCCAAAGCAAGTGCAAGTAGCTCAACCCCTTATCCTTAGCCATCTTCAAATTGTTTTACCACCTGACAAGTTAGCGCTCAAAATCGGAAGTAATTTATGTCATAACGTAAATTGCCAATTTCTGCACGACTGATATACTGTATTTATATACAGTTTTGAGGTTTGTATGTCAGCAGTATTTATAGGCAATGCCGATAACTGGCCAAAGCGCCCGATCCCGTTTTATAGTGACCCTGTTAAAGCTGGTTTCCCATCTCCTGCCCAGGACTATGTTGAACGCACACTCGATCTAAACGAGCTGTGTATTCGCCATCCGAATGCGACTTTCTTTGTTCGTGTGGAAGGCGACTCGATGATTGAGGCCGGTATTTATGATGGTGATGTACTTGTAGTAGACCGTTCAATAGATGCTGAACATGGCGACATAGTAGTAGCTGCCATTGGCAGTGAATTTACGGTGAAAGAGCTATGCACCCATCCAAAGTTTCTGCTGTTACCTCGCAATCCGGCGTACCAACCCATAAAGTTACGTGATGGTGATGAGCTAAATATTTTCGGTGTGGTGACTAACATTGTCCGGCAATTAAAACGCAAATGAATCCTGATGTGTTCGCACTGGTGGACTGCAATAACTTCTATGCTAGCTGTGAAAAATTATTCCGGCCAGACTTAGTAAACACCCCCGTAGTTGTACTCTCCAATAATGATGGCTGCGTAGTCGCTCGCTCAAGAGAAGCCAAAAAGCTCGGTATCAAGATGGGAGTGCCGTTGTTTCAGGTGCGAGAGCTAATGAAAAAACACGGCATCAAGGCGTTTTCTTCTAACTACGCCTTATACGCTGATATGTCACAGCGGGTCATGAGTACCCTAGAAAATCTGGCTCCCCGTGTTGAAGTATACTCAATAGACGAAGCGTTTCTGGACTTGACTGGTGTCAGTTATCACAAAGGTCTAACCGACTTTGGCCTCACGATACGACAGACTATTCAAAAGTGTATAGGCATAACTGTTTGTGTTGGCATAGCGCCGACTAAAACCCTATCAAAGCTTGCCAACCATGCAGCCAAAACATGGCATAAAACAGGCGGCGTGGTGGATTTAACCAGTAATGAACGGCAGCGAAAGTTACTGGCACTGCTGCCAGTAAATGAAGTTTGGGGCATTGGCGGTAAACTAACAAAGCGATTGCAGCAGCTGGGTATCAATACGGCACTACAACTTGCAGATGCTGACCCCAAATATATCCGGCAGCATTTCTCGGTAGTGGTAGAGCGCACCGTGCGTGAACTTAATGGCGAGTCTTGTATCGCGCTGGAGGAAATCGCGCCGACGAAAAAACAGATTGTCAGCAGTCGGGCTTTTGGTGAACGCATTACCGACAAACAATACATGCGGGAGGCTATAAGTGAATACATCAGCCGCGCCTGCAAAAAGTTACGCCAGGAGCAGCAGGAAGCAAAGTACTTGACCGTCTTCCTGCGTACCAGCCCTTTCAGCGATACAGACGCGCCTTATAGCGCCAGTAAAAGCGTTGAGCTTGATAGCCCAACCAGCGACACCCGGGTTTTCCTGGCCAAAGCAATGCAGCTTTTAGACGGCCTTTGGCTGGATGGGTATAGGTACGCCAAAGCCGGCGTGATGTTGTCAGACTTTTACGACCCAGGTGTATCTCAACCCGGGCTTTTTGATGAGCCGCTCATTAAAAAAGAATCAGACCAGCAGCTAATGCAGCTGATAGATAATTTAAACGCCAAACATGGCAAGACCATTTGGTTTGCCAGCCAGGGTATCAAGCAGGACTGGAGTATGAAGCGTGAGCTGCTATCGCCGGCATACACCACCAACTGGCAGGATTTACCTGTCGCGAAGTAAAGCAGCACAAAGTTAAATACAGCTGTGAAGCCATGCTCATTTAAACTTATAATTAAATTGTCATTACAGACCGGGACCAGGAAACTGGAGTAGTGATGCCGGAGCAACGTTCCCCCAGCCCGTGAGCGGGATAAAAAGGCCACCCGGATTTATACCAATCGAGGCATTATTTAATAGGCTCTTTCAAAACAGTATCCACCGCGGTTATTTAAGGCAAGTAAATGCAAAAAAATCAAACTTGTTCAAAACTGCAGCTAGAGCATGAGCTAAATGTTTTTTTCAATAATGACAAGGCTCTGTTAGATGAATGGCTTGATACGCCAATCCCAAGGTTTGATGGTCAACGCCCCCGTAGCCTGCTCTTAACAGAGGAAAAACGCAGAGAGCTGCTTCAAGTGCTGCAAGAGATGAAGTTTGGGGATATGGCTTAAAGTTTTGCATTCAGAGCCAATAACTGAAGTAACGTCGCATTAAGACCAGTCCCAAACATTGTTTTTCTCGCAACTTAGAACGGAATATTAAATCCTATGATAGAGAATTACCTTTAAAGGAACAGCATGACGGAAACCCGAAAATACCTGCCAGCTCACGCTCCTAAGAGTATTTGGGCAGAACTTAAACTGCCAAATGAAGATGCCAGGGTTAGAGCGATGGTAAAGTCAGGTTTTAGCGTTGGGTTGCTGTCCAATGTAGCGAACATTATTGGTTTAGGCCCGGCTTTAGTAGCACAGTCGCTTGGTATTACCAGTACGACGCTGGCACGCCGACGAAAACATGGTCACTTCACCCGTGAAGAGAGCGATCGTATCTTTTGTCTTATCCAAGTGACAGACCGCGCAACAGATCTTTTTGAAGGTAACCGAAAATCAGCAGCCCAATGGATGCAAACATCAGTACCTGCGCTCGGGCAAAAGCAACCGATTGAAATGCTTGAAACGACCGCAGATACCTTAGCCGTCTTAAAGCTAATTACCCGGCTAGAATTCGGAGTCCATTCCTAACTTAGGAAGCATATTGTTGAGTTTGGGGAAAAGCCTTAATTCCGCTTTGAGCGAAAAGCAGAGATTCAGCACCTCAACACAATCCGCATGCGAATGACCGCTTTTACCGCAAAA
>NZ_BAAGTL010000005.1:0-698 GCF_054781935.1 Rheinheimera gaetbuli
GCAGGCGTTAACGAGTCACCTTAAACAAAGCTTGCCTGAGTACATGGTGCCGGGAGTCTTTGTGGTGCTGGAGAGGCTGCCGCTGACCCCGAATGGCAAGGTTGACCGCAAGGCCTTGCCGGAGCCGGATCTTGCCCATTTGCAAGCAGAGTATACTGCACCGGCAACAGAGACAGAGCAGGCCCTGGTGGAGATCTGGCAAAAACTGCTGGATATTGAGCGGGTAGGTGTGCATGACAACTTCTTTGAACTGGGTGGTCATTCTTTATTGGTGACACGACTCATTACATCAATCAATCGACACTTTGATTTGTCACTCTCTATAAAAGAACCGTTTTCGAAGCAAACGGTTCAGGCACTTGCCGAATTAGTGGATGAGCATGTCACATTAAAAAAATTGTCGTCTGGTGAGTTGGATATTGATGCTTTGTCAGATGACGAATTGAATCGTTATTTGGAAATGGTTTCTGAAGAATAAGGCGTGTTACATGGATGCAGTAAGAGGCGAAAAGCTGAATCAAGACGCAAAGCGCGAGTTGTTAAGAAACAAACTCAAAAAAAAATATACGGCAGAAAAAGCGACTCCTAAAATTTTAAAGGTAGTTTTGCAAAAGGATGAGGAATACCCCTTGTCCTTTACCCAACAACGTCTGTGGGTACTGGATCAAATCGATAATGGCAGTGCCCATTACAATATG